>NZ_QGSZ01000162.1 GCF_003857055.1 Micromonospora inaquosa | reverse complement strand
GATCACTGAGCCGCCGCACGCGTACAAGATCTGCCACCGCTACAGCCTGACCGCCCCGACAACGCCCAGCCGACAGGCCCCACGGCGTGTCACCCAACACCGTGAACGTTCGTGGTCACGGCACTAGCTGGCGGCCTCCGGCGTGGTCTCGGTCGGCTCGGTGGCCTCGGCGTCCTTCGAGGGCTCCTCCTCGTCCGCCGCCTTGACGCGCGCGGGCTCGGTCCAGGAGAACTCGATCTCGACGGACACCTCCGTCTCGCTCTCCCGTTCGATCTCCAGCTCGCACCGCACGGTGTCCGCGACGGTCACCGCACCCGCGGCGCCGTAGAAGAGCCGCCCGTCGGACTCCAGCTGGTTCGCCAGTTGGCGCAACCAGGCGGCCAGGTCGGAGCGGGACACCGTACGGGAATCCTCGTAAATATCCATGCCGACAATGCTCGCACTCCACAAAGGACAACTCGCGAAGGGCTTCGGCTTCGCGTGGTCCTGTCGGCATGATATGGATCTTGTCGATGGCGATCGTCCGGATAATGCCGGCTTCGGAGGTGCTACCGGGCCCGCGTGCGGGTATTGCTGGGCGATGAAGTCAACCTGGAAGCCCCACGAGAAGCACGGCACGCTGTCGGACAAGGACAAGCGTGAGCTGCCGGAGAGCGTCTTCGCGTTCCCCGGGAAACGCAAGGAGCCGATGACCGACGCGGGCCACGTCCGCAACGCCATCGCCCGGTTCGACCAGGTGCAGGGCGTCACCGACGCGGACCGCGACCTGGCCTTTCAGAACATCCTCGCCGCCGCCAAGCACTACGGTGTCGAGGTCGCCGAGACGAACTGGCGTCAACTGGGCAAACTCCCGCACACACCGAACCCGGCCCACTAACCGGGCGCATGAAGTACGCCTCGACGCAGAGGAGGTCCGCGTACCACTCCGTGGCCGCTGCCACGTCGTCCGCCCAGATGTTGAGTGTGGCAAATCCTCGCAGGCTGACGGGTTGTCCTCTCGTCGATGGCGTTGGTGCCCGGGACGGGGCCGATGTCGAGGTCGAGATCGACGGTACGCCCCGTCCCGGGCCGCGAACCGACGCCGGCGCGCGGCATCTTTCGTCAGCTCCCGGGTAGTCCCCGCCATTGCCCGTACGGATGGCGGGGGAGAGCGTGGAGAGCTACCCGGCAGTCGAGAACCACGGTCTGATCGGTGATCTACAGACCGCGGCACTGATCAGCACGGACGGCACGGTCGACTGGTTCTGCGCGCCCCGCTTCGACTCGCCGAGCGTCTTCGGCGCGCTGCTGGACCGCCGCGAAGGCGGTCACTTCCAGCTCTCGCCCGACGGCGTCGACTACACGAGCAAGCAGCTCTACCTGCCCGGTACGCCAATCCTGATCACCCGTTTCCACAGCGCCGACGGTGTCGGTGAGCTGCTCGACTTCATGCCTGTCACCGGTGAGCGGGCCACCGACCAGCACCGGTTGATCCGGCTGGTCCGGATGGTCCGGGGGACCATGCGGTTCCGCTTCCACTGCCAGCCACGGTTCAACTACGGGCGCGATCCGTTCGAGCTGGAGGTGCACCCCGAAGGCGACGTCTTTCGGAGCGCGACGATGACCTTCACCCTCGCCGCCTTCAAGAACGTGGAGCGGAAGTTCCACGTGGGGGACTTCCACCGTGACGCCGACGGTGTGTCCGCGCGGTTCACGCTGCACGCGGGCGACATCGGCGGGGTCGCCCTGGAGACGGCCAGCCCGCACGCGCCCCGAGCACTCAGCACCGACGAGGCGTGCGAACTGCTCGCCGAGACCCGCGACTACTGGCGACGGTGGGTGGGCGGTTCCCGCTACAAGGGCCGCTGGCGGGAGATGGTGGAACGGTCGGCGATGACCCTCAAGCTGATGACGTACGCGCCGACCGGCGCCCTGGTCGCCGCGCCCACCGCGGGGCTACCCGAGCAGATCGGCGGGCAGCGGAACTGGGACTACCGCTACACCTGGATCCGGGACGCGTCCTTCTCGGTGCACGCGCTGCTGCGCCTGGGCTTCACCGACGAGGCCCGGAAGTACCTGCTCTGGCTTGAGGCGCGCATCCGTGAGGCACACGACGGCAACCTGCCCTTGCAGATCATGTACCGCATCGACGGCTCACCGGACCTCCCCGAGGAGGTGCTGGGTCACCTGGAGGGGTACCGCGGCTCCGCGCCGGTGCGGATCGGCAACGGCGCGGCGGACCAACTCCAACTCGACATCTACGGCGAGGCGCTCGCCTCGTTGGAGTTGGCGGACCGCGACGGGCTGATCGCGCCGTACGAGGGGTGGCGTAAGACGGCCGGGTTGATGGACTGGCTGTGTGAGCACTGGGACCAACCCGAGGACGGCGTCTGGGAGACCCGCTCCGGTCGGCAGGACTTCACCTACGGTCGGGTGTTGTCCTGGGTCGCGCTGGACCGGGCCATCCGCATCGCGCGGCGCCGGGGCCGCCCGGGCGACATCGCCCGCTGGTCCGCCGAACGGGACGCCATCTACGAGCAGGTGATGACCCGTGGGTTCCACCCGGAGCGACGTGCGTTCGTGCAGCACTACCGTTCCGACATCCTGGACGCCTCGCTGCTGGCGATGCCAGGGCTGGACTTCATCTCACCAACCGACCCGATGTGGGAGTCGACGTTACGGGCGATGGACACCGAACTGGTCTCCGACAGCCTGGTCTACCGCTACGACCCGAATGCCTCCCCGGACGGTCTCGCCGGCACCGAGGGCACGTTCAACATGTGCACCTTCTGGTACGTGGAGGCCCTCGCGCTGGCCGGCCGGATCGACGACGCCCGGTTGACCTTCGAGAAGATGCTCACCTACAGCAACCCGCTGGGCCTCTACTCGGAGGAGATCGCGCCGACCGGTGAGCAGATCGGGAACTTCCCGCAGGCGTTCAGCCACCTGTCGCTGATCAGCACGGCGACCCACCTCGACGAGCTGCTCGACCAGCAGGGCTGAGGGGGCCGGTCAGAACAGCGTCAGCGGCTCGACCGGGATCGGCTCGGGCAACGCGTCGAGTCCGGGCACGCGTGCCCGTACCTCGTCGTGGAACCGGCGGGCGAGCACCGGCGCGTCGGCGTTGTCCGGGGTGTGGATGAACATCGTCGGCGAGCGCCCCTCGCGTAGCCAGGTGGCGGTCACATCGACCCAGCGCTGCCACCCCTCGACAGTGCGCGTCGGGTCGTCGCGACCGAGGTAGCGGACGATCGGCCGGTCGGTGAGCGCGAGGGACCGCAGTGGCACGCGCGGTTTCTTGCTCCAGGCGTCCCGCTCCGCGTCGCTCGTCGGTGGGTTGGCGAAGAAGACGGTCGTGTCGAAGGGGATCCACTCGGCGCTGACGGCGGTGAGGGTTGCTTCGAGCAGCCGGGCGGCGTGGGCGTCGGTGAAGAAACTGGGATGGCGGACCTCCACCGCGTACCGGTGGGACTGCGGAAGCCGCGCCAGGAAACGGCCCAGGGCCGGGACGTCGCCGGGTGCGAACGAGCCGGGCAGTTGGATCCAGAGGGCGTGGGCGCGCGGGCCGAGCGGCTCGATCGCGTCCAGGAAGGCGCGCAGCGGTTCGTCGACGTCGGTGAGTCGACGTTCGTGCGTGATGACCTTGGGGAGCTTGAGGACTAACCGGAAGTCGGGGCCCGTCTGGGCGGCCCACGCGGCAACGGTGTCCCGGGCCGGGGTCGCGTAGAACGTCGTGTTGCCCTCCACCGCGTCGCACCAGCTGGCGTAGTGCCGTAGGCGCTCCGTGGGCGGCAGTCGGTGGCCCGGCCACGACCGGTGACTCCACATCGCGCACCCCACGTGCAGACGCATGACCCGCCCTTTCCGCCGGTATCGCGCTGGATCGGAGCCCACCGTATCTGGGCCGGTGGGCCCGGCCGGGCCCACGGTCCGGCGGGTAGGGTCCGACGCCATGCGCGTGCTGTTCGCCAGTCTTGCGTCCGTCGGGCACACCTATCCGCTGATCCCGCTGGCGATCGCCGCCCGGGACGCCGGGCACGAGGTCCACTTCGCCGCCGGTACGGAGGTGCACGCGCCACTGGCCGCGCACGGCCTGCTGCCGTTCCGTCCTGGCGACGCCTTCTATGAGGTGTACGTCGAGGACCTCGCACCGGAGTTGGCGCGACTGCGGCCCGACCTGGTGGTGCACGAGTGGGGGCTGCCGGGAGCGGCTGTGGCGGCCCGTCGCGCCGGAATCCCGGGTCTGTGGCACGGGTTCGGCCGGATGTTTCCCGAGGGTATCGGTCTGGAGCTGCCCACCAGGAACGCCGAGGTCGTCGGCCGGCCGCACCTGGACATCTGGCCGCCCTCGTTGCAGGACAAGGACTTCCTCGCCACCGAACGTCGGATCGAGCTGCGACCGGTCGCCTTCTCGACACCGGCCCCGTTGCCCGAGCGGGTGCGCAGTCGGACCTCCCGGCCATTGATCTATCTGACCCTCGGCACCGCGTTCGGCACGCCGGAGTTGCTCCGCACCGCCATCGCCGGTCTGGCGGCGCTGGACGCGGAGGTGGTGGTCGCGGCGGGCCGGGTGCCCCTGGAGCAGCTGGGTGAGATTCCCGACCAGGTCAGCGTCCACCGGTGGGTGTCGCAGGCGGAGTTGCTGCCGCAGGTCGACGTGGTGGTGCACCACGGGGGCAGCGGCACCACCCTCGGCGCGCTCGCGGCGGGCGTACCCCAGTTGATGGTGCCGCAGGGCGCGGACCAGTTCGCCAACGCGGAGGCGCTCGCCGCAGCCGGGGTCGGGGTTCGGCTCCTCCCCGCAGAGGTGGACGCGGGTGCCATCGCAGAGCAGGTCCACCGGCTGCTGCCGCGGCACGGCAACGTCGAGCAGCGCGACGCGGCCCGCGCGGTGGCCGAGGAGATCGCCGCCATGCCGTCCCCGGCGTCCGTCGCCCAGCGCCTACCGGAGTACGCCCGGACGGATGCCTGATCGGGAACAGGATCGTCAACCCGACGTTGACGAAGAGGGAGCGTCAACCTATAGTTGACGCATGACGGAACCTGGCCAGATGAGTAACACGCTGAAGCTCGACGACCTCATTCAGTCGATCAAGAAGCTGCACACCGACGCGCTCGACCAGCTCACCGACGCGGTGCTCGTCGCCGACCACCTCGGTGAGGTCGCCGATCACCTGATCGGGCACTTCGTCGACCAGGCCCGGCGCTCGGGCGCCTCCTGGACCGACATCGGCCGCAGCATGGGGGTCACCAAGCAGGCCGCCCAGAAGCGCTTCGTGCCGAAGGCGACCGACGCGGGCCCGCTCGACCCCAGCGCCGGCTTCGGCCGGTTCACCCCGCGCGCCCGCAACGTGGTGATGGCCTCGCAGGAGGAGGCCCGCGCCAGCGGCAACGCCGAGATCGGGCCCGATCACCTGGTGCTGGGCCTGCTGGCCGAGCCGGAGGGGTTGGCCGCCAGGGTGATGGCTGGTCGCGGCGCCACCCCCGAGGCGGTGCGGGAGGCGGTCACCGCCGTCCTTCCGCCCCGGGCCGAACAGGTGCCGGACCTCATCCCGTACGACGCGCGGGGAAAGAAGGCGTTGGAGCTGACCTTCCGGGAGGCGCTGCGCCTCGGGCACAACTACATCGGCACCGAGCACATCCTGCTCGCCCTGCTTGAGCAGGAGGACGGCGCGGGCGTGCTCACCAACCTCGGCCTAAAGAAGGCGGCGGTCGAGGCCGACCTCGTCGCCGCCATCGCCACCATCGTCAAGAACCAGTGAGGACCCGAGGTCAGGACGCCTCAGGGAAGCCGTAACGCAGGGCGTGCTCCGGATCGGCCGGGTCGATCTGGCGCACGCCCGCATCGGCGAGGCGCTTGTTGACCTCGTCGAGCTGTTCACGCACCAGGCGGGCCTCCTCCTCGGTGACCCGGCCCCGGTGTGGCTTTCCGGCGTGCTCCAACGTGCCGTAGTCGATCTTCTCGGCGCTCTTGCGGGCCTTGGGTGGGCGGACCCGCTCGGCCGTCTTCAACAGCTGTGCCATCGGCACGTCGGTGGCCATCGCGTCGAACTCGCTGGCGGTCAACACCACCCGGCGTGGCTCGCCACCGCCGTGCCGGTCGTGGATCTCGACCACCGCCACGTCCAGCGCGGCGTCGTCGATGTTCTCCACCTCGCCCGGGGTGGCATCCAACTGCACGGGCCCGGCGACCAGGTCCGGGTGCTCCAGCACGACGACGCGGACCACCTCGTCGTCCTGCTGCAGAACCGTGCCGGTGAAGTCGGAGACGTGGATCGTCTTCTTGCCCATGCGCGGAGCTTCTCCTGTCGTAGGCCGGGATGGCGGACCACAAGAAATTACCCGACAGGTGTGCGAATGCCGCCGCTGGACCTCCTCCGGTGTGTCGCCCCGGACGACCGCCAGGGGCTGCCCCCTCTCGGCGCCACCAACTCGGTGGGCTGGCCGGTCGTGCGTCAGTGGGTGTTCAGGCGGTGCCGACTGGAGCTGCCGACGGCCAGCTTGTTCAGCCCGGCCCACGACAGGGCTCCGGCGCCGATCGCACGGGGGTTCCGGTAGCGCGGCTGGGGCGGATTGCCACCGACGGTCTCCGCCGCCCGCCAGAGTCGCTCGGGGTCCTGCTGGTAGTGGTCGTTCGGCTGAATCGGCATGCGTTCACCGTCCCAAACAAAGGTGTCCAGGTATGGAAATACATATGACGGTCGATTTGTGCGATGGTTCCCATACCCCCTGGTCCACTCGGCTCTGACGTATCCTGCGCCCGGCCCTGCCGTCCGGCGTACGGTGATCCACGACGGGTCGGGTAACCGGGAGGTGCGCAATGCTCGACCGGCGGCTTCACCTGCACCTGGCCACCTGGCTCGGCCAGTGGCCGGCCGGTCCGGGGTTGCACGTGGTCGCCTCGCAGCGGCGGGCCGAACCGGCCTGGGATGGCCGACTGCGCCCCGCGCTCGCCGTGGACACCGGGCAGAGCGCAGTGCTCTCCGTGGCACCGGATCGCGTGGAAGCGGTCCGCGCGCTGGCTCGCCGTACGCCGGCTCGGCTGCTCGCCGCGCTGCCGGAGGCCGTCGGCCTGCCCGAATTCTGCGTACACGACGGCCCCTTCCGGTGGAGCGTGGCACCCGCGCCGCTGCCCGATGTGGGGGAGTGGACCGATCCGACAGCTCCCGGGCTGCCGCCGTGGCTGCGACTCTTCGACCGGCCGGTGCTGGTGGTCCGTGCCCCGGACGGCGCCTACCTGGCCGGTGCCGGGATCAAACGGCACGACGCGCACGGGCGCGAGCTGGCCGTCGGCACCGTGCCGGCCGCCCAGGGGCGCGGCCTCGCCCGTCGACTGGTCGCCCAGGCGGCGCGGCGGGTGCTCGACGAGGGGGCGGTGCCCACCTACCTGCACGAGCGCGACAATCACGCCTCGGCCCGGGTAGCCGAGGCGGCCGGGTTCCCGGACCGGGGCTGGCGCGCGTACGGGGTCTATCCGCGCTGAGCGGGCATCGGGCGCGGACCGTGGATCCCGGGCCGGATCCACGGTCCGCAACCTCCCCCCAGGCCCCGGTTCCGGGTGTGGCGCCCCGCCGTTGGCGAGCCGCCACGTGTCGATCACGCTACGTATCGAGTGGGCCCGGGGCAAGGTTGAAGCTGTCGGTTCGGAGTGTCGAGAAGTGGACTTGACCTGCTTCTTCACCGGGTCGAGCGAGTCGGCGGTCCAGCGCGTCAGTGACGGAGCGTGCGAACGAGGCCGAGCGCCTCGGCCGCCGCGCGACCGTTGGCGTGACTCGCGCCGTAGGTGGTGACGAAGGCGCGGACGTCCGCTGGCCGCCACTGCGCCGGCCAGCCCATCTCCACCACTGTCACCGGGTGCTGGGCGGCCAGGTCGGCGATCAGCTCCGGGCCGCCGGGCAGCCGGTGCAGGTGTCGCCCGACCAGCACGATGTGACGGTCGCCGGCCAACCCGCGCAGCGTGGCCGGGTCGGTCTCGGTGGCGATCACCCGGATCTCCGGCACCCCGTCCAGGTGTGGACCGAGGCCCCACGGCACCCGACCCTCGGCGATCGTCGACTCGGTGTGCAGTTGCACCACCAGTGGCTGACCAAGGCCGGTGAGCAGTCCGTCCACCCGGACCGCCCGGCGCGCCGCCGCGTACCCCAGCTCGGTGTCCTCGGTGGCCGTCGACCCGCTGGCGGCCCGGGTCCAGGCGGCGAGATCGGCGGCGCGGCCGGCCGCCTCCTCGACCCGCGCCGTCACGAGCCGGCCGTCGGTGAGCGCGTCGACGATCTCGGCGGCCACCCGCTCGACCAGCGAGGCGTCGACCCTCGCGCCGATGCAGAGCAGGTCGGCCCCCGCGCTCAGGGCCCGGACGGCGGCCGGCCCGACCCCGCCGGCGGCCACCGCGGCTCCCTTCATCTCCAGCGCGTCGGTGATGACGGTGCCCGTGAAGCCGTACTCGGTGCGCAGCAGGTCAACCAGGACGGCTCGGCTGAAGGTGGCCGGGTCGGCACCGGTGAGTGAAGGCACCCGGATGTGCGCGGTCATCACGGCGCGCGCCCCGGCGGCGACGACGGCCGCGAACGGCGGTAGGTCCCGCTGGCGGAGCAGGCCCAGCGGAGCGTCCACGGTGGGCAGCTCGTGGTGGGAGTCGGTGACGGTGGCACCGTGCCCGGGGAAGTGCTTGGCGCAGGCGGCCACGCCAGCGGCCTGCAACCCGGTCACGGCGGCGGCCGAGTGGGCGGCCACCCGCACCGGATCCGCGCCGAAGGAACGGGTGCCGATCACGGGGTTGTCGTCGGCGGTGTTGACATCGACGGTGGGGGCGAGGTTGACGGTGATGCCGAGCGCGGCGAGTTCGGCACCGATCGACTGGTAGACCCGCCGGGTGAGTGCCACGTCGCCGATCGCGCCCAGGGCGGCGTTGCCGGGGTACGGGCTGCCGGTGGCGTGCGCCAGCCGGGTCACGTCGCCGCCCTCCTCGTCGATGGCGATCAGCGCGTCCGGCCGACCGGCGCGCAGCGCGGCGGTGCTCGCCGCCACCTGCGCGGGGTCGTGCACGTTGGTGCCGAACAGGGTGTGCCCGGCCAGCCCGTCGGCCAGCAGGTCGACCGCCCAATCCGGTGGGACCGGTCCCGGATACGCGGCGAGGAGCGTGCCCAGCGCCAGCCGGCGCAGTCCTGGATCCAACCCCACGTGATCTTCCCCCTTCGGTGCCCCGCGGGTCCGCAACGTCGTACCGGTGGTGGTCTTGGCCCTGCCGACTTGGCCGAGCGTCCCACCGCCGAGTGACCGTTACGCTACGGCTACCCTTTCGCAGGCTGGTTTACAGTTAGCAAAGTTTACTAAAACTAGAGGACGTCTCATGAGTGCGACCCGGCTGCCCGGCACCCCCCGCCTGTTGCGGGCGCTCAACGACCGTGCCGCGCTGGAGCTGCTCCTCGAACGCGGCCCCCTGACCCGGGCTCGGCTCGGCGAGCTGACCGGCCTGTCGAAGGTCACCGCCTCGCAACTGGTCGAGCGGCTGGAGGAGCGCGGCCTCGTCGCACGGGTCGGTGAGCAGGCCGGCGGGCGAGGGCCCAACGCCCAGCTCTACGCGGTCCGCCCGGGCAGCGCGCACGTCGTCGGTGTGGACGTCGGACCGGACCGGGTGGTGGCCGCGTGCGCCGACATCACCGGTGCCGTCATCGGCCGGGTGGAGCAGTCGACCCGGGACACCGACGACCCGGTGGGCGTCGTGCACAACGCCGTCGTGCAGGCGGCGAGCAGCGCACAGGCGCAGCTGAGCAGCGTACGACGGATCGTGCTCGGCACCCCGGGCCTGGTCGACCCCGGCACCGGCGACATCACCTTCGCCTTCAACCTGCCCCGCTGGCACAGTGGTCTGCTCGCCGCGCTGCGGGACGACCTGCACACACCGGTGGTCTTCGAGAACGACGTCAACCTCGCCGCGGTGGCGGAGGCGCAGTCCGGCGCCGCCCAGGGGCTGGGAGACTTCGTGCTGGTCTGGGTGGGTGCCGGCGTCGGCCTGGCGATCATGCTGGGCGGGCGGTTGCACCACGGCAGCAGCGGCGCGGCCGGCGAGATCGGCTACCTGCCGGTGCCCGGCGCGCCCATTCCGCGCGATGTCTCCCGACGCGCCAAGCCGGCCTTCCAGCAGCTGGTCGGTGCGGACTCGGTGCGCGCGGTGGCCGCGGAGCACGGCTACCCGGACGCCGACGCCGCCGAGGCGGTCCGCGCGGCCGTCGCCGCCGGTGCCGACGGTGGCCCGATGCTCGACGAACTGGCCCGTCGGCTCGCGCTCGGCGTGGCCAGCACCTGCGTGGTGCTGGATCCACCGCTGGTCGTGCTCGCTGGCGAGGTGGGCCAGGCCGGTGGCACTGCCCTCGCCGACCGGGTGCAGCAGGAGGTCGCGGCGATCACCCTGGTCCAGCCGCGAGTGGTGCCGACCGGGCTGACCGAGGAGCCGATCCTGCACGGCGCGCTGCGCACCGCCCTGGACGCGGTGCGCGACGAGGTGTTCGGCTCCACCGTCGGCTGAGCCCGTCGCGGCGGTCACGTGAAGGAATATTTCATCGCGTCCCGGTGAGTCGCAAGCCTTTGCCGCGTACCGGCCTGCCCCGGCCCGTCGGGCCGCCCATCGCAGGACGGGCGGCCCGGTGCAGCCTCAGACCAGGTCGCGGCGACGGAACACGGCAAACGCCGCCACGGTCAGCCCACCGGTCAGCACCACCAGCACCAGCAGTGCCGGAGCCCAGGTCAGGCTGTAGAGGCCCGAGCAGTAGCCGGTGCCCGAGGTGCCGGCACAGAGCCGCGGGTCGAAGAACCGCGATTCGCCACTGAGCCACGCCCCGATATAGCTGGAGAGCATCAGTTGGTCCGACCGCCGGACGTCGATGATCTCCAGCACCAGACGGCCGCCCAACTCCCACACCACCGCGTACGCCGCCACCGCCCCCAGTGCCGCCGACGTGTGCCGACCCAGCGTGGCGATCGCGAAGCCCACGGCGGAGGCCAACAGCACCAACACCAGGCCCCGGCCGTGCACCGCACCGAGCGAACTCCAGAAGTCGTCGTCCAACCGGCCCGGCAGGCCGGCGCTCTGCCCGATCACCCAGAACGTGGCGAGGTAGGCCACCGACGCCAGCAGGGACAGGACCAGCATCGAGCCCAGCAGGGTGCCCAACTTGGCCGCGAGCACCGTCAACCGGCGCGGTCGCCAGAGCAGGAGATTCACCACGCCGCCCGAGTTCAGATCCGCGCCGATGTAGGAGGCGCCGACCAGGAACCCGAACAACACCAGGAACGCGATCAGGAAATAGAGCAGCGACTCGGCCTGCTCGGCGAAGCTGAACACCCCCGGCAGAAAGTCGGCGGCGATGGGCAGCCGGTCCTGCCGGATCGGGTCGAGGTTCGCGCAGTCGGCGAAATACTCGCTCGTGTCGGCCGGCGACCTCTCCTTCTGGCGGGCCAGGCACTCCTGGTGCGTGGTCTCCATGCTCCGTCGCGCCTCGACGGCCTGCTGACGCGCCGAGTTCAGTTCACTCACCGTCGGCTTGTGGGAGCCAGCCAGCGTGGTCGCCGCCGTGATGGCGAACGCGAAGACCAACAGGACGACCATGAGCTGCACGAAGCGGCGCGCGCACAGCCGCTCCAACTCGGCACGAACCAGGTTCACGCGCCCACTCCCCGATCGAGATCGATCACAGCTTCATCGTGCGGCAGCGACGAGTCGTCGACCTGCCGGGGGACCGACGGATGCTCGTACGCGCCCGTCAGCTCCAGGAAGACGCTCTCCAGATCCGGCCGCAACGGCGTCAGCTCGCCCACCCACAGCCCCTGCTCGCCGAGCACCCGGCTGACCATCGTCGGGTCACTCACCCCGCTCACCACCAGCGCCTCGCCGTCGACGGCCGCCGGCAGGTCGGCCGCGTGCAGCAACTCGACGGCCCGCTCCGGCTCGGCCACCCGCACCAGGTACTCATGCCGGTCGTAACCCGCCAGCACCTCATCCACCGGGCCGGCCGCCACCCGACGGCCCCGCGAAATGATCGTGACGTGGTCGCAGATGAGCTGGATCTCGCCCAGGATGTGACTGGACACCAGCACCGTCACACCGTTCGCCGCCAGCGACCGCATCAGGTCCCGCATCTCCCGGATGCCCGCCGGATCCAGCCCGTTCGCCGGCTCGTCCAGGATGAGCAACCGCGGGTCCTTCAACAGCGCGGACGCCACCGCCAGACGCTGTTTCATGCCCAGCGAGTAGGCCTTCACCCGATCATCGCCCCGGTCGTGCAGGCCCACCAGGTCCAGCACCTCGTCCACCCGCGAGACCGGCACTCCACCCGCGCGGGCCAACAACCGCAGCGTGCGGTGACCGGTGAAGTTGCCGAAGAACTGTGGGCTCTCCACGATGGCGCCGACCTGGGCCGCCACCCGGGGCAGCAGCTCCGGCGACGGTTCGCCGAGCACTGTCATCCGACCGCTGTCGGCGCGTACCAGCCCGAGCAGGGCCCGCAGGGTGGTGGTCTTGCCCGAGCCGTTGGGGCCCAGGAAGCCGTGCACCTGGCCCGCCTCGACCAGCAGGTCGAACCCGTCCACCGCCACCCGTCGGCCGCTGCGCAGGCTGTGGAAGGTCTTCCGCAGACCCTCGATCTCGATGACCGCGCTCATCCGCGCGACTCCGTACGTCGACGGGGCATGGACCGTCCTTCGGGCTTGGTGATCAACGACACGGTGCCCCACCCTATGACTGAGGTGCCGCCCATGGGGGGCACCCCAGCGCTGCGTGGTTGGATGGTGTGGTGACTGGTGACCTGATCCCCGGCGCTGCCGGCGCCGCGCCTGCCGCCGCTTTCGTGGACCCGGATCTGGTGGTCAGCCTCGACGGCGTCGGTGTACGCCGCTCTGGCACCGCCCTCCTACAGGACCTGACCTGGCGCGTCGAACTGGACGAGCGGTGGGTCGTGCTCGGCTCCAACGGCGCCGGCAAGACCACGCTGCTCAACCTCGCCGCCGGCCGGCTGCACCCCACCACCGGTGTCGCGCACGTGCTCGGCGAGCGGATCGGCCGCACCGACGTCAACGAGCTGCGGACCCGGATCGGGCTCACCACCGCCGCGATCGCCGAGCGACTGCCCGCCGACGAGCGGGTCAGCGATGTGGTGGTGACCGCCGCCTGGTCGGTGGTCGGCCGCTGGCGGGAGAACTACGACCGCGGCGACGAGGCACGGGCGCGGTCACTGCTGAGCCAGCTCGGCGTCGGCGGCCTCGCCGAACGCCGCTACGGCACCCTCTCCGAGGGCGAGCGCAAGCGGGTGCAGATCGCGCGGGCCCTGATGACCGACCCGGAGCTGCTGCTGCTCGACGAGCCCGCCGCCGGGCTCGACCTGGGTGGTCGGGAAGACCTGGTCGCCCGGCTGGCCGAGCTGGCGTACGACCCGGACGCCCCGGCGATGGTGCTGGTCACCCACCACGTCGAGGAGATCCCGCCCGGGTTCACCCACGCGCTGCTGCTGCGCGAGGGCGGGGTGGTCGCCCAGGGGTTGCTCGCCGAGACGCTGACCGGTGACAACCTCTCCAAGACCTTCGGGCTGCCGCTGGTGGTCGAGCGGTCCGGCGACCGCTTCACGGCCCGCGCCGCCTGAGCGTCGGACAACCGGAGACAGCCGTGCCGCAGACCCGTGTCGCCGTGGTGGGCAGCGCCAACATGGACCTGGTCGCGATGGCGCCCGCGCTGCCGCGACTGGGCGAGACCATGCTCGGCACCGACTTCGTGATGCTGCCCGGCGGCAAGGGCGCCAACCAGGCCGTGGCCGCGGTCCGGGCCGGCGCCTCCTGTGCCTTCCTCGGCGCGATCGGCTCGGACGCCTTCGGCGTCACCCTCAAGGCCCGCATCACCGCGGCCGGCGTGGACACCAGTCAGCTGCGCGTGGTCTACGGTGCCTCCGGGGTGGCGCTGGTGATGGTCAACGCCCAGGGGGAGAACGCCATCGTGGTGACCCCGGGCGCCAACGACGCCCTGATCGGTCTCACCGAGGAGGAGCTGGCCACGGTACGGGCGGCGGATGTCCTGGTCGCCCAACTGGAGATCCCGGTGCGGACCGTGACCGAAGCCGCGGTGGCCGCCCGGGACGCCGGCACCAGGGTCATCCTGAACGCCGCCCCGGCCCGGGACCTCCCGCCCGAGCTGCTCGCCGCGGTGGACCTGCTGGTCGTCAACGAGGGCGAGGCGCAGGCGCTCGCCGGTCGAGGCCGGGAGGAGCCCCGTGCGCTGCTCGACCTGACCCCCCGGGCCGTGCTCACCCTCGGCGGTGCGGGCGCCTGGTACGTCGACCGGGACGGCTCCCAGGTGCACGTGCCGGCGGTCCCGGTCGACGTGGTCGACTCCACCGCCGCTGGCGACGCCTTCACCGCCGCGCTGGCCGTCGGCTGGGGCGAGGGGCGCGACCTGGTCGACGCGGTGCGCTGGGCATCGGCGGCCGGCGCTGCCTGCGTCCGCAAGCTCGGCGCGTCGGTGGCGCTGCCGCAACGCGCCGAGATTGACGAGCTGTACGTACCGGGCTGACCGCCCGCCCGCACCCTGCCCCGCCGGCCTGGGGTGGCGGGCGTTTTCAGCCGGTGGGCTCGTCGGCGAGCTTCTCGCCGCGCCGGCGCAACATGCCCAGCCCGGGGATGCCGGCCACAGCGAGCTTCAGGTCGCGAGTCACGTCGAGCAGGTCGTGCAGGTCGGGCCCGACCCGGTCCAGCGTGGCCAGGATCGGCAGGATGTCAGCCGTCAGGTGCTCCTTGAGCTTGGGCAGCTCGTCGATCAGGTGGATCGCCGCGCTGATCTCCTCGTGGCTCAGCTCCTCGACGAACCGTCCGGCCATCGGCGCGGCCCGGCGCAGCGCCGGCTCGTACGCCGCCAGCAGCTCGGCTGCCGTGGCGGCGGCCTCCGTCGCGGTGCTCACGGTGACGGCGGCCCGTCCGGCCACCCCGTCGGCCTTGGCGACCACAGTGGCGGCGGTCCGGGAGACCCGGTCGGCCTCGGCGACCACCACGGCGGCGGCGCTGGCCACCTCGGTGGCGGTGTCGATGGCGGTGGTCGCGGCGGCGCTGATGACGGCCACCTCACGGACCGCCGCCTCGGCGTCGGTGAGCACCCGGTCGGTCCGGTCCAAGGTCGTCTCGATCCGGTCGACCACGCCGTTGATCCGGGCCAGCAGCGCTTCCACCCCGTCCAGCACCGAGAACGCGCGGGCGGGCACGGCGGCGAACGAGGCGGCCGAGCCGAGCGCCTGGTCGAGAGCGGAGCGGGTCAGGCCGACCACGGCGGACGGGGTGGGGAGGGGAATCGCCATGGGATCAAGTGTGCGTCGGCCGCACCACAACCGCCCGACGGGTTGGGTCCGCTTCGTCGGACCCCACCGCCGCCGGCTCGGCCGCGGCGGGTGATCATCGATGGTCCCCCTGCTGTTCGACGGCGCGCTGCACGGCCCGGTAGATCTGCCCGAACCGAAGCGCGTCCGGGGTGCGCACCAGCAGGTCCTCCCGGCCGTGGTGCTGCACCCACAGCTCGTGCACGTGGCTGCCGCGCTCGTAGGAGCGGTCCAGCCAGCCGAGCGGGATCTCCAGGAACGGTGCCAGCGCCAGCGCCCCCACCGCGCAGGCGGCGAGGATGATCAGCGCGAGCTGCCAGTTGCCCCGATCCTGTGCGGACCAGGCCAGTGACAGCACACAGACCACGGCAACCAGCGGCGGCAGCGAGAGCAGTAGGACCAGGACACCGCGACCCAGCACACGGCCGCGTACGGCGAGGGTTTTCTGACCGCGAGCGTGCCACACGAACGTCACGTCGGACAGGGCGATCACGTGACCACCCGCCCGGATCGACTCGGAGGTCACCTGCACCGCGTCGTCCCGGTAATAGAGGGTCATCACTAAGCCTAACCACCGGCAGGCAACCCTCGCCCTGCCCGAAGCTCGGCACCCGGCCTTACGCCGGTTAGCGGCGGATGCCGGGACGGACCGGTTGGCTGTGCTCGACCGCGCGCTGCACAGCCCGGTAGATCTGCCCGAAGCGCAGCGCGTCACCGGTGCGCAGCAGACGCACCGGTTGGCCGCGCCAACGCGCCCAGATCTCCAGTTGGCGGCTGCCCCGGGCGTACGAGCGGTCCAGATGTTCGAAGAGGAAGTCGGCGACCGGGCCCACGCCCAACCCGACCAGCACCGATGCGCCGACGATCGCGATCGTCACGGTGGGTGAGCGGTGCAGCCAGACGGCTACGCCGATGCCGAGCACCGCCGCGACCAGTGGGCCGGCGAGCGCGGCGCCGAGGGCACCCCGCCCGACCAGCACCCGCCAGGAACGGGTGCCACGGCGGTGCCAGATCATGGTGATGTCGGCCAGCGCGTAGCTGCGGCCGTCGACGCGGACGCTGGTGGAGGTGACCTGCACCGATCTGTCGTCGTAATACGTGACCATGGCTGGACTCCCGTCCGCGGGGCTGACACCACACTACTTACCCAAACGAGCCGGGTCGTAAGGTTGGCACGCGACTTCGACGAGGAAGTGAGGGCAGCGTGGGCGAGTTCGTTCGGCTGGAGACCAAGGACGGCATCGGCACGATCCGGCTGGAGCGGCCGCCGATGAACGCGCTCAACACCCAGGTGCAGGAGGAGTTGCGCGCCGCCGCCACGGCCGCCACCGCCGACCCCGAGGTTCGCGCCGTCATCGTGTACGGCGGGGAGAAGGTCTTCGCCGCTGGCGCGGACATCAAGCAGATGGCCGAGATGTCGTACGTGGACATGGCCGAGCGGGCCGCGAACCTGTCCAGCGCTCTCGGCGCGATCGCCCGGATCCCCAAGCCGGTGGTCGCCGCGATCACCGGGTACGCCCTCGGCGGCGGCTGTGAGCTGGCGTTGGCGTGTGACTGGCGGGTGGTCGCCGAGGATGCCAAGCTCGGCCAGCCGGAGATCAAGCTGGGCATCATCCCGGGTGCGGGTGGCACCCAGCGGCTGGCCCGCCTGGTCGGCCCGGCCCGCGCCAAGGACCTGATCATGTCGGGGCGGATGGTGGACGCGCAGGAGGCGCTGCGGATCGGCCTGGCCGACCGGGTCGCCCCGGCAGCCGAGGTGTACGACACGGCCGTCGCGCTGATCACCCCGTACCTCAACGGGCCGGTGCAGGCGCTGCGCGCGGCGAAGCTGGCGGTCGACGGCGGCCTGGACATGGATCTGAACTCGGGCCTGGCCTGGGAGAGTCAGCTCTTCGCGGCGCTGTTCGCCACCGATGACCGGCGGGAGGGCATGGCGGCCTTCGTCGAGAAGCGCAAGCCGGGCTTCACCGGCCGCTGACGATTAGCCGAGAACGGTTCACATTGCTCCTACCGGCCAGTAGCGTGGGGCCTCGGTCACGAGGGACGAAGGGGAGCGGCGAATGACGGAGCGGATCGAGGGTCACGGCGGCGAGTTGGCGCTCGCGGCACTACGCGCGCACGGCGTACGGGAGATGTTCACGCTCTCGGGTGGGCACGTCTTTCCGCTCTACGACGCCGCGCACAAGACCGACTTCCCGATCTACGACGTCCGGCACGAGCAGTCGGCGGTCTTCGCCGCCGAGGCGGTGGCCAAGCTCCAGCGCCGCCCCGGTCTCGCCGTGCTGACCGCCGGGCCCGGTGTCACCAACGGCATCTCCGGGATGACCAGCGCGTTCTTCAACGCCTCACCGGTGTTGGTGCTCGGCGGCCGGGCGCCCGCGTTCCGCTGGGGCTCCGGCAGCCTCCAGGAGATGGACCACCTGCCGCTGGTCGCCCCGGTCACCAAGCACGCCGAGACGGTGTTCAGCACCGACGACATCCCGCGTGCGGTCGCTGCGGCACTGCACGCCGCGCTCACCCCGCACCGCGGCCCGGCCTTCCTCGACTTTCCACTGGAGACGGTCTTCTCGGTCGCCGAGGCCGAGCTGCCCACCGTGACGGGGGTCGACCCGATCGCGCCGGACCCGGAGGAGGTCGGCCGGGCCGCGCAGCTCATCGCCGGGGCGCAACGGCCGGTCATCATCGCCGGCTCCGACGTGTACGCGGGTAACGCCGTCGCCGCCCTGCGCGAGGCCGCCGAGGCGTTGCAGGTGCCGGTCTTCACCAACGGCATGGGTCGCGGTTCGCTCCCGCCGGAGCACCCGCTCGCGTTCGCCAAGGCCCGCCGGGCCGCGCTCTCCGGCGCCGACGTGGTCGTTGTGGTGGGCACCCCGCTGGACTTCCGGCTCAGCTTCGGCGACTTCGGTGACGCCAAGGTGGTGCACATCGTCGACGCCCCCAGCCAGCGGGCGACGCACGTGCAGCCGGCCGCCGCCCCCGCCGGTGACCTGCGCCTGATCCTCTCCGCGTTGGCCGACCACAGCGGCGACCGGGCCGATCACGCCGACTGGATCGCCGACCTGCGCGTCGCCGAGGACGCGGCGAAGGCTCGGGACGCCGCGGAGATGGCCGCCGAGACCGACCCGATCCGCCCGGCCCGGATCTACGGCGAGCTGCGTCGGGTGCTGGCCCCGGACGCGATCACCATCGGCGACGGCGGTGACTTCGTGTCGTACGCCGGGCGGTACCTGGAGCCGGCCCAGCCCGGCACCTGGCTGGACCCGGGCCCGTACGGCTGCCTGGGCACCGGCATGGGTTACGCGATGGGCGCCAGGGTCAGCCACCCGGACCGGCAGATCTGCGTGCTGATGGGCGACGGCGCGGCCGGCTTCTCGCTGATGGACGTCGAGTCGCTGGTCCGCCAGAAGCTGCCCGTGGTGATCGTCGTCGGCAACAACGGCATCTGGGGGCTGGAGAAGCACCCGATGCGAGCCATGTACGGCTACGACGTGGCCGCCGACCTCCAGCCGGAGCTGCGGTACGACACCGTGGTCAGCGCGCTCGGCGGGGCGGGGGAGACGGTCGCCAAGGCAGCCGACCTGGGCCCGGCGCTACAGCGGGCGTTCGACTCCGGAGTGCCGTACCTGGTGAACGTGCTCACCGACCCGACCGACGCGTACCCCCGGTCGTCGAACCTGGCCTGAGTCGCACCCGCCGCCGCCGTCGCCCCTGCGCCGGCGGCGGCGGTGCGTTCACACCTCCGGTCGGTCACCCTCACGCGGGGGCTCACCGTCGCGGCGGCGCAGGTCGTCCTCGCGCCGCCGCAGGTCTTCCTCCCAGCGGCGGAACAGCTCCTGGTCCTGCTGCTGGGCGCGTTCCTCCACGGAGCGCAGGAACTCCGGGTCGTCGTCGGGGGCCACCGGCCGGGAGCGTTGCCGCTCGGCGCCGCCGGTGCCGCCCGGCCAGACCTTCGCGGCGCCGGGGCTGGGCACCCGGCCGGCGACGAACCAGGCGATCGAGCCGACCAGCGGGAAGAACAGGATGATCAGCACCCACGCGATCCGGGGGAGGGCACGGATCTGGCCCTCCTCGGCGGAGAGACAGCTGATCAGCGCGCAGACCGCGAGGACGATCTGCACCAGGAATAGAAGTACGCCAAGCCGGGCCATGCACCCATCATGGCGCACCGAATCCCGTCACCACAGTCCGCGCAGCACCAGCAGCACTCCCAGTAACGCGAGGACCACCGTTCCCACCGTGACCAGCGGCAGTGTCCGGCCGCCGGTGCGGGCCGGACCGGTGCCGGTGCCGCGGGGCCAGCAGAGCACCAGCAGGGCCCCCCACACCAGCACGGTCCCGCCGGCGATCAGCGCGCCGGTCGGGTCGCCCGTCGACGCCAGCCGCACGGCGAGCGCGGTCACCACCGTCACCGTGAGCAGGGTGCGTCGCCAGGCCAGGCGGGTCCGCTCCGGTTGCAGCCCCGGGTCGCGTCCGGTGCTCACGGCCCGCCGACCGCCCGCATCAGGACGGCGACCACCAGCAGCAGCGCGCCGACGCCGACGGCGAGGGCCAGGATGGCGGGGAACCGGGACGCGGGCAGTTCCTGACCGAGCCGGATGGCCCGCTCGGTACGCGCCCAGTGGTCCACCGCGCGGATCGCGACCGCCGCGCCGAGCAGCAGCAACGCCACCGCGATCACCTCGCGCAGGTGGCTCATCGGCAGGGGTGGCAGGAACTGGGCGGCGGCCAACCCGCCTCCGACCAGCGCCAACCCGGTGCGCAGCCAGGCGAGGAAGGTTCGTTCGTTGGCCAGGGAGAAGCGGTAGTCCGGCGGCTCGCCGACCGAGCGCAGCTCCGCCGGGTCGAACCACCGCCTGATCGTCTTCCACACGGTGCCGATTATTCGCTTCCCCTCCCACTTAACCTGGGCCGGTGACTGATCTCGACGTGACGACCCTGCGTGCCGCCTATGACAACCAACTCCGCCCGGACATCCCCGACCCGGTGCCGGCCGGGGTGACCGTGGAGCGGGACGGGCCGCTGATCCGGGTCATCGGGCTCAACGCCGGTGGGTTCCTCAGCTACCGCGACCTGGGCGGGTTGACCGGCGACGCGTTGGACGAGCTGATCTCCCGGCAGGTGCAGCTGTTTCGCGAGCGCGGCCAGTCGGTCGAGTGGAAGACGCACGCGCACGACGAACCGGCGGACCTGACGGACCGCCTGCGCGCCGCCGGCTTCGTCGCGGAGGAGCGGGAGACCGTCGTGGTCGGTCCGGTCGCGCCGCTGGCCGCCGCGCTGCCGGTCGCCCCCAAGGGGGTACGCCTGCGTGAGGTGACGTCCCGGGAGGACCTGGAGCGGATCGCCGCCATGGAGGAGGAGGTCTGGCAGGAGGACCGCTCGCACCTGGTGTGGGGGCTGGCCAAGGAGATCGACGCGGACCCGCACTCGATCACCGTGGTGGTGGCCGAGGCGGACGGCACGGTGGTGAGCGCCGGCTGGGTGCGCTTCCCGGCGAACACCGGCTTCGCCACCCTCTGGGGTGGGTCCACCCTGGCGCAGTGGCGTCGTAAGGGCATCTACCGGGCGTTGGTCACCTACCGGGCCCGGCTGGCCGACCAGCGGGGCCGGACGCTGTTGCAGGTCGACGCGTCCGAGGACAGTCGGCCGATCCTGGAGCGACTCGGCCTCGTCCCGATCACCACCACCACCCCGTACGTCTACACTCCGTGATCGTGGAGCTGCGGTTGACGGACGAGGAGCGGCTGACCCTCAAGACCGGTGCCTTCGGCGCTGTCTTCCTGGTCTCCAACGCCGACCCGGGAGTCCTGGGGGTGATCCGGGAGAGCATCGCCGCGTCCGGGGCGCTGGCCGACGCCAGTGGCACGGTCAAGGAGGCGCTGACCACCGGCCCGTTGCCCCGACTTCCTCGGGACTCGCAGCTGGAGATCGAGTCGGTGGTGCTGCCGGCGCTGGCGCGGGCGGTGCGGATCCTGCGCGAGAAGTCCCCGCACGAGGTGGACGCGTACCGCGATCTGGTGTTGGCCGCAGCGGACCAGGTGGCTCGGGCGCACGACGGGGTGGTGCCCGCCGAGGCGGCGGCCATCGACCAGATCCGAGCCGCTTTGGCCGAGCCGGCCTGACCGTCGGACCGTCGGTGAGCTGTGTCACCCTGAGTGCTGCGGGGCCGCAACCTACTGGCAGGTAACATTGCGTCCGTGGGCAACTGCACAACCGCCCTCGGTTGACCTGGCGTCGACCGACGCGCGACGCTGCGCCCCAGACCGGGCGAGCGAATCGCAACACCACACAGGAGGGTCGTCGAAGCGCGATGAACATCGTCGTACTCGTCAAGCAGGTGCCTGATTCGGGCGCGGACCGCAACCTGCGCAATGACGACAACACCGTCGACCGCGGTTCGGCGAACAACGTGATCAACGAGATGGACGAGTACGCCATCGAGGAGGCCCTGAAGATCAAGGAGGCCCACGGCGGCGAGGTCACCATCCTGACCATGGGTCCGGACCGGGCGGCCGAGTCGATCCGCAAGGCGCTCTCCATGGGCCCGGACAAGGCCGTGCACGTGCTGGACGACGCCCTGCACGGCTCGTGCGCCGTCGCCACCTCGAAGGTGCTCGCCGCCGCACTCGGTCAGCTCGGCGCCGACCTGGTCATCTGCGGTGCCGAGTCCACCGACGGTCGGGTCCAGGTCATGCCGCACATGATCGCCGAGCGGTTGGGTGTCGCGGCGCTCACCGGTGCCCGCAAGCTCACCGTCGACGGCGCGACGCTGACCGTCGAGCGGCAGACCGAGGAGGGCTACGAGGTGGTCACCGCCTCCACCCCGGCCGTGGTCTCCGTCTGGGACACGATCAACGAGCCCCGCTACCCCTCCTTCAAGGGGATCATGGCCGCCAAGAAGAAGCCGGTGCAGACGCTCTCGCTGGCCGACCTCGGAGTCGCGGCCGACGAGGTGGGCTTCGACGGTGCCACCAGCGCCGTCGTCGAACACACCAAGCGCCCCCCGCGCTCCGGCGGCGCCAAGATCACTGACGAGGGCGAGGGCGGCGTCAAGCTGGTCGAGTTCCTCGCCACCGAGAAGTTCGTGTGAGAGGGGGGTACTGACATGTCCGAGGTTCTCGTCGTCGTCGAAGCCACCAAGGAATTCGGCGTCAAGAAGGTCACCCTGGAAATGCTCACCCTCGCGCGTGAGCTGGGCACCCCGAGCGCGGTGGTGCTCGGGGGCGCTGGCGCCGCCGAGGCGCTGAGCGGCAAGCTGGGCGAGTACGGCGCGGAGAAGATTTACGCCGCCGAGGGTGACGAGATCGACGGTTACCTGGTGGCGCCCAAGGCGACAGTGCTGGCCGAGTTGGTCAGGCGTGTGCAGCCGGCCGCCGTGCTGCTGGCGTCGGCCCAGGAGGGCAAGGAGATCGCCGCCCGGCTCGCCGTCAAGCTCGACAACGGCATCCTGACCGACGTGGTCGGCCTGGCCGCCGACGGCACCGCGACGCAGATCGCCTTCGCCGGCTCCACCATCGTCAAGTCCAAGGTCACCAAGGGTCTACCGCTGGTCACCGTCCGGCCCAACTCGGTCACCCCCGCCCCGGCGGCGGCCACCCCGGCGATCGAGCAGCTCAGCGTGTCGGTCACCGACACCGACAAGCTGGCCAAGGTCGTCGAACGGGTCGCCGAGCAGAAGGGCTCCCGCCCCGAGCTGACCGAGGCCGGCGTGGTCGTCTCCGGCGGCCGGGGCGTCGGCAACGCCGACAACTTCAAGCTGGTCGAGGAGCTGGCCGACCTGCTCGGCGGCGCGGTCGGCGCGTCCCGGGCGGCCGTCGACTCCGGCTTCTACCCGCACCAGTTCCAGGTGGGCCAGACCGGCAAGACGGTCTCCCCGCAGCTCTACGTCGCCCTCGGCATCTCCGGTGCCATCCAGCACAGGGCCGGCATGCAGACCTCGAAGACCATCGTCGCGGTCAACAAGGACGGCGAGGCGCCGATCTTCGAGCTGGCCGACTTCGGCGTGGTGGGCGACCTCTTCAAGGTCGTCCCGCAGGCCGCCGAGGAGATCCGCAAGCGCAAGTAACCGAGCGACAACAGCAGTGGCCGCCCGTGGAAACGGGCGGCCACCGCCGTGTGGGGAGCTGATCGGCGAGCCGGGGAGCTGAGCCGGCCCGCCGATCAGCCCGTCAGGGTGCCCCTCAACAGGCTGTCGCCGGAGTGGCGGGTGTTGTTGTCGTACCGCTCGGCGGAGACGTCGACCACCGAGTAGCTCTTGAGGTCGACATTCGGGGGGAGGGGCAGCAGGACATCCGAACCGCCCCCCAGGGTGCCGACCGAGAACATCTCCATCGTCGTCGGATTGATGAGCCAGACCTCGTAGTACCCCGGGACGCTCGGGAGATTCGCCACATGCAGATGTAGTTGGCCGTCCTGGAGAACTTGGGCGTCACCCTTGGCCGCCGGGGGCGTCGCCCCGTACGCCGCCAGCGGCGCGCTCGCCACCACCGCCGGCGTCGGGGTGGGCCTCGGGTCGCCCGGTCGGAGGACCGAGACGGTGCCCAGCACGCCGACCGCCGCGGCGGCGGCCGCGGTCACCGCGGTGGCGGCCCAACGAGACCAGCCGCGACCCCGGCGGGATCGCCGCGCCGGGTCCAGTCGGGTGACGGTCGGCCCGGCCGGCATGGCGCTGGCCTGCTCGGCCGGCACGCCCACGGCCTGCTCGGCAGACATGGCACTGGCCTGCTCGGGCACCCGACGGGTCTCCGTCGGCGACGGCCCGGCTTCCGCGGCTCTGACCTGGGCTTCGATGCCCTGCCAGAGGTGCTCCGGCGGGTCGGGCAGGGCGCTGAGGCCCTGCGTCTCGGCGCCGAGCCCCGCCACCCGCTCAAGGGTCGCCAGCTCCGTACGGCAGTTCGTGCAGACGCCGAGGTGGGTGCGCTCCCCGTTGTCCGCATCGCTCTCACCGAGCGCCAGAAATACCAGCCGGTCGTGGTCCAGGTGCTGCACCGTCCACCTCCCATCTGCGTTTCAAACTCGCCATGCCGCGTCGGATGTGACTCTTCACGGTGCCCAACGGCACGCCGGTCACCGTGGCTATCTGCTGGTGTGTCAGGTCGTCGTAGAACGCCAACTCCAGCATCCGTCGCTGGTCGTCCGGAAGACGGGCCAGCTCGTCGGCGATCACCAACCGGTCCACCACGCGATCCGGGTCCGGGCCGGTCTGCGCCGGCTCCGGCAACTGTCGGACCGTCTCCACCACCCGGGTCTCCCGCGCCGAGGCGCGCATCCGGTCGATGACCTTCCGCCGGCCGATGCCGAGCAACCAACCGATCAGCGACCCCTTGGCCGGGTCGAACGTGTCGCGACCCAGCCAGGCGGCGACGAACGTCGCCTGGGTGACGTCCTCGGCGTCGCTGCGGTTCGCCAGCATGGACGTGGCCAGGTGCAGCACGGCACGACCGTAGCGGTCGTACGCCTCGCGGAGCGCCACGTCGTCGCCGGCGCGGAACCTGCGGTCGAGGTCGTCCACCGGAGGGTCCGGTTCCGCTCGGAGCGCCATCATCGGGCGGCTCGCCTTCGATGGGGCATGCCCGACTGTAGCTGCCACAGTCCCCGCCCCACTTCCCCGATCGATGTCATCTCACCAGCTCTTCGCCCCCCGAGCCCGTTCTGGATGCAGCCGGAGCCGGAAAAGAAAAGTGCCTCCGGCGCGCATCCACCCGTCCGAGAGCCGGCGTAACCCGTTCTGCAAGCCAGGCCTGACGAATCAGCACCAACCACCAGGAGGCAGACATGCAGCTCTCGTACTTCCGTCGGGTCGCCGCGGGCGGCGCGGTCGCCGCGCTGGCCTTCGTCGGCGTCGGCGCGTTCACCGCCGGCCCCGCGTACGCCGCCACGTCGAAGGTGTCCGTCGTGCACGGCATCCCGGACACCCCGGTCGACGTCTACGTCAACGGCAAGAAGACGCTGGACAACTTCAAGCCCGGCGACGTCGCCGGCCCGCTGAACCTGGAGGAGGGCGACTACGACATCGCGCTCACCAAGCCGGGCGAGCCGATCGGCAGCGCGATCCTCACTGTCGACAACGCGGCGGTGCCGGGCGGTGCGAACATCAGCATCGCGGCCCACCTCGACGCCGCCGGCCAGCCGAAGATCACCCCGTTCGTGAACGACGTCTCGAAGGTCGACGCCGGCAAGGCCCGGCTGATCGTCCGGCACACCGCCGCCGCCCCGGCGGTCGACGTCCGCGCCGGTGGCACCCCGGTCTTCGAGGACCTCACCAACCCGAACGAGGCCAAGGGCGACGTCGACGCGGGCAACGTGAAGGCGGACGTGGTGCTGGCCGGCACCGACACCGTGGCCATCGGCCCGGCGGACCTCAACCTCAAGGAGGGCACCGCCACGATCGTCTACGCGATCGGCTCCGCCGAGGGCAAGACCCTCGACGTGGTGGCCCAGACCATCACCGGCCTGCACTCCGCTCCGGGCGGCGTGCCCAGCGGTGACGGTGGACAGGCCGGCACCGGCGTGGACACCTGGTGGTACGTGCTCACCGGTGCCGGCGTACTCCTGCTGCTCGGTGGTGGGGTGCGGATGGCGACCGCACGGACCGGCCGTAAGTGACGGTGCGCAATCGCGGCGCGCTGGCGGCCCTGGCCGCCGGCGTTGCCGCGCTCACCGTCGCCGCAGTGGTGGCGTGCGCCGCCCAGCCGGCCGGGACCGTGGGCGCCGAGGAGGCGAGCACACTGGCCAGCGCCCCACCGACCGCCGCCGGCGCCCCCTCGGTGCCGGTGACCGCCGGTGAGCTGCCCGCCGGCCCGAAGACCATCCCGCCGGTACGGCTGGTGATCCCGGAGATCGACGTCACCGCCACCGTCAACGCGGTCGGCATCAACGAGCGGACCAACGAGTTCGAGGTGCCGCCGAGCGTCGACCAGATCGGCTGGTACCGCTACGGCCCCGGCCTGGAGGCGGAGGCCGGTTCGGTGGTCGTCGCCGGTCACGTGGACAGCGCCAAGCAGGGCAGGGGGGCCTTCTTCCGGCTGCGTGAGCTGGACCAGGGCGACACGTTGACCGCGACCGGCAGCGACGGCGAGGCCCGGCGCTACCGGGTCGTCGCCCGGGAGGAGTACGCCAAGACCAGGATCCCGCTGGATCGGTACTTCGCCCGCGACGGCAAGCCGCGGCTGACCCTGATCACCTGTGGTGGGCCGTTCGACGCCAAGGCCCGCAAGTACCGCGACAACATCGTCGTCACCGCCGTGCCCGCCTGACCGGGCGCGCGTCGGGCCGGGGGGCTTTCCACCCCGGCCCGGGCGTGCGGTCCCCTCCGGCATCCGGTCCCCAAGGTGTCAGCCGTACGCTGAACGGCGATGGCTTACCTGGATCACGCGGCGACGACTCCGATGCTCGACGAGGCACTGGAGGCGTACGTCGCCACCGCCCGCGAGGTCGGCAACGCGTCCGCCCTGCACGCGGCGGGTCGCCGTGCCCGCCGCCGGGTCGAAGAGTCCCGCGAGCGGGTGGCCGCGGTGCTGGGCGCCCGGCCCTCCGAGGTGATCTTCACGGGTGGTGGCACGGAGAGCGACAATCTCGCGGTCAAGGGCATCTTCTGGGCCCGGCGGGGGGCCAACCCCGACCGTCGCCGGGTGGTCTCCAGCGCCGTCGAGCACCACGCGGTGCTGGACGCGGTCGACTGGTTGGCCCAACACGAGGGCGCCGAGGTCGGTTGGCTGCCGGTGGACGGCATCGGTCGGCTCGACCCGGAGGCCCTGCGCGCCGAGCTGGCCGCGCACGCCGACCAGGTGGCAGTGGTCACCGCGATGTGGGCGAACAACGAGGTGGGCACCGTCCAGCCGGTGGCCGAGCTGGCCGCCGTCGCCGCCGAACACGGTGTGCCCTTCCACACCGACGCCATCCAGGCGGTCGGTCAGGTACCCGTCGACTTCGGCGCCAGCGGGGTCGCCGCGCTGACCGTCACCGGCCACAAGTTGGGCGGCCCGACCGGAGTGGGAGCGTTGCTGCTCGCCCGGGACGTGCCGGCCACGCCGCTGCTGCACGGCGGCGGCCAGGAACGCGACATCCGCTCCGGCACCCTGGACACCGCCGGCATCGTCGCCTTCGCGGTCGCCGTCGAGACGGCGGTGAAGGGCCAGCAGGAGTACGCGGCCCGGGTGGCCGCGCTGCGCGACGACCTGATCGAACGGGTTCGCCAGGCGGTGCCCGAGGTGATCTACAACGGTGACCCGACCGACCGGTTGCCCGGCAACGCGCACTTCTCCTTCCCCGGCTGCGAGGGCGACGCGCTGCTGCTCCTGCTCGACGCGCAGGGCATCGCCTGCTCGACCGGCTCCGCCTGCTCGGCCGGGGTGGCCCAGCCCTCGCACGTGCTGCTCGCGATGGGCGCCGACGACGACCGTGCCCGCTCCTCGCTGCGCTTCAGCCTGGGCCACACGAGCACCCAGGCCGACATCGACGCCCTCATCGCGGCCCTCCCGGCAGCGGTAGAGCGGGCCCGCCGAGCCGCCGCCCTCCGCGCC
>NZ_QGSZ01000142.1 GCF_003857055.1 Micromonospora inaquosa | reverse complement strand
GGGTCTGAGCGCTTGGGTGGGTCTGAGCGGGGGGTCGAGTCTGAGCTGGCCGTCGCCGGCGGCGGCTGGCGGGCCGATCCGGTGCAGGCCGAGGTGGTCGGGCACACCGACGGGCCGATGCTCGTGCTCGGCGGCCCGGGCACCGGCAAGACCAGCACGCTGGTCGAGGCGGTCGCCGCCAGGGTGGCCGAGGGGGTCGACCCCGAACGGATCCTCGTGCTGACCTTCGGCCGCCGAGCCGCCACCGCACTGCGGCAGCGCATCGAGGCCCGCATCGCGCAGGACGGCCACCGGGTGCTGCGCGAGCCGCTGGTGCGCACCTTCCCGGCGTACGCCTTCGGGTTGCTCCGCCGCGCCGCCGCCGAGCGGGGCGAACCGTCGCCCCGGCTGCTCACCGGCCCCGAGCAGGATCTGATCATCCGTGAGTTGCTGGACGTGGTGGGCGAGGAGCCCGAGGACGATCCGGTCGGCTGGCCGACCGACCTGCGCCCCGCCCTGCGGACCCGCGCGTTCGCCGGCCAGCTGCGCGACCTGCTCATGCGCGCCGCCGAGCGCGGGGTGGGCCCGGTCGACCTGGCCCGCCTGGGTGAGAAGCTCGGCCGCGCCGACTGGCCCGCCGCCGCCCGCTTCCTCCGGGAGTACGTCGCCGTGCTCGCGCTGCGCGACGTCAGCAACCGCGGCTCCATCGCGTACGACCCGGCGGAGCTGGTCCGGGCGGCCACCGGGCTGCTGCGCGACGACGAGGAGCTGCTGGCCGCCGAGCGCCGTCGGCTCGCCCACGTCTACCTCGACGAGTTGGCCGACACCGACCCCGCCCAGCTGGAGCTGCTCTCGGTCATCGCGGGCGGCGGCAAGTCGCTTGTCGCGTTCGCCGACCCCGACTCGTCCACGTACGCCTTCCGGGGCGCCGACCCGGCCGGGGTGGCGATGTTCCCGCACCGCTTCCGGACGGCTTCCGGTGCGCCGGCCGCACAGGTGCTGCTGACCACGTCGTACCGGGCCGGGCCGGGTCTGCTCGCGGCGATCGCCCGGCTGGGCCGCCGGCTACGGGGGCCGGCCGCGCACCGTCGGCTGCACCCCCTGCCGGACGCGCCGCCCGGCGTGGTCGAGGTGCACACGTTCCGCTCGGCCACCAGCGAGGCCGCCTGGCTGGCCCACGCGCTGCGCTCGGCTCACCTGCTCGACGGCGTGCCCTGGTCACGGATGGCGGTGCTGGTGCGGTCCACCGCGTTGCAGCTGCCCACCCTGCGACGGGCGCTGCACGCTGCCGGCGTACCCACAGTGGTGCACGGTGAGGATCTGCCCCTGCACCTGCAACCGGCGGTCGCGCCGCTGCTGCTTCTGCTGCGTTGCGCGCTGGAGCCGGAACGGCTCGACGAGGAGTCGGCGGTCGCGCTGCTGCACTCGCCGCTGGGTGGGGCCGACCCGCTGGCCGAGCGGCGGCTGCGGCAGGGTCTGCGCGCGCTCGCGTTGGCCGGCGGCGACCGACGCCCCTCCGGGGAGCTGATCGTCGACGCGTTACGTGATCCGGAGGAGTTGGCCGGCATCGAGCGGCGGTGGGCGGAGCCGGCGCAGACAGTGGCCGGGCTGTTGGCGATCGCACGCGAAGCCGCCATCCGGCCGGGCGCGACCGCTGAGGACGTGCTCTGGGCCGTCTGGCACGCCAGTGGTCTCGCCGAACGGTGGGCCGGCGCGATCAACCAGGGCCGCCCGGAGGCCGGCGAGGGCGACCTGGCCCGGCGACGGCGGGCCGAGGCGGCCGACCGCGACCTGGACGCCGTGCTGGTCCTCTTCGACGCGGCCGCCCGGTTCACCGACCGGCTGCCCGGTGCCCGCACCGAGGTATTCCTCGACCACGTGCTCGCCCAGGACCTGCCGGCCGACACCATCGCCCCGACTGCCGACCGGGGTGCGGCGGTACGCCTGCTCACCGCCCACGCGGCGAAGGGCCTGGAATGGGACCTGGTCGCGGTGGCCGGCGTGCAGGAGGGCATCTGGCCGGACCTGCGGTTGCGCGGCAGCCTGCTCGGCTCCGAGCGGCTGGTCGATGTGCTGGCTGGCCGGTCGGTCGACGGGGCGACGGCGGCGAACGTGGTGGGTCAGACCTCGGCGTTGCTGGACGAGGAGCGTCGGCTCTTCCACGTCGCCATCAGCCGGGCCCGACACCGGCTGCTGGTGAGCGCCGTGGCGTCGGCCGCCGTCGGCGGCGACGATCACGAGGAGCAGCCCAGCCGGTTCCTGCACGAGCTGGGCCCGAGCACGCCGCCGCCCAGCACACCGCCGCCGCCCACCACGCCGCCGCCTACTCCGCCCACGTCGCCGACCACCCCGCCCAGCACGTCGCTGCCCAGCCCGCCGAGCACGCCCGGCACGCCACCCGGTCCACGCACCGAGCCGTCCACCGGTGGCCGCACCGGGGGCGTTGCGACGGGCGAGAGCGGCGACGAGGAGCCGGGCCGCCCCGGGGCGCTGCCGGTGACCCGTCCACCCCGGGCGCTCACCCTGCCGGCGTTGGTCGCGGAACTCCGTACCGCCATCACCGACCCGGCCGCCCCGGCGGCCCGGCGGCGCGCCGCGGCGGCCGAACTGGCCCGGCTCGCCGCCGCCGGAGTGCCCGGTGCGCACCCCGACGACTGGTGGGGTTTGCGCGCCCTCTCCGACGACCGGCCGCTCGTCGACGACGGAGATCCGGTGCGGGTCACCCCGTCGGCCATGGAGAGCGCGCTGCGGTGCAGCCTGCGGTGGCTGCTGGAACGGCACGGCGGCAGCGGGCCGACCAGCACCGCGCAGGGGGTGGGCAACCTGGTGCACGCCGCCGCGATGCTCGCCGAGGACGCCAGTGCCGACCGGGGCGCGCTGCTCGACTACGTGGCCGCCCGGTTCGACGCGATCGAGCTGGCGGCCCGGTGGATGGCCGGGCCGGAGCGGGAACGCGCCGAGGCGATGGTCGACAAGCTGCTGCGCTGGTTGGCCACCAACCCGCGTCGGTTGCTCGCCATCGAGCACGAGTTCGCCGTCCGCCTGGACGATCCGCATCGGCCCGTCGACCTGGCCGGTCGGGTCGACCGGCTGGAGGTCGACGAGGCCGGGCGGCTCGTGGTGATCGACCTGAAGACCGGCAAGTCCACAGCTGTCACCGGCGCCGACCTGGCGGAGCACCCACAGCTCGGCGCCTACCAGGCGGCGGTGGAGGCGGGAGCGTTCGCCGAGTTCGGTGACGAGTCCGGGGGCGCCGCGCTGGTGCAGCTCGGGACGTCCGCCAAGGACGCCAGGGAGCAGAACCAACCGGCGGCCGGCGAGGGGCCGGCGGCCGGTTGGGCGACCGCGCTGGTCCGGCGGACCGCCGATACGATGGCAGCCGCCACGTTCGCTGCGGTGGCGAACTCGAAGTGCCGGGTCTGCCCGGTGCGCACCAGCTGCCCGGTCTCCGGGCAGGGGCGCCAGGTCGTCGAGCCGCCCACCGTCCGACGCACCAGTGAGGGCGAGGAGTGAGCTTGCCAGCCCCGCAGTCGCGAGGAGTGAGCCGGTGTTGCAGCCTGTGACGACACCGTGAGCCAGCCCACCCTGTTCGGCGCCGGTCCCGCGCCGACGCCCCGACTCGCGGACTCCGGCCCCCGGTACACGCCGGTGGAGCTGGCCAAGCTGCTGCGGTTGCCGGCACCCACCCGGGAGCAGGCCGCGATCATCGCCGCCCCGGTGGAGCCGCTGCTGGTGGTCGCGGGTGCCGGGTCGGGCAAGACCGAGACGATGGCCGCGCGGGTGGTCTGGCTGGTGGCCAACTCGTACGTGCGGCCCGAGCAGATCCTCGGGCTGACCTTCACCCGCAAGGCCGCCGGCGAGCTGGCCCATCGGGTACGGACCCGACTCGACCAGCTGATCCGCCGCCTCGGCCGGCAGGGACGGGACCCGTTGGACGATCCGCTCGCGGGTGAGCCCACCGTCTCCACCTACCACTCGTACGCGGGGCGGATCGTCACCGAGCACGGGCTGCGGGCCGGCTACGAGCCGTCCACCCGACTGCTCACCGAGGCGTCCCGCTGGCAGTTGGTCGACCTGCTGGTGCGCAACTACGACGGCGACATGTCCGAGGTGGACCGGATGCCGAGCACCATCACCGACGCGGTGCTGGCGCTCGCCGGGGAACTGGACGAGCACCTGGTCGCGCCGGACCAGTTGGCGGCCTGGACCGGTCGGTTCTTCGCCGAGGTGCAGTCCCGGCCGGGTCGGGTGTACGCGGACGTGCGCAAGGCGCTCACCCTCCAGCAGACCCGGTTGCGGCTGCTGCCGCTGGTGCGGGCGTACGCCCGGCGCAAGGAGGATTTCGAGGCGATGGACTTCGCCGACCAGCTCGCCCGGGCGGCGCGGGTGGCCCGGGATCACCCGGGGGTCGGCGTGATCGAGCGGGACCGCTTCCGGGTGGTGTTGCTCGACGAGTACCAGGACACCAGCCACGCCCAGGTGGTGTTGCTCAACGCGTTGTTCGGTGGGGGGCACCCGGTGACCGCGGTGGGCGACCCGTGCCAGTCGATCTACGGCTGGCGGGGGGCCAGCGCGGGCACCCTGGACCGGTTCCCCACCGAGTTCGCCCGCGCCGACGGTGAGCCGGCCCCGGCGCTGGGGCTCACCACGAGTTGGCGCAACCGCCCGGAGATCCTCCGGGTGGCGAACGCGCTCTCCACCCCGCTGCGGGCTGCGGGTGCCCGGGTGCCGGAGCTGCGCTCCGCGCTGACCGTCCGGGACCCGATCCCGCACCGCAGCCCGGGCGGTGCGGCCGGCGGCACTGTGCACTGCGCGATGCTGCCCACGTACGCCGATGAGGCCGACTGGATCGCCGACAGCGTGCTCGCCGCGTGGCGCGGGGCGGCCGGGATGCCGGGTGTGGCCCCGGAGCACATCCCGGTGGCGCGGCGCCCGACGACCGCCGTGCTGGTCCGGGTGCGCAGCCAGATTCCGGCGATCGAGTCGGCGCTGCGTGAGCGTGGCCTGCCGGTCGAGGTGGTCGGGTTGGGCGGCCTCCTGGACACCCCCGAGGTACGCGACGTCGTCTGCACGCTGCGGGTGCTGGCCGACCCGACCGACGGGGCGGCGCTGCTGCGGTTGCTCACCGGCGCCCGTTGGCGGATCGGGCCGCGTGACCTGGTGGCGTTGCACCGACGGGCTCGAACCATCGCGAACGCCCGGCGACAGGTGGCCGCCGACGACGCCGCGGAGATCAGCCCCGACCTGTTGGACGAGGCGACTCTGGTGGAGGCGTTGGCCGACCTCGGGCCGGCGCAGGCGTACTCGGCGGAGGGTTTCGCGCGGTTGCGCGCGTACGGCCGGGAGTTGGCGTTGCTGCGCTACCGCCTGGACCAGGCCCTGCCGGATCTGATCGCGGACATCGAGCGGACCATCGGCCTGGACGTGGAGGTCGCGGTGCGGGCCGGCCGGGACGGCGCCGGCGACGCAGGACTGGCCCGTGGGCACCTGGACGCGCTCGGTGACGTGGCGGCCCGGTTCAGCGGGGAGACGCCCGGCGCGACCCTGTCCGGCTTCCTGTCCTACCTGGCCGCTGCCGAGGACGAGGAGCGCGGGCTGGCACCGGGTGAGGTCGAGGTGGTGGAGGGCGCGGTACAGGTGGTCACCGCGCACGCCGCCAAGGGCCTGGAGTGGGACGTGGTGGCGGTGGCCGGGCTCAGTCGTGGGTTGTGGCCGGGGCCGGTCCGCAACTCCGATCACTGGCTGGGTGGGCTGGGCGTGCTGCCGTTCCCGCTGCGCGGTGATGCCGACGGGCTGCCCGAGTTGGCGCTCGACGAGGCGGGGGACCAGCGGGCCGTGGCGCGGGCGGTGACGGACTTCACCGACGCGTGGCGGGCCCACGACGAGCGGGAGGAACGCCGGCTGACGTACGTGGCGGTGACCCGGCCGCGCCGGTTGCTGCTCTGCTCCGGTTACTGGTGGGGGGAGGGCACGAAGCGGCCGCGAGGTCCGTCGGTCTTCCTGCGTGAGGTGTACGACGCCTGCCTCGACGGCGGGCCGGGGCACCTGATCGACGTGTGGGCACCGGAGCCGACCCCCGACGCGACGAACCCGACGGCAGAGGTGGTGCTGCGCGCGGAGTGGCCGGCCGACCCGCTGGGCGGTCGCCGGCCCGCGCTGGCCGAGGCGGCCGGGCTGGTACGTCGCCTGATGGCCGACGGCCCGGCGGCGGTGCTGCCCGGGCCGGTCGGGCCGGTGCTCGCCGGGCCGGTCGGGCCGGCGCTTCCCGGGTCGGTGACGCCGCTCGGGTCGGAGGCCGAGCCGGTCGAGCCGGAGGCGGACCCGGAGGTGACGCGCTGGCAGCGCGAGGCGGACCTGCTGCTGGCCGAGCGCGCCGAGCTGACCCGGCTCTCCGGTGCGGTCGAGGTGGCGCTGCCCGGGGCGTTGAGCGTCACCCAGCTCGTCGCGCTACGGCGCGATCCGGCGGCGTTGGCCCGTACGCTGCGTCGCCCGGTGCCGACCGAACCCAACCCGTACGCCCGTCGAGGCACCGCCTTCCACGCCTGGTTGGAGCAGCGCTTCGGCGCCGACCGCCTGTTGGACCTGGACGAGCTGCCCGGTGCGGCCGACGCCGATGCCGCACCTGACGAGGCTCTGGTCGAGCTTCAGGAGCGGTTCCTGGCCAGCGAGTGGGCCGATCGGTCACCGGTGGAGGTGGAGGTGCCGTTCGCCACGGTGATCGCCGGGGTGGTGGTGCGGGGCCGGATGGACGCGGTCTTCGCGCGGCCGGGTGGCCGGTTCGACGTGGTCGACTGGAAGACCGGCGCGCAGCCCAGCGGGCCGGCGGCGGAGGTGGCCGCCGTGCAGCTGGCCGTGTACCGGCTGGCCTGGGCGGAGTTGGCCGGTGTGCCGGTCGACCGGGTGGGCGCGGCGTTCCATTACGTCCGGCACGGGGTGACCGTCCGGCCCGCCGACCTGTTGGATGTGACGGGCCTCACGGCCTTGATCGCCCAGTTGCCCGAGGATTCCGCACAACATTGACCACTGCGGGGAAAACCGTGGTAGGTTGACCGGGTTGCAGTTTTGGTTACCAGAGACTCTGTGTGCGCCTGGCGGGATTGTGGCCCCAGGCGCTCTTTGTTGTGTCCGGAGTTCTCCGGGCGGGGCGACCAGAAGCGACAGGCGATTCGCGCATCCCCGCGCGGAGCGCTCCTCTTCGGGCACGCAACAAGTGCGTGTCCGACGTTCCGTCAAGGAGACGAAACACATGGCTATTGGCACCGTGAAGTGGTTCAACGCTGACAAGGGCTTCGGCTTCATCACCCCGGACGGCGGCGGCGCCGACGTTTTCGCCCACTTCTCGGCGATCCAGTCCTCCGGCTACCGGAGCCTGGACGAGAACCAGCGGGTCGAGTTCGAGGTGACCCAGGGCCAGAAGGGCCCGCAGGCGGAGAACATCCGCCCGCTCTGATCTTCGGATCGGTCAGCATTACCTGTCGCGCCCTCCGGGTGTGACGGTGACGGGACCGGCCCGCCCCGCTGTCGCCTGCGTATGCAGGCGGCGGCCCGGCGGCGGGCCGGCCTGTACTCCCTTCGGTTCGTGCTTGTGAGTCCTGGCGGTCTTTTCCGCTGGTGACAGCGCCGACTTCGGCGCCCTCCCTCGACACGTGCCGCGTCGAGGAAGGCTTCCGCATGACCACAGTTATTCCCTCGTTCGCTCATACCGGTCTGGCGCCGGCGCTGCTCACCGCGCTGACCGCGCAGGGCATCAACGAGCCGTTCCCGATCCAGTCGGCGACGCTGCCCGACTCGCTCGCCGGCCGGGACGTGCTGGGCCGGGGTCGTACCGGCTCCGGCAAGACCCTCGCCTTCGGGCTTCCGCTGCTGTCCCGCACCGCCGGCCGTAAGGCGCGGCCGGGTCGTCCGCTGGCCCTGGTGCTGGTGCCGACCCGCGAACTGGCTCAGCAGGTCACCACCGCCCTGGCCCCGTACGCCCGCGCCGTCGGGCTGCGCTGCGCCACTGTCGTCGGCGGTCTGTCGTTGCAGCGGCAGGCGGACGCGCTGCGCTCCGGCGCCGAGGTGGTCGTCGCCACCCCCGGCCGGCTGCATGACCTGATCAACCGTGGCGACGCCCGGCTCGACCAGGTCGAGATCACCGTGCTCGACGAGGCCGACCAGATGGCCGACATGGGTTTCCTGCCGCAGGTCACCAAGCTGCTTGAGCAGGTCGCGCCGCAGGGGCAGCGGATGCTCTTCTCCGCGACCCTGGACGGCGGCGTGGACCGGCTGGTCCGCCGCTTCCTGAGCAACCCGGTCACCCACTCGGTCGACCCGGGCACCGCGACGGTCACCGCGATGACCCACCACGTGCTGCACGTCGACGCCGCGGACAAGCCCGACGCGCTGACCCGGATCGCCGCCCGTGAGGGCCGCACCATCCTGTTCATGGGCACCAAGCACCGCGCCGACCGGCTGGCCCGCCAACTGCTCTCCAAGGGCGTACGCGCGGCCGCGCTGCACGGCGGCAAGTCCCAGCCGCAGCGCACCCGGATCCTGGAGCAGTTCCGCAACGGTCAGGTGACCGCACTGGTCGCCACCGACGTGGCGGCGCGTGGCATCCACGTGGATGGCCTGGACATGGTGGTCAACGTGGACCCGCCGACCGAGGCGAAGGACTACCTGCACCGGGGCGGCCGTACCGCCCGGGCCGGCGAGTCCGGTTCCGTGGTCACCCTGGTCCTGCCGGAGCAGCGCCGGGACGTGTCCCGGCTGATGGCCACCGCCGGCATCCGGCCCGAGTCGGTCCAGGTGCGCCCGGGTGACGGGGCGTTGGCCCGGGTGACTGGTGCCCGTGAGCCGTCCGGTGTGCCGGTGACCATCGTCGCGCCGCCGGCGCCCGCCGTTCGGGCGCGTACCTCCGGCGGCTCGGCCGTCGACGGTGGCGCCCGGCCGGCGCACCGCGCGTCGGGGCGCTCCCGCCGCCCGCGTCGCCCCCGTACCGTCTGATCCCTTTCCCGTACGTCACCGACCCGTCCCGCTTCGGCTGGGCGGGTCGGTGTCGTTCTCGTCCATCGCCGCTCAAGACCCTGCTGTGGTGCACCGGTCGGTGCTGATCGGCTGACCCCGTCCGGCGTCCCACTGACCGAATCCGACGGTCGGTGGGACGTCCGTTCCTGCGCGATGCCCCCTGCCACCCGGCCGTTCGGCTGAGTCGGTAATCAGCCTCGCTTGGGTCGGCTGGCCGACTGCGCCCCGCTCGACGGTGGTCGAAGCTGACCAGCGGGGGGAAGCCGGGTGGGGACCCGGTACGGGGAGGAGTGATCATGGCGGGCAAAGCCGGCTCGGGGGCGCTACGCGAACTGATCCTGGTGGTCGTGGTCGGGCTCGCCGGGTTGCTCCTCGCCATGGTCGCGGCCTTCGGACCCTGGCATCCCACCCCGGCGGGCCATGCTCCCGCCGGTCTGGTGGAGCTGCGCAGTCCCGGCGACCCGGGATTCGGCCCGACGGTCGCGCACCAGGGCTGAGCAGCGACCGGCCGACCGGTGCCGGCGGAGGGGCAGGCCCGGTCAGGATCGGTACGAGGTGTGGTCGGGTCGGCGGGGCACCGGCCCGACCACATCACCTTCGCCGCTCAGGACGTTGTGGGGGCGTGGGTGAGCAGGTTGGCCAGGGTGGTGCTGTCGACCACCGTGGCGATCGCCCCGTGCACCGCCAGCCAGACGTCGGTCAGCCCGGCGGCCACTCCGTGGTAGCCGGCTCGCTCGGCCGGCAGGCCGCGCACCGTGGTCAGCGAACCGCCGACCGCGCGTAACACGTCCCCGACGGTAATCTCGTCGGCTGGCCGGGTCAGGACGTACCCGCCGTCAGCGCCGCGATGACTGTGCAGCAGACCAGCCCGGCGTAGGTCGAGCAGGATGCCCTGGAGAAAACTGAGCGGGATGTCCTGCGCCTCGGCCAGGCTGGCCGCCTTGACCAACTCGCCGCCGCCACCACTGGCGGCGACGGCGAGCATCGCCCGGAGCGCGTAGTCGCTGCGCGCGGAGACGAACACGTCACTGACCAGCCTGGTCCAGTACGCCCCAGCGGCGCCGGATCGCCTTGTCCGCCGCGCCGAACGCGGCGTCCACGACCAGGCCGACTACCAGGATGACGATCATCGTGGAGAGCAGCCAGGGCGCGTCGGACAGTTCGCGGGAGTAGGTGAGCTGGGCGCCGAGTGAGGTCTGCGAGATGCCGACCACGAGCAGCTCACCGGCCATCAGGCTGCGCCAGGAGAACGCCCAGCCCTGTTTGAGCCCGGCGACGATCGCCGGCAGGGCGGCCGGTGCGATGACGTACCGGTAGAGGTTGAGCCCTCGGGCACCCAGGTTGCGGCCGGCGCGCAGCAGCAGCGGCGGCACATAGTCCACCCCGGAGATCACCCCGTTGGCGATGGACGGTGCCGCACCGAGCACCACCACGAAGAAGATCGCCTTCTCGCTCAGCTCGAAGAGCAGGATGGCCAGCGGGAACCAGGCGATCGACGGCATGGTCTGCAACGCGGTGATCATCGAGCCGATGGCGGCGCGCAGCACCGTGGATCGGGCCACCGCGAGGCCGAGCAGCAGACCGACGGCGACCGAGAAGACGTACCCGACGGCGGCCCGGCGCAATGTGGTGACCAGGCCGTCCCAGAGCTGCGGGCTCTGGGCCTGGGCCATCAACTCGCGGCCGACCTCCAGCGGGCCCGGCAGCGAGTACGGCGGCTTCCAACCTGAGAGGACCACGAGTTGCCAGGCGGCGATGGCGATGGCCAGCGCGGCGAGCTTGGGCCAGGTGGCCGCCCAGAGTCGGGTGCCCCGGGAGACCTCCTTGTCCCGGCCGGCGATCTCCAGCGCGTCCAGGCCGGTGATCTCGGCATCGGTACGCGCCGAACTGGTGAGGGTGTCACTGGCCATGGCGGCCCACCTCCGTACGGAGCCGCTCGGTGACCTCGGCGGCGATGGCCGCGACCTCGGGGGAGTCGATCCGACGAGGTCGCGGGATGTTCACCTCGGTGGAGTAGATGATCCGGCCGGGTCGGCTGGAGAGCAGGATGATCCGGTCGGCCAGCCGGGCCGCCTCGCGGACGTTGTGCGTCACGAAGAGCACCGAGAGTTGGCGCTCGGACCAGATCCGTTCCAGCTCGTCGTGCAGGATGTCCCGGGTCATCGCGTCCAGCGCGCCGAACGGCTCGTCCATCAGCAGCACCCGAGTGTCCAGGGCCAGGGTGCGGGCCAGCGCGACCCGCTGCCGCATCCCGCCGGAGAGCTCGTGCGGGCGCTTGCGGCCGAAGTCGGCCAGGTGCACTGTCCGCAGGAGTTCGGCGACCCGCTCGCGGCGTTGGGCCCGGGGCAGCCGGCGCAGCTTGAGGGGGACCTCCACGTTGGCGTCGACGGTCAGCCACGGAAAGAGCGCCGGTTCCTGGAACATCAGGCCCGGATTGGCGTCGCCGGCCAGGGTGATCTGCCCACCGCTGACCCGGTCCAGCCCGGCCACCAGGTTGAGCAGGGTGCTCTTGCCGCAGCCGGACGCGCCGACCAGGCAGACGAACTCGCCGGGCGCGACGTCCAGCGACACACCGTCCAGGGCCAGGACGGCGCTCGCTCCGCGTCCGTACACCTTGGTCACGCCGGAGAGCGCGACCGCGGTGGTCGCACTCTGCGGCGTCGTCGTGGTCGACGTCATGGCTGGACGACCTCGGGCTTGCCAGCGGCCTTCAGCGCGTTGTTGAGGTACTTCAGGTCGTACAGGCCCTTGAGGTCCACCGGCTCGGTCAGGCTCACGTCGACGGCGTGGTCGAGCCCGGCCTTGAGGGAGGACGGGATCGGGTCGTTGGTGAACTCCAACGTCGGCCACGCCTGCTTGATCAGCTTCAGGTCCAGCGGCTTGCCGGTGATCTTGCCGATCGCGTCGGAGATGGCCTGCTGCGCCTCCTCCGGCTTGGTGTTCACGAACTCGTTGGCGGCCACCTGGCCGTCCACCAGCTTCTGCACCACGTCCGGGTGCGCCTTGAGGAACTTCGTGCTCACCAGCAGGTTGGTGATGACGAACTTCTTGTCCGGCCACAGGTCACGCTCGTCGATGAGTACCTTGCCGCCGGCGTTGAGCAGGCGGGAGACGAAGGGCTCGGGCACCCAGGCGCCGTCGATCGCGCCGCTGTTGAACGTCTCGATGGTCTGGGCGTTCTCCTGCGGCACGATCTTGACGTCACCACCACCCTCCTTGGTGGTGGTGAGGCCCTGCTGCTTGAGCCAGTAACGGATCGCCACGTCCTGGGTGTTGCCCAGCTGCGGGGTGGCGATCTTCTTGCCCTTCAGGTCCTGCGCCCCGGTGATGCCGGGCTTGACCACCAGCGCCACGCCGCCGGAGGCCGCGCCGGAGATGACCCGGACAGCCTCGCCCTTGGACTTGGAGAAGGCGTTCACTGTCGGGTTCGGTCCGATGTAGGTCGCGTCCAACGCACCGGAGAAGACCGCCTCGATGGCGGCCGGGCCGGCGTTGAAGGTCTTCGGGTCCAGCTTGACGTTGGTCCCGAGCTTCTCCGCGAAGATGCCCTTCTCCACGCCGACGACCGCCGGGGCGTGGGTGATGTTGGGGAAGTAGCCGAGGCGCAGCGTCACCGGGCCGGAGCTGCCGCCCGCGTTCTCGCTGTTGTCGCCGCACGCGGCGGTGCTGCCCAGGGTCGCCGCGCCGAGGGTGGCGAGGGCGGTCAGGGTGACCAATCGGCGCAGGGGGAGCCGTCTCATCGTCCATCCAATCCGCAGTATTCCTACTTAGTTGGTAGGAAGAGTGGGCCAGGCCGCGATCAGCGTCAAGACCCATCCACATGACGGGATGGCGCGTCTCAGTTATGTCGGTATTTCCTACCAGCTTGCTAGGTGAATCGACCTTCGGTGACCGGCAGAGAGGCGACGTCGCGATGACCTTCCACTGATTCCCGTCCATCGCACCGCGAGGAGGCCGAGCGGGTCGGCACCGAGGTGCTACCCCTGGTGACCGCCCCGGTCGCGGCGGCTCCGGGAAGGTCGCGGGTGGCGAAGGTGTCGACGCGCTAGGGTCGACTCCGTGGCGGCGCGGAGATCCAGAATTCCAGCGACGAAGTATCCGGTCGAGCGGTTCACCCTCGACAACGGCCTGCGGGTGGTGCTCACCCCCGATCGCAGTGCCCCGGTGATCGGGGTGGCGGTGGTCTACGACGTCGGCATCCGCTCGGAACCGGAGGGGCGCACCGGCTTCGCCCACCTCTTCGAGCACCTGATGTTCCAGGGCTCGGAAAACCTGGAGAAGCTGGCCCACTTCCGGCACGTGCAGGGCGCGGGCGGCACCTTCAACGGCTCCACCCACCTGGACTACACCGACTACTTCGAGACGCTGCCGAGCAACGCGCTGGAACGCGCGCTGTTCCTGGAGGCGGACCGGATGCGCGGCCCCCGGCTGACCGAGGAGAACCTGCGCAACCAGGTCGACGTGGTCAAGGAGGAGATCCGGGTCAACGTCCTCAACCGGCCGTACGGCGGCTTTCCCTGGCTGACCCTGCCACCGGTCATGTTCGACACCTTCCCGAACGCCCACGACGGCTACGGCTCCTTCGACGACCTGGAGTCCGCGACCGTCGCCGACGCGGCGGACTTCTTCCGCCGTTACTACGCCAGCGGCAACGCCGTACTGGCCGTCAGCGGCGACATCGACGTGGCCGAGGCGACCGAGCTGGTCACCCGGCACTTCGGCGACGTGCCGGCCCGGCCGGCACCGCAACGGCCCGACTTCACCGAGCCCGACCTGAGCGCCGAGCGGCGCACCTCGTACACCGATGCCCTGGCGCCGCTGCCCGCGGTGGCCGGCGCCTGGCGGGTGCCCGACCCGGTCACCGACTTCGCCGGCTACCTGCCGTACGTGGTGCTGGCCGAGGTGCTCACCGACGGCGACGCGTCGCGGCTGGTGGAACGGCTGGTGCAGCGCGACCGCACGGTGACCAGCCTCGGCGGATACCTCGGTTTCATGGGCGACCCGTTCGACGTCCGCGACCCCACCGCGCTGCTGTTGCAGGCGCACCTGCCGCCCGGCGGTGATGTGGACAAGGTGCTGCGCACCGTCGACGAGGAACTGGACCGGCTGGCCACCGACGGGCTGACCGACGGCGAGCTGGCCCGCACCCAGGCCCGGATGGCGACACACCTGCTGCGGGACACCGACGCGGTGCTCGGTCGGGCACTGCGGATGGCCGTGCTGGAGCAGCAACGCGGCGAACCGGGCCTGCTCAACGAGTTGCCCCGGCTGGTCGGCGAGGTCACCGAGGAGCAGGTCCGGGCCGCCGCGGCCACCCTGCGTCCGGAGCGCCGGGCCGCCATCGAGGTCATCCCCGGAGGCGCCCGATGACTATGAATACCACCACTACCGCTCCGGTCGGGCCGCGTACGCTGCCGCCGCTGGGGCCGACCCGCAAGCTCAAGGTGCCCAAGCAGGCCGAGCGGACACTGCGCAACGGTCTGACCGTGATCGCCGTACGCCGGCCCGCCGTGCCCCTAGTCGAACTGCGGCTCTGGGTGCCGTTCGGCCGGGTGCACCTGGCCCGCGGCGCGATGCTCTCGCAGACCATGCTGTCCGGCACCGAGTCGATGACCAGCGTGCAGATCGCCGCCGAGTTGCAGAAGGTGGGCGGCGGGCTCTCCGCGGGCGTCGACCCGGACCGGCTGATGCTCTCCGGCGCCGGCCTGGTCACCGGTCTGGACCGGATGCTGGAGCTGCTGGCCGAGGTGCTGACCGGTGCCAGTTACCCCGGCGACGAGGTGGCCACCGAACGGGACCGGCTGGTCGACCGGATCCAGGTGGCGCAGAGCCAGCCTTCGCACCTGGCCCGCGAGGCGCTGCTCAAGCGGATCTACGGCCGGCACCCGTACGCGACGCAGACGCCCGAGCCGGACCAGATCCGTGCCGTCCGGCCGGCGGCGCTGCGCACCCTGCACTCGGAGCGGGTCCACCCGGCCGGCGCGCAGTTGGTGCTGGTCGGTGACGTGCAGCCGGAGAAGGCGCTGGACGCGGCGGAGCGGGCACTCGGCGGCTGGTCGGGCGCCGGGCGTACGGCCGAACTGCCGGCGACCCCGCCGCTGGAGTCGGGGCCGCTGCTGCTGGTCGACCGGCCGGGCTCGGTGCAGTCCTCGCTGCGGATCGCGCTTCCGGCGGTGTCGCGCACCGACCTGGACCATGCCCCGCTGCAACTGGCCAACCTGATCTTCGGCGGTTACTTCTCCTCCCGGTGGGTGGAGAACATCCGCGAGGACAAGGGCTACACGTACGGCCCGCACTCGGTGATCGAGCACTCCGTCGCCGGGTCGGTGCTGGTCGCCGCCGCCGACGTGGCCACCGACGTCACCGGTCCGGCGCTGCTGGAGACGACGTACGAGCTGGGTCGGTTGGCGTCGCTGCCACCGAAGCCCGAGGAGTTGGAGCAGGCCCGGCAGTATGCCCTGGGCACCCTCCAGCTCGGCATGTCCACCCAGGCCGGTTTGGCGGCGTTGACCAGCGCGTACGCAGGCAATGGTCTGCGCCTGGACTTCCTCGCCGAGTACGCGGCGAGGTTGGCGAAGGCGAGTATCGAGGACGTCGCGCAGGCGGCGGCCCGGTACCTGGCACCGGCTCGGGCGGCGATCGTGGTGCTCGGTGACGCGGAGCGGGTCACCCCGGGGCTGGCCGCGCTGACCACTGTCAACACCGAGCGACAGGCATGAGCGAGCGAGCCATGGGGTTCAGCGATGGGCCGTCTCGCGCCGGCGCGGAGCGCAGCGGAGCCTTGGCGTGAGCGGGGAGGCGGCGCCGCCGTTGGCGCGGTCCACGCTGGATCGGGCGGCGCACCGGCGGGGGGACGCGCAGTGGTTGACCGAGGCGTGGTTGCGCGCTCGGGTGCTGCTGCTCGATTCGACCGACGAGGGGCGGACGCTGGCCCGTACCGAGACGTCACCTCCGACGTTGGTGCTGTTCGGGGCGGGTGACGTGCCCGCCGGGTCCGAGTCGTCGGCGATGTTTTTGGGTGTCGAGCCGGACGGGGTGCCGGTCTTCGCGGTCGACGCGCCGCTGCCGGCGATCCCGGGGACCCGGGCGGTCCACCTCCGCGAGGTGGGTCACCTGCTCGCCGACCGGGAGGCCGGGATCTTCACCACCGCGCTGGCACTGGTCAACTGGCACACCCGGCACGGCTACTCGACGAGCACCGGGGCGCCGACCGCGATGGACGAGGCCGGTTGGTCCCGGGTGGACCGCAATGGTGGGCGGATCTGGCCGCGTACCGACCCGGCGATGATCGTGCTCGTTCACGATGGCGTCAACGGCCCGGACGGCCGTTGCCTGCTCGGCAACAACGCCAGCTGGCAGGGCACCCCCGGCGGTGGTCGCCGCTACTCCTGTCTGGCTGGCTACGTGGAGCCGGGCGAGTCGGCGGAGGCGGCCGTGTTGCGCGAGGTCCGCGAGGAGGTCGGCATCGGGGTCGAGCGCATCGGGTACGTGGGCAGCCAGGCCTGGCCGTTCCCCGGTTCGCTGATGCTGGGCTTCCTGGCCACCGCGAACCCGGCGGACCCGGTGCGGGTCGACCCGTCCGAGATCGCGTACGCCCGGTGGTTCTCCCGGCGGGAGATCGGGGCGGCGTTGGCCGGGCAGACGGTGGACGTCGGCGAGGGGGCCCGACTGATCCTGCCGCCACCGTCGTCCATCGCGCTGTTTCTCATTCACCGCTGGCTGGACGGCTGGGTGGACGCCGGCCGCTGAACGCGGTCCCGACGCGTGGCCGTCGGCCGCTGAACGCGGTCCCGGCCCGTGGCCGCCGTTGCCGCGACGGTCACGGGCCGGGAACACGGGCCGTCGCGGTCGGTGGGTGCGAGTAACGCGGCGGGGGAGCCGGTCCGACCACGACGGACGACCTGTGAATCAGGTGCCGATGCGGCCCGGTCTGTGTCGGAAGGCGGGCCGCGGTTCGATCAGCGGCAGGACCTTGACCCGCTGCTTGCCAGAGCGGACCGCGCCGACTGTGGACAGGGCGCGGGCCAGCAGCAGTGCGGCGTCCCGGTCCTCGGCGTGCACGATCTGCCGCCGCGGCTCGGGCGCTGTCGTCTCGTCGCGAAGTCGGTGGCCGTCCGCCCAGGCGGCGGCGATGTCCCCGTCGGCGACGGCGCGGATGTCGGTGCGAACGATCAGGAACCGCATGAGGGTCTCCGGATGAACCGCGACGGATAAGCCTGTGTGGAAGTTCCACGTATCCGAGGGCCATGTTACGCCCCGTGTTCGTCCCAGCAACTGAAACGCGCCTATCGGTTTCGAGCCTCGTCCGATTGGCCGAGGGCTGCTCAACAGGGTCGGCGGGTCATCGCGTGCCGGGTCGGCGGTGCAACGCGACGGGGCCGTCGGCAGTGCGCCGACGGCCCCGTACCCGGTGACCTAATCAGTTCAGATCGAACTGGCCCTTCTTCGCTCCGGTGATGAAACCGAGCCAACCCGCGCGGTTGAACAGCAGCACCGGGCCGCCTCGGTCCTTGCTGTCGCGCAGGGCGACCGCCGACGGGCCGGTGGCGAGCGGGGCGACCTCCACGCAGTTGGAGGTCTGGCTGCGGGTGCTGGTACGCCACGGGGCGTCCGCCAACGAGTGGGCGGAGACGGACGGCGTGTTGCGGATGTCGTTCATGGTTCTGCTCCTGACGTGCAGCGATCCAATGGGACGAGTGGTGCCGCACGTCCTGACGGAGGGTCCCCCGTGGATCACCGGTCCGTCAGTCGCTCCGAACCCTGGCGGCGCTGGGTCGGCGCCGTTGCCGGCCCGAACGCCACTGTGGATGGGGACGTCGCCTCGGTCAGCCGTCCCGTCGCCTCGATCAGCCAGGAGAGGGTGTCCGAGGCGTCAAGTGCCGCCGTGCATAGCCACTCGAACACCACTTTATAGCGATTTAGCGTGATTGACTCGGTCGACATGACGTCGGTGAAGCCACCTTCGATGGCCAATGTCTCCGGATCGAGGGGATCCGCGAACCGATAGACCGAGAAAGCGGTCGGCGGAAGGTACCAATTGCCGACCTGGGTGTCCCGGAGCAGTACGTGCAGGGTCACGTTCGGCAGCAGGGCCAGCTCGCACAGTTGGAGCAACTGCTCGTGCAGCACCTCCGGCGGCCCGGCCCGGCGACCGAGAGCCGCCTCCTCCAACACGGCCGTGTAGCGGGGAGCGTGCGGCTCCCGGGTGAGCAGCGACTGTCGGGCCAGCCGCGCCTGCACCTCGGTCTCCGGCTCGTCGCCAGGCTCCGGCTCGCCCGCGCCCGCGTTCACCTGGCGGGCCGACACGATCCGGAGCTGGGCGTACCCGGGGGTCTGCAACAGGCCGGGCACCAGCACCGGGTTGTACTCGGAGATCTCCGCGCAGCCCGCCTCCAACTCGGCCCAGCCGCGCTGTTGCTGCGTCATCACCGGGAAGTTCTTCAACCAGCCGCGCATGTCGCCGGCTTCGTTGGTGATGCCCAGCAACTCGTCGTGCAGCGCCTGGTCGGCGCCGTAGAGGTCGAGCAGGTCGCCGACGTCCTGCGGGTCCGGTCGGCTGCGGCCGTTCTCCAAGCGGGACAGTTTGGACGCGGACGCCCAACCGATACGCTCGATGACCTGATCGCCGGTGAGGCCCGCGGCCTCACGCAGGCGGCGCAGCTCGATGCCCAACCGGCGACGACGCAGGATCGGGCTGGGTGCGGCAGGAGGCACAGTGTCCTCTTTCCCGTCGACCGCCGCAGACGCGACGGTAACTGTATGAAATTCGCCCCCCACGGTCAGTATGGACGGCGCGACCGGCGTCGGACGTTCCGGCGAGGGCGTGTCTTGCGAAAATCGGACCAAGGGAATGTCGGACGACGACGGACCCGCGGTCGCGGCCGTCGACTTCGCCCACCCGGGCACGCCATCCCCGCCGGAGGGACCCATGTGCACGATCCTGCGCCGACCCGACTTCCGCCTGCTCTTCGGCGGCCTACTGGCCAGCATGACCGCCGAGTCGATCCTGCTGCTCGCACTCGCGATCTGGGTCAAGGATCTGACTGGCTCCGACGGGTTGGCCGGTGCCACGATCTTCGCGGTCATCGCGCCGATGACGCTGGCACCGCTGGTCGGCTGGGTCGTCGACCGCTACCCGCGCCGACCGTTCTTCGTGGCCGCGAACGTGGTGACCGCCGCCCTGCTCGCCCCGCTGTTCACCGTCCACGACGCGGGCGACGTCTGGGTCGTCTATCTGGTGGCCGCCCTGTACGGACTCTCGTCCATCACGCTCGGCGCGGCGCTCAGCGGGCTCATCCGCGAGTTGGTGCCGGTCGAGCTGCTGGCCGAGGCGAACGGCGTGCTCCAGACCGTACGCCAGGGGATACGACTGGTCGGCCCGCTGATGGGCGCGGCGCTCTACGCGGCGCTCGGCGGGTGGGCGCTGGCCGGAGTCGGCATGGTCGGATTTCTGACCGCGGCGGCGGTGGTGACCGCGCTGCCCACCCCCCAACAGGTGCCGCCGGCCGCACGGCTGCGGTGGCCGGCCGAGTTGGGAGCCGGCCTGCGGCACCTGGCCGGCGAACCGGCCCTGCGGCGGGCCCTGCTCGGTTACGGGCTCGGCTCACTGGTGATGGGCTTCAGCGAGTCGCTCATCTTCGCCTACGTGGACCAGGGGCTGAACCGGGATGCCGCGTTCGTGGGTGTGCTGGTCACCGTGCAGGGTGTGGGTGGGTTGCTCGGCGGGCTCTGCTCACCGACGCTGGTCCGCCGGCTCGGAGAGGTCGGCACGATGGCCGCCGGGGTCGCCTTCTTCTCTCCGGCCGCGCTCGCGCTCGCGTACCCGGATCTGCGGCTCGGGTTCGCGGCGGTGCTGCTGGCCGGGGTCTCGCTCCCACTGACGATGGTGGGGTTGCACACGCTGATCCAGCGCCGCACTCCGCCCGCGCTTGTCGGCCGGGTCGCCGCCGCCACCCAGGCGGTGGTCAGCGGGCCGCAGGCGTTCTCCATCGGGGCGGGTGCCCTGCTGGTCGGGTTCCTGGACTACCGGTTGCTGTTCGCGCTTGTCGGGGTGGCCACCCTGGCCGCCGGCGGCTACCTGTGGCGGGGGCGGCACCTGAGCACGCCAACCGGGGCCCGCCGGCCGACGCCGCCCACCCGCCCGATGCTCCCGGCACCCCGCCGGCCGGCCGAGGACACCGACCGACCCGGACTGGGGGCACCCACCGACCCACGACGAGCGGCCGCCCCGGGTGGGGCGGCCGCTCGTCGCGAGTGAACCGGCAGATCAGGCGTTGAGGGTTTCCAGGTGCTGCTTGACCTGGGTGATCGAGGGATTCGTCAGGGCGCTGCCGTCGGCGAAGCGCAGCGTCGGCACCGTCTGGTTACCGCCGTTGACGCTCATCACGAACTCCGCGGCCTTCGGGTCCTGCTCGATGTCGACCACCTCGTACCCGATGCCCTCCCGGTCGAGCTGCGACTTCAGCCGGTGGCAGTAGCCGCACCAGGGGGTGGAATACATCGTCAGCATGGTCGGATCCTCCAACTCCTCCGGCCGCGGCTTGCGGATCAAGCCGAGGCTGTTCGCTGCAACGCTGGGAGGAGCTGAGATGATTCCTGGTTGTGGTGGTTCACTCAGCGTCGGAACAGGTGCTCGCCGGGCTGGACCCGGAGCAGCGCTCCGCCGTGACCGCACCTGCCGGCCCGGTCTGCATCCTGGCCGGCGCCGGCACCGGCAAGACCCGGGCGATCACCTCCCGGATCGCCCACCGGGCGCTCTCCGGGGAGATCTCCCCCCGGCACGTGCTCGCGGTCACCTTCACCGCCCGCGCCGCCGCCGAGATGCGGAGTCGGCTCACCGTCCTCGGGGTGGGCGGTGTGCAGGCGCGGACCTTCCACGCCGCCGCGCTGCGCCAGGTGCGGTACTTCGCGCCCCGGCTGCTGGCCGGCCGCGCCATGCCCGAACTGCTGGACAGCAAGGTGCGACTGGTCACCCTCGCCGCCGCCCGGGTCGGCCTGCGTACCGACCGGGCCGCCGCCCGTGACCTGGCCGGCGAGATCGAGTGGGCGAAGTCGTCGCTGGTCGAACCGACGGACTACGTGGTGGCCGCGGCCCGGGCGCTGCGCGACACACCCCACGAGCCGGCGAAGGTGGCCGACGTGTTCACCGCGTACGAGCAGCTCAAGCGCTCGAACGGCGTGATCGACTTCGAGGACATGCTGCGGGCCGCGGTGTGGGGCATCGAGGAGCACCCGGACGTCGGCGAGCAGGTCCGTGGCCAGTACCGGCATTTCGTGGTCGACGAGTACCAGGACGTCAACCCCCTCCAGCAACGGTTGTTGGACGCCTGGCTGGGCGGCCGCGACGACCTGACCGTGGTCGGGGACGCCAGCCAGACGATCTACTCGTTCACCGGGGCGACCTCCGCGTACCTGGTCGACTTCCCGCGCAAGCACCGCCGCGCCACGGTGGTTCGGTTGGTCCGTGACTACCGCTCCACCCCGCAGGTGGTCGGGCTGGCCAACGCGGTGATCTCCCAGGCCCGGGGCACCGAGGCGCGCCTGCGGCTGGAGTTGAGCGGGCAGCGCCCGCCCGGCCCCGAACCGGATCTGCGGATCTTCACCGACGAGCCGGCGGAGGCGAACGCGGTGGCCGCGCGCTGCCGGTCGCTGATCGACGCGGGCACGCCGGCGAAGGAGATCGCCGTGCTGTTCCGCGTCAACGCGCAGTCCGAGGCGTACGAGAAGGCGCTCACCGAGGCCGCGGTGCCGTACGTCGTGCAGGGCGCGGAGCGGTTCTTCGAACGGGCCGAGGTGCGCCAGGCGATGGTCGCGTTGCGTGCCGCCACCCGGTCCATCCCGGGCGAGACACCGCTGCCGGCCGCCGTGGTCGAGGCACTCACCGCCGTCGGCTGGGCTCCGGACGCACCCCCGGCCGGTGGCGCGGCCCGCGAGCGATGGGAGGCGCTGTCCGCGCTGGTCCAGCTCGCCGAGGAGTACGCGGCCACCCCCGAGGTCGTGCCGATCGGCGAGGCCGCCTCGGTGGAGCGCCCGGTCACCCTCACCGACTTCACCGAGGAACTGGCCCGCCGGGCCGCCCAGCAGCACGTACCGACGGTGGACGGCGTGACGCTGGCGTCCCTGCACTCGGCGAAGGGGTTGGAGTGGGACGCGGTCTTCCTGGTCGGCCTCGCCGAAGGCACCCTGCCCACCACGTACGCCAAGACCGTCGAGCAGGTCGAGGAGGAGCGCCGGCTGCTCTACGTCGGGATCACCCGCGCCCGGGAGTGGCTCTGGCTGTCGTACGCTGCCGCGCGCTCGCCGGGCGGACGGGCCCGGCGGCCGTCGCGGTTCCTGCCCCAACTGGACCGCTCCGGCGGCACCGAACGAGCGACCGGCGGCACCGGTCCGGCCCAGCGTCCAGAGCGGCGGCGAACCCAGATCGTCTCCTGCCGGATCTGCGGCGCCACCCTGCTCGCCGGCCCGGACCGCAAGCTCGGCCGCTGCCCTACCTGCCCGTCCGACATCGACGATGAGCTGCACGAACGGCTGCGCGAGTGGCGGCAGCGGGTGGCCGGTGCGCAGAAGGTCCCGGCGTACGTGGTCTTCACCGACGCGACGCTTGTCGCGTTGGCCGAGCGGCGACCCGGCCGGTCGGAGGAGCTGATCGCCATCGCCGGTATCGGCCCGCGCAAGCTGGGCCTCTACGGTGAGTCGGTGCTGGCGCTCGTGGCTGGTGCCGGGGTGGACGATGTCTGCCCAGAGAAAACTTTCGAAATCTCGTCGTAAATTCGTTTGCCCTCGCCCCGGCGCGAGGAATAACCTCAGGACACACCACGCGAGCGGCGCCATTCCGGCTGCTCACAGGGTCGGTCCAGTCGATTCGAGGAACGTGAGGGAGGTGGCACCCGTGGAGATCTTCACCTATGAGCGTCTGGCGGCGATGCCGTCTGTCCACGCTCCGCTGTCGGCTGTGCCGGTGGCCCTCACGGCTGCACGACCGTCGGTTCCGCAAGTGCACCAGGTTCAGGCCGAGCTGATCCTGGCCGTCGCGCCCACCGGAGTCGAGGGGACCAGTGGCTTCACGGGCAATGGCATCCGGGTCGCCAAGAAGCGCATGGATGTCCGCGGCGTTCCACCTCGAGGTAAACCGGTCTGACCATCAGACTCCGGCTCACCTCGAGGCCGCGGAACCCGCTTACCGGGATCCGCGGCCTTAATTTTTTGCCCGCCGTAAGTACGTCGGAATGCGATCCACGAGATCGAAGTGAGAGAGAGGTGACCGGGAGATGAGTCTGGCGTTGGCCCCCCTCGACATGAGCGTCGAGATGGAGGCGAACCTGCCCTGCCGGAAGTTCGACCCCGACCTGTGGTTTTCCGACTCGCCCACCGAGCTCGAGCTGGCCAAGTCGCTCTGCGGGGACTGCCCGCTGCGCGTCGAATGCCTGGCCGGAGCCGTTGAGCGAGCGGAGCCGTGGGGCGTCTGGGGCGGCGAGATCTTCGAGCGTGGCGCGGTTGTTCCGCGTAAGCGGCCCCGTGGCCGTCCGCGTAAGGAGGACGTCGCCCGTGATGCCGAGCTTCGGGTCGAGGCCGAGGCGCGCCTGGCGGCCAGTGGGCTGTCCGAGGCGCGTGGCGCGGTCCGGCTAGCAGCCTGACATGTTCCCGACCAGTTCCAACTACGCCGGTGTGACACCGGCAGTGAGCGAGAAAACGATGTTGAACATTCCGAGTGGAGCCTTCGAGATGCAACTACTCCACGAAGCGTTGACCCGGGCTCGAATGCGCCGGCCTCAGGCCGGTCGTACCACCACGAGCACTGAGGCAACCCGATCCGCCCGTACCGTCGCCATGACCGGCCGCAACCAGGCGGCTCGCGACCTGGGCGTTCTCTAGTACCACCCCACGCAGAAGGGCGGGTGCCGACCGGCACCCGCCCTTCCCCATGTCGTGAGCCGCTCGGGCCCCGGCGCTGTCAGCCGGCTCAGGCCTCGGCGCTGTCAGCGACCGGGGCGAAGCCGGGCAGCCAGCGCTCCAGGATGCTGCGGTAGGGGGCCTTCGCCTCCAACTGGCAGAGCACCCCGATCGACCCGAGTGTCACCCGGTGGATCAGCAGGTACGACGGTGGCAGGTTGAGCTGCCTGCTCAGCTGGTACGTGGGGGAGCGAGGGCTGGCCAGTCGACCCGCCTCGGCCCGCAGCCAGGCTCGGGTGAACCGGAAGCCGTCCGCCGCGATGGGTTCCAGCATGGGGCGCATGAAGTCGAGCACCCCCTCGGCGTCGATCTCCTCGGCCGAGCCGATGAACCCCTCCGACCGCAGCCCCGCCACGACCTCGTCGGCATTGCCACGCAGGGCCATCGCGGCGATCCGACCGATCGGCTCCGGGGTGCCCTCCGGCATCCGGGCCACCGCACCGAAGTCGATCACCCCGAGCCGACCGTCGGGCAGCAGCCGAAAGTTTCCCGGGTGCGGGTCGGCGTGCAGCAGCCCAGCCCGCTGCGGCGCGGAGAGGTGCAGGGTGGCCATCAACCGGCCGGCCTCGTCCCGATCCTCCTCGGTGCCCTCGCGGATGATGTCGGCCAGCGGGGTGCCCGTCACCCATTCGGTGACCAGCACCCGGGGCGAGGCGTTGACCACCTCCGGGATGTAGATCTCCGGGTCGTCGGCGTACGCGGCGGCGAAGGTGCGCTGCGACTCGGCCTCCAACTCGTAGTCCAACTCCTCGGTGATCCGTTCGCGCAGCTCGGCCAGGAGCGGCTTGACGTCCAGGCCGGGCTGGATGGCCCGGAACATCCCGCCCAGCCGGGAGAGCTGCTTGAGGTCGGCGAGCAGGGCGTCGCCGGCCCCCGGATACTGGATCTTGACCGCTACGTCGCGGCTGTTCGGTGCGCCCGTCTCGTCGACCCCCGGCTCGCGCCAGCGGGCCCGGTGCACCTGGCCGATGCTCGCGGCGGCGGCCGGGACGTCGTTGAACTCGACGAACAGGTCGCGCCAGTCGGGGCCGAGCTGCTCGGCCAGCACCTTGTGCACGCTGGCGGCCGGCAGCGGTGGCGCAGCTTCCTGCAACTTCGTCAACGCCTGCCGGTAGGGCGCGGCGATCTCCTCCGGCAACGCCGCCTCGAAGACCGACAGCGCCTGGCCGAACTTCATCGCCCCGCCCTTGAGCTGGCCCAGCACGCTGAACAGCTGCTCGGCGGTGCGCTGCTGAATCTCCGCCGAGATCACCTCGGAGGCGAGCCCGGTGACGCGCTTTCCCATCCCGAGAACGGTGCGGCCGGCGAAGCCGAGCGGCAGGGCGGCGAGCTTGGCGGTGCGGGACACGGCGCGGCGCGGGATGTCGGTCACCCGGTCATTGTTACCGACCGGAGGGCCCCCCTGCTGCTCTGCGGCCGGGCTGGTGCGGACACTCGCCCCTGCGAGCACCCACACGCCGGGTGTGGCGGCCAACCCCGACGACGGAAACGGCCGGCACCGGTGATTTCGATGGCGCCACCCAGCGTCTCCGGCTGGCCCCCGTCCAGCTGGGTCAGTGCCTCGGCCAGCGCGTACCCGCAGGCGGCGAGCAGGGTGCCGGTCGTTCCGGCGGCCACCGGTTCGACGGCGGCGAGTTGAGCGGCGAGCCGCGGCCAGTCCGGGTCGCGGTCGGCCCGGTGCAGCTCGACGCAGTGCAGGCAGGGCCCGACGGGCGGGCGGACCAACGGCCCGATCACCGGTACGCCTTCGCGGAGGGTGACCAGCAGGTGCGGCTGCCGGCGCTGGGCGAGACCGGCGGCGAGCAGCGCGGGGGGCCGGTCCGTGCCGAGCTGGATCACCAGGTCGATCCGTCCGGCGCGGCTCGGGTGGGTGCCGGTGCCCGGCGCGACGCGGTTGACCGCGGCTCGCACCGCAGGTGCCAGCGGGCGACCCAGGTCGGTGGCGGGGATCCCCGTGCCGATCAGGTCGACGGGGCGTACCGGGCCGGTGAGCTGGGGAATCACCTGCCCCACGCCGGACTGGGCCAACGCCACCGTCAGCGGCCCACCGAGCGCCCCGGGGCCGGTGAGCAGGACGCGGGCCGCCCGCCGCCGACGCAGGACCTGTGCCGGGGTGCCGGGCAGTCGGGCGGCGGTCAGGGCCAGCGCGCCGGCCTCCGCCGCGAGCCGGGCACGGACCGGGCCGGTCAGGTCGCGGGGGAGCAGGCTGTGCGCGGGCACCAACAGGCCGGCGCCGCGCAGGGTGTCGAGCAGGGTACGCGCGTCGTCGGTGCTGATCTGGGCGGTCGCCGCCTCGGCGAGCACGGTGCGCTCGCTGCGGGTGCCGTCGAGCAGGTCGAGCAGGTGGGCGGCGCGGGGGTTGGCCAGCTCCAGGAGGACGGCCGGCCCGGGGCCGACGCCGAGCTGGAGGGTGTGCCGGTCCCGCCAGAGCCGGTTGAGGCCGGGCAGCAGGGTGGGGCGGGGCAGTACGGTGCGGCTCATGGTCACGAATCGTGACCGCATCCTCGCGCTTGGTCGATCGTTGTCCACAGGCGGCCAGGCCGCTGTCCAGCGCTATCCACAGGATTTGGCGAGTTTTCCACAGCCCGCTGTCCCTGTTGTCGGTCACCTGACAGGGCCACCGACGCCGGTTGGCACCGAATTCCCGATCGGCGACGGGGTGGGGTGGCCACCGGCCACCCCACCCCGTTCAACCCGTTCGGGTCAGACCTTGGCCTTGCCCAGGATGCGGTTCACTGTTGTTCCGCATACCGGACACTTGCCCTTGGCCATGTTCATTCCGGTCTTCGAGACCTCGACGTGCCCCTCGAAGTCCCGCTTCTCCTTGCACTTCACGCAGTAACCGTTGTAGGTCGTCTGGGCCTGGTCGGCCACGATGCCCTCCTCGTCTCGTCCGCCGGTCAATGCCGTTCCGGCGGGGGCCCGGCGGCGGGCCACACGGGCGCCGGCGCTGGGTCTCACTCCGCGGCCACCTTCGTGACCGCTGGTCCGCGGACCCTACCCAGGTCTGGGCAGTTCCATGTCAGCTGTGCATCGACACTGTGAGTAAGTCGACGTCGAGAGTGTGCATGGCGAAATAGGTCGGATAAGTCAGTTTGGCGGGGACACGCCGACCAAACCCTGACAGCCACCCGTGCGAGTGCCCCCGCGGCGGCATCCGGGACGGTGATCACCTACGGTGGGGAAGTGCCGCGTACCCGCGCCATCGGCGTTCACAAAGGGTGACGAGATGGCGCGATGGCGCTGCGGTCAAGAAATTTTCGGGACGCCTAGCGACCAATCACCACTTTCTGGGCGCGCGTCGTGCGGTTGACTCTTGCGGACCCCTGGTCAGTGGGCATTAGCTTTCCTTCGTGACACGTAGCCGAGGCTGCGCGGGCCAGTGATGGCTGGGACGCGCAAGCCGGTCGTCGAGGTGCGGCGCAGCCAGCGTCGACGACGCACGGTGTCCGCGTACCGTGACGGTGAGCGAGTGGTCGTCCTCATCCCCGACCAGTTCTCCCGCGCCGAGGAGAGCGAATGGGTCGACCGGATGCTCGCCCGGCTCGCCGCCCGGGAGGGGCGCCTCGCCCGCTCCGACGCCGAGCTGCTGGCCCGCGCCAACCGGCTCATCGACCTCTACCTCGCCGAATACCCCACCAAGGCGGTGCCGGCCAGCGTCCGCTGGGTCACCAACCAGAACGGCCGGTGGGGCTCCTGCACACCGGCAGACCGCAGCATCCGCATTTCGCACCGCGTCCAGGAGATGCCCGAATGGGTGATCGACTACGTGTTGCTCCACGAGTTGGCGCATCTCATCGTGCCCAGCCACAACGCGCGGTTCTGGGCGTTGGTTGGTCGCTACCCCAAGGCGGAGCGCGCCCGCGGCTACCTCGAAGGGGTCGCCGCCGCCTCCTGCGCACCGCTCCCTACCTGATCAACACCCTCCGACGCCTCCGGGTGCCGCGCCCGGACGCCGCCTGAGGCGCGATCAGCCTAGATCCACTCGCTTTCCTGAATGCCGCGCTATCGGTGGCGCCAGGACACCCCGACTTCACGGAAACCGAGTCGATCAAGTTGCCGAACCCGGCCGGGTAGGCGGGCCGGGTGGGGTGGCCG
>NZ_QGSZ01000187.1 GCF_003857055.1 Micromonospora inaquosa | reverse complement strand
TTACTACGCGTCTCGTGGGCTCGGAGATGTGTAAAAGAGTCACGCCAGAGCGACGGCGTCGCGGCGGGGTTCCAGCCGGCGCCGGGGTGCGCGGTGTGGGTGACCAGTGCCTGGTAGAGCCTTCCGCCGTAGGTGACCTGGGCGCCCGCCTGGTAGGTGGGGCCCTCGGCCCAGGCCGGGGCGGTGCAGGCCACCATCGGGGCGGCGCCGACCGAGGACACGGCCGCCATGCTGCTGGGGACGAAGGCGACGGCGGTCGTGACGGTCAGTGCCGCCCCTGCTACCACTGCGACTATGCGACGGCTTCTCATGGCTCACTCCCCAGGCTTCGACGACCCGCGACCTCCACATATTGACGTTCGTGACGGTTAATATCAAGGGTTGTTTACAGATCCCGGGAAAGTCGGGGGAGTGCGGACGCCACCCTGCGGGGGCGCGCCGTACGAGCCCGGGATCCCGCCGCCCACCGGCACGGTGCGCAGTACCGCGGTCGGAGCGTCGGCCATGCCCCCACCGTCCGGCAGCAGCGGTTGGGTCGTCGAGTGAACAACCGCGTCCGGTGCGTTCCTCCGACGCATCACCACCAGTGCGAGCGCGCCCAGACCCGCGGCGACCAGCAGGCCGCCCAGGAAGAAGAACGGCGACGTGCTGCTTCCCTCGTCGCTGACGGCCTTGAGGGTGGGCGGCGCAACCTCGGGGGCGCCGTCGGCCGCCGCGGCGACCGGGCTTGCCGCTGCGGCGGCCGACGGCGACGCCTTGGTGGGCGCTGCCACCGCGGTGAGGGTCAGCCGGACTGTCGCGACGTCGCCGGCGCTGCCGCGTACGGTCGTGCGAGCGGTGCGGTAGCCGTCCATGGCCGCACGGACCGTGATGCTTCCTCCAGCGATTGTCTTGCTGGCGCTCGACGTGATCGAGAACTGGCCGCTGGGGCTACTGGTCGTCCGGTACTCGTGTCCGGCGCTGTCCTGGATGGTCAGGGCCACGCCGCCGATCGCCTTTCCGTCGGCGTCGCGGACCCGGCCGGTGACCCCCTTCACCCCGGCCGCGGGCTTGTTCCCGCCGGACGACGAAGCGCCCGGGCCGTGGACGTAGACCATCTTGTGGTCATAGCTGTTCTGCCCGCCGAGCCGCACGCCGATCGAGATGTTGAGGCCGGTGATCTCACCTGGGCGAGCCTCGGGGGCGACGAGCGTCGTGTCGAAGGTCTGGCTCCGGCCAGCTCCGAGGTTCGGCTCTGCCCGGCATCCGGAGGTGCATCGCAAGCCGCCGCCGACCACCACGATGGCCGTTTCGGCCCTGCTTCCGTTGTTGGTGACCTGGAACCGCACGCGTACCGTCTCGTTGGGTTTCACGTTCTCCGCCGACACGCTCAAGATGCTGACGGTCTCCGGGGCGGCCGTCGCGGGTGCCGCCGACACCGCGAGCGTCCCCCCGGTCAGCGTGATCAGTGCGGCAGCTCGGGTCCATCGGACCCGTACGCGCGTCGTCACTTCCAACCACCTTCTCCACGAGCAGGGCAACACCGGCCGATGGTGCCGCGGGCCACTATGCCCTGTCTGGGACGGGTTGCGCGACCGACCCCGATGGCACGTCGAGGGTTCGCCGCGATGAACGGCTTCAGGTCGTCAGGCAGCGGCTTCAGCACTTCGGCTGCCGTTCGTTGGGCGGGACCAGCGCCCTCACGCCAGCACTGATGCTTCCAGGTCGCGGCGGGTGAGGGCGGCGCGGAGTTGTAGCGCCTCGACCGCCAGATTCTCCCGACCGCCCTGTTCGCGGTCGATGGCGCAGACCACTGTCTCCACCTGGGCGCCGATGGACCGTAGCTGTGCGCACGACGCCAGTAGTGCTCCGCCGGTGGTTACGACGTCCTCGATCACTACGACACGCCGGCCGTCCACCGGACCGCCCTCGGCGGCCTTGTTGGTGCCGTACTCCTTGGCGTGCTTACGCACGAAGACCGTGGGCAACCCCGTCAGCTGCGACATCACCGTGGCGAGGGGAATGCCGCCCATCTCCATTCCCGCCAGCACATCGCACTCCGGCAGCAGAGCCACCATCGCTTCGGCCACCTCGCGCAACAGGGCCGGCTGCCCTTCGAACAGGTACTTGTCGAAGTACTCCTCGCTGACCTGCCCGGATCGTAGGCGGAACTGTCCGGTGAGATGGCAGGTGTCGTAAACGCGGCGCGCGAGCTGGTAAGTCACCTGCTCAGCCTCGCATCTTGGATCAGGAAAGCGTGCCCCTCGCCGGCTCGTTGGTGCGTGCTCGCGGTGTCACGCCCCGGCCGAGACTGTCAGTATCGTGTCCGTGAAGCCGGTTCGCGCGAGCGAGGAGAAGGCATGAGCGACTGGAACGACAAGATCATCGCAGAGTTTCGTGCCAACGGTGGGCAGGTCGGTGGTCAGTTCGCTGGCGCGCCACTGCTGCTGTTGCACACGGTCGGCGCCAAGAGCGGCCAGCCTCGGGTGAACCCGATGATGTACCAGAAGGTGGACGGCGGCTACGCCGTGTTCGCGTCCAAGGGCGGTGCGCCGACCAATCCCGACTGGTACCACAACCTGCTCGCTCACCCGCGGGCCCAGGCGGAGATCGGTACGGACAAGGTCGAGTTGGTCGCCAGGGTTGCCGCCGGGGACGAGCGGGAACGGATCTGGAGCGCGCAGAAGGCCGCGTATCCAGGCTTCGCCGACTACGAACGGAAAACCACCCGCCAGATCCCGGTGGTCGTACTGGAACCGGTGTCGTAGGCAGAGACGGTACAAGGCCGGTGTCGGGCTGGAGGAGTGGCGCGACTGGCGCAGGTGTTGAGCGGCGACTCGCCGCGGCTGGGACACGGCCGTGGCCCCGCTGGCTGTGGGTCGGCTCGCCGCAGCGGTCTGCCGTTCGGTGGCGGCCCGGGGGCGCGGTCAGTCGAGTGATGCCGCTTCGGGCGGACCGCCGCGGAGGCGGTCCAACTCGGCGAGGTACATCGCCTGCATGCGGTCATAGTGCCGGACCAGCAGCGTGACCTCCTCGGCGCTGTAGCTCTCGATGAGCCACTCCGCCCGCTCGGCGAACCGCTCGTACGGTCGCTTCAACTCGGCGATCCGTTCCGGTCGCAGGGTGACGATCACCCGCCGCCGGTCCGCCGGATCGCGCTCGGTCGTCACGTAACCCGCCTGCTGGAGCCGGCGGAGCATGCTGGTCACCGCCCCGGTGGTGAGGTTGGTCCGCTCGGCGACCTGCCCCGCGGTGGCGGATCCGACGTCCGCGAGATGGTCCAGGCACTCCAGGTCGCTCACGGTGAGACCCAGCCGCTCCGCGATGGCGTACCGGAACACCATGGACAGCCGCGACATCTCCCGCCCGGCGCGCATGAGGTCGGCGATCGCGGACGCACGGGCCGGCTCGTGGGACATGCCCGCAATCATGCCTCCGGTACGGTGACCCGGTGCAGCCGAGGTAACACGCGGGTCAGCACCCAGTGCGGTGCGCTCGCGCCCCCGGTGAGGCGGCGCATCAACCCGGCGGCGGTGTCGACGGCGCGGAACGCGTAGGGCACCATCTCGTCCTGGTAGCTGGCGATCGCCTTCTCCACCGGCGCGCCGCTGGCCTGGGCCTCGACCAGCTTGCGGCCGAGCAGGGCGGCGTCGCGGAGCGCGGTGTTGCCGCCGTGAGCGCCGAACGGCGGCATGACGTGCACGGCGTCGCCCATCATCGTGGCTCGGGGCACCGCCCACCGGCGCGGGCGCCGGCCGGTGGCGAAGAGGTTGAGCACCGTGGCGTCCAACTCGGCAGTGCCGACCAGCCGCCGGATGACCGGGTGGAAGTCCGCACTCATCCGGGAGGCCAGTCTCCACAGCGACAGCAGGTCCCCGCGGATGCTGACGGGCACTTCCTCCTGCTGGAGCAGCAGCCCCCACATGACGTAGTCGTAGCCGGTGGGGGCATAGCTGCCCGGGGCGAGGCGCGCGAACGCCTCCGGCGGGCTCTCGCCGAACCGCATGGAGGTGAAGAAGAAGGCGCGGCCCGGCAGGTCGGCGATGGCCAGGACCCCGCTGGTACGCAGCGCTTCGGGGATGACGCTCTCGCCGTTGCGCAGCAGTGGCGACCGGCCGTAGATGCCCGCCATCGGGGTGTTCGCCGGGTCGGCGTCCGGCATGAGCTGCGCGCGCAGGGCCGAGCCGACACCGTCCGCGCCCACGACGACGGTTGCCGCGGCGGCCCCGCCGTCGGAGAACCGCAGCCGCAGCCCTGCCGGGCCGCCGCTGTCCACCGCGACGGCGTCCTTGCCGTAGTGGATGCGCCCGTTCAGGCCGGACTGCAGGATCGACCGCAGGGTCAGCCGGTCGACCTGGCGCGTCGCGTGCGGCTCGTCCTTGAAGGTGATGGTGAATGCGTCCCGCAGCCGGCTGTCGGTGAAGCGCAGGTGCCCGCCGGGCTCGTCGCCGGTGGCCAGCGCCAGGTGGTACAGCGCGCGGGGCAGGCTTTCGCGCAGCGCCTCCAGTCCGTACCGGTCGAGAATGATCCGGTAGCCCTGCCGCCGGACGAACGGGCCAGAGTCCCGCTCGTAGACGTTCACGTCGATGCCGGCGCGCGTCAGGTACTGGGCGAGGCAGAGGCCGGAGAGGCCCGCGCCGGCGATTGCCACTGAGAAGTCGGTCGATCTGCCCATGCAGTTATCTTAATGACTAAGATGATTTGGGCAAGGCCGAGGCCATCCCGGATCGCACCACTCAGCCTGGGCGGGTGACGATGGTCAGCGTCTCGCGGACGAAGTCCAGTGCTTCGTCGCGAAGCGCCGGCGTTTCGGCCGAGACGATGAGGTAGCCGGCGCGGTCCGCGCTCCAGGTAGTCGCCGGCACGACGTCGCCGGGGTGCTTCCACCAGCCGCAGGTGACGAAGGCCGGGTGTGCTTCGATCTCGGCCATGCCCCGCATCTCGACCAGGATGCCGGGCGGCGCGATGGGGAGATAGCTCGCCGCGTACGCGACGGGGCCCGGCGGTGGTTCGGGCAGGGGCATCGCCATGGCGAGCCGGACGACCATCTCGAACCAGTCCAGCCCGTAGGTGAGGCTGAGCAGATCCATGAGGTAGTCGCCGGGGGTCCGGACGGCGACCTCCATCAGCGTCGGCCCGTCGGCGGCGAGCCGGAACTCGAGGTGCACGATGCCCGTACGCATGCCGAGGGCAGCCACCACCGCGGCGCAGAACTCCGTCACCTCGGCGGCGGCCTCGTGGTCGAGTTGGATGCCCGTGCGATGCGCTGTCTCGACGAAGTGCGGCGGCTCGGCGGTCTCCTTGGCGGTGAGGTTGGCCAGCCACACCTTCCCCTCGCTGAGCAGCGCTTCCCAGCTGTATTCCGGGCCGTCCACCGCCGCCTCCACCAGGAGCCGGCCCTCGTGGTTCCGGCGTGCTACAGCGTCCTGGAAGGAGTCCAGGTCCTCGACCAGTTCGACTCCCTCGCTCCCCGCGGAGGACAGTGGCTTCACGACAACCGGCAGGTGGGCTGCGGCCCAGTCGCGCGCCGATTCCAGATCGTCGGTCATCAGGTGTTCAGGTTGGCGGATGCCTGCTGCCGCGAACAGGCCCCTCTGCAGAGCCTTGTTACGGGAGACCGTCGCGGCGTGCAGCGACGGGCCGGGCACGCCGAGCCGGTCCTGCAGCAGCGCCGCACCGAGCACGTTGTTCTCGGTGAACGCCAGCACTCCCGCCGGCTTGCGGTCAGCCGCGGCGGCCCAGGCCCCTGCGGCCCACTGCTCGTCGTGGTTGCCAGGGGCGACCCGGATGTGGTCGACGAGCCCGGCCGTGTCCGCGGCTCGGGCCGCGCCCTCCACGGCGGCCACCCGCAGACCCAGCCGTCGCGCGGCGGTGAGGTACGGCCTGCCCATGAAGCCGACCCCGACCAGCAGCAGCTCAGACATGGCTGTCCGCCTTGTCGACGGCCGTGACCTTGACCGAGGCGAACATGTCCCGCAGGAACTGTTCGAGCACAGCCGTGGGTGCCGGGCCGACGATACCGGCGACGGGTACGTCGTACTCGGCGTAGCTCAGGGCCTGACTGACCGGCTCGTCCTCGGTGCGCTGCACCCAGCGCCAGGTCAGCGGGCTGTGCCGGAACTCGTCGGCGCCCTCGATCGTGCAGAACTTCGCGCCCAGGGTGTGACCGGGAAAGATGAACCAGGCGTACCGGGCGTCCGGGCCGGCGGGGCGCGCCTCGGGGGCGGAGGCACCGGGCGTCGAGAGGGCCCGCAGCTGCACTGACGGCATGTGCACGCCGGTCGCCAGTTCGAAGGTGTCGGCCACGCCGGCCCCGCCGAACCTGCTCGCCACCTCAAGGAAGACCAGGCCGTCGGGCGTCTCGATGCCTTCGAGGTGGAACAGGCTCGTGGTGATGCCGACGGCCCGTAGGCAGGCGGTGGTCCACTCCACGACGGCCGGCGGGGTGTCCGTCTGCACCGAGCCGAGCGGGCTGCCCTCGGCGTACCCGAGGCAGGTGCCGACGTACCGGCTGGCCTGAAGGGTGACCGGTGTGCCGTCGACGGCCAGCCCGTCGACGTGGATGATCGGGCCGCTGACGAATTCCTCGATCTCGAAGCCGCTCGGGCCCGTGTCGGAGGGCAGGCCGTCGCGGCGTACCGTTTCGAGGGCGGCTTCGGCGGTGTCGAATACGCGTACGCCCTGGCTGGAAGCGCCGTCGAGCGGCTTGAGCACCGTCCTGCCCCGCCATGGGATGGCGGCTCCGGCGAGGGCCGAGGTCAGCGGGAGATAGCGCGGCACACGCAGACCCCCTCGGGAAGCGGCGGCCTTCATCATGACCTTGTCCCGTACGGGAAGCACGTCGGCCTCGCGCGGGCCGGGCACGCCCAGCGCCTCCCGGATGCGAGCCGCGGCGATCAGGTCGAACTCGGACTGGGCGATGACCAGATCGGGTTGTGGTTGACCGGCGAGCGCCGCCACCACCTCGGTCTCCGTGGCGCCGGTCCCGGGCCGTTCGATCCGTGTGCCGGGCAGCCGTGCGGGCAGTGTCGCCATGCGCTCGGCCGTACCGATGAACGTCACCTCGTGAGCTTCGAAGTCGAGGCCATTCGCATAACGGATGATGTCATCGGTGATTCGGTGCAGGATCAGGATGCGCATGGGGATACCTCAGTTGAAGGACCAGTGGGAGCAACAGAACGGCGACGAGAACGGATCCGAGCACCGCGCCGAGCAGTACGGCCTGTGGGCCGTGCGCGGTGGCGAAGATGGCGACGACGAAACCCGAGATTGGCAGGGACACCTGGTTCAGCAGAACGATGAGGCCTATCGTCTTGCCGAGGTGTTCGCGGGGAATGCGGCGAATTCGTTCGGCGCGGATGAAGACGTTCAGGATGCCGACCGTGCCGATCAGCAACGTGTAACCGATGGCGAACTGGGTGAACGTGTTCGCCTGGCTGATCGTGAGCCCGCCCAGGCAGATGATCACGAAGGTGCCCAGGATCGCGACCAGCGAGCTGATTCGCCGGGACAGTCGCGGGATGATGAAGAAGATCAACAGGGAGAGCACGCCTTCGGCGAAGGACAGCACACCGAAGTAGCGGTCGGGCTTGCCGAACGTGCCGGTGGTGATGGCCGCGCTGGTCGCCATGCCGACACCGACCATGAGGTTCACCATCATCGTCAGCCCGACCAGGCCCACCATCGCGGGGAGCTTGAACAGCGTGTGCGCGCCCTCGGCCACTGAGGCCAGCACACCGCGTACCGTCGTGGGCTCGGCATTGGTGACCGCGCTGCGCAGGCTGCCGCGAAGCGTCAGGACGTTGAGCGCGGTGAGCGCGAAGAGCACCCCGGTCACCAGCAGCAGGTCGGTCGTGCCCAGCAGAGTGGCCAGCAGGACCGCGAGGGCCGGTCCGAGCACCGTGCTCGCCTGCTCGGTGCCCTGGATGACGGACTGGGCCCGCACCATGTGCTCGGCGGGCACGAACCGGGGGAGAGTGGTCTCCATCGCGATGTACGCCTGGGCGCTGGCCAGGGACATCGATGCGGCGAGAACGCTCAGCGTCACCACCGTCGCGCCCGGCCAGGCCAGTACGGCGGCGAAGGCGGCGGCGGCGAGGAACGCCCGGACCGTGTCGGCGGTCAGATAGAGCCGGTAGCCGTCGACCCGGTCGGCGAGCACCCCGGCAACGGGGACGAAGATGACCCGCGGAAGCCACTCGACCAGGAAGACGAGCCCGCTCGCGGCGACACTGCCGGTCGTCTTGAAGACCAGCAGCGGGATGGCGAACAACAGAAACTGGTCGGCCAACGCCGCGACCCCGCGACCGCCGACGAAGCGCACGATCTGATGGGGTCGGATATCAGTTGTCTGGGATTCTCTGGCGGCGGCACGCAATGGTCCATTCACGCAGAGATCCCCCGTCTGTCCATCGAGGAGCGTAACAGCGGCCGATCAGCAGCGACAGCCCCGTCTAATCGGTGCGCGGTAAGCAGACCGTGACCGGTGGCCGGGTTCGGGCTCTCCGCGCCGCACTCGTCGCCGGTGATGGAACGACCCCGCGTAACCGGCGCGCAGTAGGCCGCTAACGATTCAGCAGTGCACGCCCGGCCCTGCTGAATCGCCAGCGCCACCACGCCGGCGGCGTATGCCGTAGCACCCGACGTGCCGCTTGACACGAGCCAGCCGTCATCCGCACCCGTACCGTCGTACGTGCTGTTGCGGCGGTCGAACAGGCATCCGGGCTGGGTTGGGAAGAGGATGTAATTGCCGTTGGGCAACATGCCGCACGGGCCGGACACGTCCGGCACCGCCCGTCCGGGAAAGACCGCCGACCGGTAGCTGGAGGCGAGATCGGCGGCCCGCAGCGCCCCGTCGGGGCCGATGTGCACGCCGCCGACGGTGATGGCACCAGGGGTGGCGACGGACTGGAACATCGCTGTCGGCCGGTCGGTCGAGCCGTTACCCGCGGCGAACAGCACGGTGCAGCCCCGCCGGATCGCGTTGGCGACCTCGAGATGCAGATGGGGTTCCGAGCGCAGCGTGCCCCAACTGCAGGAGATGATGTCAGGTTCCAGTTGCACCGCCCGCTGGAACGCGGCGACGGGAAACGAGAAGCCCTCGGTGGCCATCTTGACCATCGTGAGGGACACGTCGGGCGCCACCGCCAGCAGCAACGCCGACATCGCGGTGCCGTGACCGCGTTCGTCGACCGCGGGATCGAGCTGCGGCAGGGCGGCGACGACCGAGGTCCGGTAGCCGTGCCGTCGGTGGTGCGGATGGTCATAGAGGCCGGTGTCGACCATCACGACCCGGACGCCGTCGCCGCGGACGCCAGCGGCGTGGAGTTCCTCGGCTCCGGCCACTCGAACCGCGTCGTCCGGAAGGCTGAGGTGGTGCCCGGTTCCGCGTACCGCCGGCGGCGACGCGCTCGCGGTCAGCTCGAATCCGGATCGCGGCGCCGAGACCGCACCGATGAGGTCGGTGCACACCCGGGACCGGAGCGGCCCCCGCGCCACGAGTTCGTACCGCGGGGAATCACGGATGTACTTGTTGCGTATCACGGTGACGACGCTGCCGAAGACGTCCGCGAGCAGGCGCTGCTCACCGCTGACCGTCAGGCCCGCGTCGGTTCGCGCTTCGATCGCGAGGCCTTCCCGCACGAGCGCGTCGGCGACCCGGTCGACGGTGGCCGGCGCGGGAAGGAACTCCTCGACCGGGTGGCGTAGCAGCTCGGCGGGGTCGTCGAGGCTGCGCCCGGACGTCGCCCGTGGGACCACGGTGAGCACGCCCCGCCGGGTGAACGCGGCGATCTCGTCATCGATCATCGGACGCCACCAGTCCGCGCAGGCGGCCCCGGTCGAGCTTGCCGGTCGGCGTCAGGCCGACGTCCCCCTCGTCGATCATGACGATCTCGGCCGGAACCATGTACGGCGGTAACACGCGCGCGAGCTCGGTTCCCAGGTCCGTTTCGGCTCCGGCCCGGTCGGCACCGAGGACGAAGAGGGTGATGGCCCGGCCGGTGACCCGGTGCTGAGTCACCACCGCGCAACAGTCGAGCACCCAGTCCACGGCGAGCGCGGCCGCTTCGACCTCGGAGGTGTGCACGAGGTTTCCGGCGATCTTCACGGCATCGTCGCGGCGGCCGACGAAGACGAGCTGACCGGCGCCGGTACGCCGAACGAAGTCGCCCGACCGGTAGTACCGGATCTCCGGGGAGCCGCGCGTGATCAGCACCTGCTCGGTCTTCGCCGGCTCCGCGCAGTAGCCCAGCATGACCTGCGGGCCGCCGATGAGCAGCTCACCCGTATCGCCGTCGGGCACCGGTCGCAGGTCGTCGTCGACGATCAGGACGTCGACGGCGGGCAGCGGGGCTCCGATCGGCAGATACTCGTCGTCGTGGCCGGCGATGTCGTCGGTCAGGTAGAGGGTGGCGCTGTGCGTGGTCTCGGTCGGACCGTAGCCGTGCACATAGGTCAGACCGGGAAGCTTTTTGTCCATCGCGCGCAGGAGCGAGGTCGGGCACGACTCGCCGCCGAACCACAGGCGTCGCAGGGAGCTCAGATCGCGCCGGTCGATGTCGCTGAACCGCCCGAGCAGCATCCGGATGACCGAGGGCACCAGCAGCACATCGGTGATGCGCCACCGCTCGCACGCCTGGGTGACCTGGCCGGCCATCGACAGCCGGGGCAGCAGGTGCACGCTGCCGCCGACCAGGAAGGTGGAGTACAGATCGACCACCGACGCGTCGAAGAACAGCGGCGCCACGTTCAGGTATCGCATCCGTTCCGGGAAGCCGACCACCTCCTGTACGCCTTCGAGTAGCGCGCACACACTGCGGTGGCTGATCATGACGCCCTTCGGGCCGCCGGTCGATCCCGACGTGAAGATGACGTACGCCTGGTCGTCCGGCCCCCTGTCCGCGTACTCCGAGGGCCGGTAGTCGACCTCGGCGCGCACGTCCCAGGAGTCACCGGCGACCAGCAGGGTGCCGGCCCCTGCCTCGGCGACCAGCCCGAGATGCTGCGGATGAGCCACCGTCACCGTCGGGCGGCACCTGGCGAACAGCAGCGCTGTCCGGGCCGGCGGCAACGACTCGTCGACGGGGACGTACCGCGCGCCGAGCCGCAGCGCCGCGAACATGCACACCACCGAGTCGATGGACTTCTCCATCACCATCGCGACGGTGTCGTGCCGCCCGACGAGGGGAGCCAGGAGGTCGGTCAGCGCCTGGGTGCGCCGGGCCAACGTCCGATAGGACACCTGATCGTTCGTGGCCAGGTCGACCACCGCCACGGCGTCGTCGTCGTGGCGGCGGTCGAGGACCTCGTCGACGAAGCGGAGCGGAGCCTCGGTCACCGGTCGACCGTTTCGAGTTGCTGGCACACCGCCTCCAGCAGCTCCGGGAAGGTGTCCAACTTCTGGTCGTACGAGCCGAAGTGGCCCATCCCCTCCATCAGGGTGAGGCGGCTGCCGGCCAGCCGGTGCAGCTCCCGGGCCACATCGACGGGGACCCACGGGTCGTCCGTCGAGTGGAACTGGACGATGAAGCGTTGATTCCGCTTGATCGCCGCCCAGTCCCATGGCCGGTCGAAGAATCCACTGCGCCGTTCGAGTTCGAAGCCGCAGTCGGTGTGGTGCCCGGCCACCACGAAGGTGCCCAGCAGCGGCGCCGACTCCGCGTACCGCAGTGCGGTCAGGGCCCCTGACGAATGCCCGACGATGACCGTCTGGTCGTCCGGCCGGATGACATCGGTCAGGTAGGGCAGCCAGTACCGCATTCGGCCCTTGATCGGGTCGGGGAAGGTCTGTGCCACCACGTTGTGGCCACGCGCCGCAAGCTCCCGTTTGAGGTACGGGAACCAGATGCCGTCGATGGTTGCTCCGGCGTTGCCGTGCACCAGGACGACCCGGACAGCATCAGACATAGGAGTCGTCGTTGAGCTGGTCTTCGAGCATCGTCGCGAGCGAGCCGAGGGTGGCGAAATGTTCCACCGTCAGCAGCTCCGGTTCGAGTTCGATGTCGTAGTACGACTCGAAGGCCAGCGTCAGCTCGATCATCTGGGTGGAGTTCAGGGAGAGCCCGCCGTTGAACAGCGGGGTGTTCGAGGTCAGCTCGACGTCGTGGTTCGGGAAGACCTCGGCCGCGATCTTGCGCAGGTCATCCTCGATGTCCGCGCGGGTTTTCCGGTCAGTGCTCGACACGTCAGCCCGCCTTCGGCGCGGTGCTGGAGTCGGCCGGTCGGGTGGCGAGCTTGGACTGCAGGAAGACCGGAGTCCGGGGGATGTTCATCTCGTCCTGGTGGAACGGGTTGCGCTTGTTCTTCAGTGAGAGGTACATGGTGCGGCGGGCCCGCGCCTTCTCCTCGTCGGAGTAGAACAGGAAGGCGATGTTGCCCGCGTTCTCCCGGCCGACCTCGGTGAGGGTGATGTCCTCGTCGGTCTCGATCGCGTACCCGCTGTCGACCATCCAGTTGATCTCCCGGCGGTACTTCTCCAGGTTGGCGACGTCCGCTTTGCGCACGGTGCCGAAGACCGGGAAGAACACCATGACCCGGTTCTCGACCTCGTCCTCACTGCAGATTCGGCCCTGCTCGATGGGGATGATGCCGTCCTCGACGTCCTTGATCCAGCGGTCCACGTTGGTGTGGTTGCGGTAGCTTCGCTCACCCATGTAGTTCTCCGCGGCCGGACCGATGCCCAGGGTGTAACTCGCCCGGTAGCCGTTGCCTCCGCAGGCGTGGTCCAACCCGATCGGGCCGGTCTCGTCGAGGTGTGTGAAGAAGTTGATCAGGAGCTGCTTGTCGTACCCGTAGTCGGCCAGGCTCTCCTTGATCTGGCGGTACTGGACCCGCTCGATGCTGCCGGACGGCAGCACGTCGCTCACCTTGCCGGCCCGGATCTGCTTGTCGAGCCGGGTGCCCTCCCACTGGTTGAACCGGTACGTCTGGACGAAGCTGGGGCGCAGTTCCGCGCAGATGCCGTGGATGTCGGAGGCGAGAATCTCGTCGGTCTGACCGGCGAGGTTGTACATCAGGTCCAGGGCGAAGGTCCTGATCCCGGCCTTCCGAATGTTCTCCGCCGTCTGGTACACCTGCTCGACGGTGGCCTTGATGGTCAGCTTGCGCCGGATCTCCTCGTTGAGCGTCTGCACACCGAACGAGATGCGGGTGATACCCAGGGACTTGAGCATCTCGATGTAGCCGTCGGTGGACAGGCCGAGCGGGCTGCCCTCCAGCGAGATCCCGTCGACCTCGCTCAGGTCGAACTCGCGATGAACGGCCTGGATGATGGTGGCCATCGACTCCTGGTCGAGCGCCGACGGCGTACCCCCGCCGAACTGGACGTACTTGATCTTCGTGCCCTGGAAGTACGCCGAGCGAGCGTTGCGCTCGATCTCCTTCACCATGGCCTTGACGAACCGCACCCGCTGCTCGCCCTGGTACTTCGCCGAGGACTCCTTGAAGCAGGCACAGAAGTTGCAGAACGCCTCGCAGAAGGGGATGTGGAAGTACAGCAGGATGTTCGTCCGCTGAGGGTGCGTCTGACGGTCCAGGAAGGAGAAGTACTCCGCCTTCTCCTGCTCGGTCCGCAGCGCATCCTGGAAGCCGCAGATCTTCGGGTAGAACCAGGTGACGTTGGTGCGCTTCTCCGGGCTCTCGAAGTCGTCTTTGAGGTAGAAGTTCGAATCGAGACCGAGCATGAACGAGTTCTCGATGGTGGTCATGTCTGTCGATCCCATCCCTTACGAGGCGGACTTCTTGCTGACGGAATTGGCGTCGCTCTGGTAGATGACCGGGTACTCCTGGCTCATCTCACCGTTGATCTGGATCCACTCGAACTTGTCCTCGGGCAGTTCGACGTCGGCCCAGATCGCCTCCGGCGGGCATTCGGCAACGCAGGCGTTGCAGTCGATGCACTCCTCCGGATTGATGTAGAGCATCTCCGGGCCTTCGTGGAAGCAGTTGACCGGGCAGACGTCCACGCAGTCGGTGTACTTGCACCCGATGCACGCATCGGTGACGACGTAGGCCATGATCTAGACCTCCTGATGAGTCGTGCCGCCGTTGTCAGGCGTGGACGGTCGAAACCTCGGTAAGCCGTCGCATCCAGCCGAACCTGTCGATCAGATCGCCGCAGTGGATGCCCTGGAGCACCTCGCGGAGGTGCGATGCCACGGCGACGGTGCCGGGCAGTCGGTATTCCTCCCCGCCGTAGCCGACGCCGTTGATGGACACGACGCCCTCGACCGTCCCGGTGCCGAAGCACTCGGTGATCCGGCCGTCGCTGATGCCGCGCAGCACCTCCGCCAACGGCACCGGTCGTTCGTCGACAGTGGTCCCCGCATCACGCGCCAGCTTGATGATCGAGTCGCGGATGATCCCCGGCCGTACGGTGCCGTCCAGCGACGGCGTGGTCAGGACGCCGTCGATGACGAAGAAGGCGTTCATCGCGCCGACCTGCTGGACCCTGCGCTCCGGCTCGCCGCCCACCCACAGCACGTGGTGGTAGTCGTAGTTGGCGGCGATCTCCCTCGGGACCAGCCCCGGCCCGTAGTTCCCAGTGGCGTTGATGTCACCCGTGCCGCCCGGCCACGCCCGGACGTAGTCGTTCACCACCATCGCCCGGACCGGCATTTCACTCGGAGCCGGACGCGTCAGCGGGCTCGCGACGATCGTGAACAGGCACTCCTCGGCCGGGGCGACCTCGAGCGTCGAGCCGTTTCCGGCCAGGACGGAGTGCAGCAGCAACGCCGACCCGGGCTCCGCCGGGATCCACGCCGAGTCCAGGTCCACGAGCCGGCGGATCGCGAGCCAGACGCGGTCGAAGTCGAGTTGCGGGAGTGCCATCCGCCGGGCCCCGTTGTTGAGCCGCTTGATGTGGCTGTCCGGGCGGTACACCGCCACCGAACCGTCGGTCATCCGGTAGGCAGCGAGGTCGTCGAAGACCGCCTGCCCATAGTTCAGGGCCGAGGACGTGGGGCGTACGGGCGGCAGTGCGTCGCGGTCGGCGATGGTCATGCCCTGCCAAGACCGCCGCTTGCTCCACCGCATCGAGTACGCGTGATCGGAGAGGGCGCTGCCCGGGCGCGTCGGCGCGTCGGCCTCCGGCTTCGAGCGGGGTGCGGTCGTCGCCTCGACGACCAGATCGTTGTCCTTACTCACGATCAGTTGCCTTCCTTGTCGGATATGTCGACCCGCACGTCGCGGAGCACGGCGTCGACCAGGTCTTCGACCCGGCCTGGATCGCCGACGAAATAGACCTGGGCGACCCGGTTGTGGAAGATGTCATCGGGATCGAGCGCGGCGCCGCGCTCAGCCTCGAAGACGATCCGGTCGAACTCGTCGACATCGAGGAACGGCTCGATGCCGGACAGGCTGCCCGCGAAGGCGCCCGGCCGATCGGTGGTGACGAAGGCCAGCCCGGCGCTCACCGACGAGACGGGCTGGTCCCCGTAACGGCCGCCGCGAGCCGCCTCAGCCGCGGCCAGGTAGAGGTCCACCCCGGGCCCAGCCATGATCAATTCGGGAATGCAGTCGCCGGCCAGCCGGGCGCCCACCTCGATCAGCACCGGGCGGCCGTCCGCGGCGATGCGGGTCTCGATGTGGAACGGCCCGACGCTGATGTCGAAGGCGGCGACCACCTCCTCGGCGAACTCGTGCAGCAACCGTCCGTGCGGCGAGCTCAGCGGCGGTGTGGCGACGTGGCCCATCTCGAAGAACTGCGGCGGCGCACTGACGAGTTTCGTGGTGATGCTGACGACATGCGGGCCGGCCGCGTCCACCCAGCCCTCAAGGGAGAACTCGGGGCCGTCGACATACTCCTCGACCAGGGCGACCCGCCTCGGATCGTGGTGGAACTTGACCTCGCCGTACCGGTGGATCTCCGCGCAGGCCCGCTGGTATTCGTCGGTGTTCCGGACGAGGCGCACCATCAGGCTCCCGCCCCAGTCGACCGGCTTGACGACCGCCGGGAAGGCGACGGGGCATTCGCCCACATCGTCGGCCGCGACGGTGATCGATGCCGGGACGGCGATGCCGTGTTTGACGCAGCGCTCCCGCATGACGTCCTTCTGGCGGACGGCCTCGGCCGTATCCTGACTCAGCGCCGGCAGCCCGAGGGCGCGGGCCAGCTCGGCCGCCGGGCCGACGGCGTACTCGAAGCCCGCGATGACTCCGGTCGGCACCACCCCCAGCCGATCGACGAGGTCCAGCAGGGCGGGCACGCCGTGGTCCGGATGCCAGTCGACGACGCGCGCACCGGCGTGGACCTCCGCCGGCAGCAGGTCGGGAAACCGCGTCGGGATCAGGCACGGAACGCCGGCCGCCACCAGTCGGCTCGCCAGCTGGATCCCGGCCGACAGCGGCTGGACGATAATCAACACCCGGGGCCGGCCTTTCCCACGTGCAGGGTGAACACCATCGGCACCGGACCGAAGTTCTCCAGCGTCCGCAGCCCCTCGGCCCGCGCCGCGCGGTCGGTGGTCACGCACGCGTCGAAGTCCCCGGCGGCGCACACGGCAGCGGCCACGGAGTTGCTGCTCGCGTACGAGATCGTGCCCCGATTCGTGACCAGGCAACTGGGGGCGGGATGGGTGATGATGGTGCGGACGGACTCCTGGCCCGGGCGGGCGGCGAGCACCATGTCGTACGTGTCCAGGATGAAGCTGTCGGCCATCGTGAGCCGATGCAGGTTGCCGAACACCAGGTCGTGCAGGCGTGGGTAGACGGCACAGGCGAGAATCGCCTCGGTGCCGTCGAACGTCATGACGTCGAGCCCATCCTCGACCTCGGCGTGCAGGATCACCCGGCCCGGGCGCTGCCGGTCGGCGAACCAGCGGTGAGCGGCCTTCTCCAGGTTGGTTCCGGTCGGTCCGAGCGTGTGGATAGTGGTGACGTGCGGCAGTGCGGTCGAGCCGGAACCCGCTGTGCAACGGCCGGTGGCGTCAGGCATCCGCCATCTCCCTTACTGTCGGTCGGTCGAGCTGTGAACGGAGGCAAGGTCTTTGCGTACGCTCCGCAGCCATCCATGGGTGTCCGGACGGGTGCCGTGCTGGATCTCCATCAGCGTGTGTCGCATCCGGGCGGTCACCGCGCCTTCCTGCCCGTCCCCGATCGTCGCGTCGTCGTCTCCGTCGGCGATCCGGCCGACCGCCACGACCACAGCGGCGGTCCCGCACGCGAACATCTCGACGAGCCGTCCGGACCGGGCGCCGGACATGATGGCGTCGATCGGGGTCGGCTCCTCCGCGACCGGAATGCCGAGGTCACCGGCTAGGGCGATGACGCAGTCGCGGGTCACGCCTCGCATGATCGTTCCCTGGCACGGCGGGGTGGTCAGCCGTACGCCGTGCCGTTCGTCGTCGTCGCGCCAGACGAAGAAGACGTTCATGCCGCTGAGTTCTTCGGCCCAGCGAAACTCGACGCCGTCGAGCCACAGCACCTCGTCGTAGCCGCGCGCGTTGGCCTGCTTGCGGGTCAGCAGGCTGGCGGCGTAGTTGCCGGAGCACTTCGCCTCGCCCACGCCGCCGCGTACCGCGCGTACGGTGCCTGCCGAGGTCAGCACGGAGATCGGCGTGAAGGCCCGCCCGAAACACGGGTCGGCCGGATACGCCAGGAAGGTGCACCGGTAGTGCCGAGAGTCGCGGAGCCCGAGCTCCGGCTCGGTCGCGATCATCAGCGGGCGCAGATAGAGGCCCTGGCCCGGCTCTCCGGGAATCCAGCTGTCGTCGGCGGAGACGAGGTGCGCGCAGGCGTCCAGGAACACCGAGGTCGGCATCTCGGCCATCGCCAGCCGCCGCGCCGAGCGGGCCAACCTGCGGGCATGGTCCACGGGGCGGAACAACGCGGCGGAGCCGTCGGGCTGGCGGAACGCCTTGAGGCCCTCGAAAACGCTCTGCCCATAGTGCAGCACGAGGGTGCCGGGATCCATGGTCATCGGGGCGTACGGCTCAAGGGAATAGGTGGACCAGCCGTGGTCGGCCGACCAATGAACGACGGCCGTGCTGTCGGTGTGAAAACGGCAGAACCCGGGATCGCGAAGGGCGGCGGCACGGTCGGTGATGGTCAAGGTTCCGTCAGACATGGACCTCACTGCCCCAGAGGCTCAGGGATGCCCGCGGGCCGCCGCACCTGTCCGTTTTGCCTTCGGGCTCCAGCAACAATCTCTCGTACAGGAAATCGGTGACCTTCTCGCGATAGGTCTCGTCGTCGGTGATCGCCTCGAATTCCTCGATCGTCCGGACGAGATCCTTGGCCGACGCGACGATCTCCGCCTTGCCGGCCAGCCTGCGCCGGCCGTCGTCGCCGAGCGTGAACAGGCCGTGCTCGGCGAGCCAGGTGCCGAGGGCGAAGCCGGTGCCGGAGTCGAAGTTGCGAAACGGGCGGGGCTCGGCCGGGTAGCGGAAGAGCCGTTCCAGAATGATGTACTCGAAGATGATGTCGCCGTACGGCACTGATTCCTCAAAGCAGGCTATCGCCGATTTCAGGTCGACCTTGAGCTCTTCGGCGAGGCCGGTGCGCCACTTCGTCTTCAACGCCAGGTGCTGATCCAGTGGACGGGGCCCGGTGTGGTGGAAGTAGTCGTGCAGATAACCCCAGACACAGCGCGCCTGATAGACGTCCTCCGGGTCGACGTCGGCAGACACCAGCGTTTTCGTGTCGGCGAACGGCGAGCCGGCGCCGCAGAGCCGCGCCACGATTTCCAGCGTACGGGCGTAGATTGTCGTATGCCGGTTGAAGAAGAACCAGGCGAATGACTGATCCAAGGTCGGAGTGGTGGTCGGAATGTTTTCCGGGAAGAAGACGACGCAGTTGCCGTCCCGTAATCCAGGGGAGGCGGAAAGGAGTCGGGTCGACTGGAACACCGCCTTGTCGTGCGGATAGCGTGACTGTAGCTCGGTGGTGCAGTCCGGGTCCTGACGAACGACGGTGAAGGCCTCGAGGAAAGCGCCGCGGGAACCGTCGCCGTTCGGGAGGGTGACCGGTCCGACGAAGGCGGCAACCTGCCCGTCCTCCGGTGCGGGGACGGTGTCACGGGTCGCGTCGAAGGCCGGTTTCTCCAGGAAACCTGAGTCTGACCAGGCACGCAGGTCGTGGACGGTGGCCTCGATCTGACTAGTCGGCATCAGCGGGTCGAGCTGCTCGACGTCGCGGCAGAGCTGGTCGAGCTGCGCGATCGCCTGGTCGCCGTCGCCGCAGATCTGGGCCGCGCGAATCAGGCCGGCGACCGGCACTATGCGACGCTCGAATTCCAGGACCTGAGAGAGCGTGCGTGGCTCCACATTATCCCCTCGGCAGCATCGACACCGTTTCGGCGTCCCGCCCATGATGCACCTCGAAGTGTGCCTATCCCCGAGGAGCCGCTTGATCAGAATCTTCTGGCGCTGGTGCGGCCTCGTCAAACAACTCTCGCTATCTGGGATATAGACTAGTGGGAATTGCTGATCTTGACCAGCCCTTTGTTTTGCCCGATTGCGATGCAATTATCTGCTGATGGTCGGCGGCGAACGTCCGTGCAGATTGACTAAAGGTAATAATGCGGCATCGGCCGTCAATCAAATGATATGAGTCGTATGTCCAACTTGGATGACCGTAATCGGAAGGCGCTCAGGACGGTTGCCCTACACCCGCAACGAAGGCATAGGCCAAATGCCGGCTGTGCGTCAGGGTGATCAGCCATGAATGGACACCGGCCGCTTCGGCGAGCGCCGCCGCGCGCCCGGCCAGGGCCAACGCCGGCGGCCCGGAGTGACCCCGGACCACCTCGATCTCCCGCAGGGCCGACCCGCTCAGGCCGGTTCCCAGGGCCTTCAACACCGCCTCCTTGGCGGCGAAACGGACGGCGAAGCGCTCCGCCGGGTCGTTTTCGAGAAGGCAGTAGGCGCTCTCTCCCGGAGTGAAATGCCGATCCGCGAACCGGGGCTGCCGGGCGAGCAGCGCCCGGATGTCGTCGACGTCGACGAGGTCGGTGCCCACACACACGACCACCCGGCCCACCACCTGACGGGCGGCGCCGTCGGAGGCCGCGACGATCCGCTCCTCACCCCGGCTCACCGCCGCACCGTCCCTCCCGAATCGCTGCACTCGATCTATGATCGGCGACAATACGGTCGGTATTCTGCACCTGCCATCCGACAAACTTCCCCTGCGCGAGCGTTCTCGGTGCCTGAGCGCCCGGGGATGCGGCCATTGAGAGGATCCGGCCATGAGCCTGCCGTTCCCGTTGCAGCAAAATCCGAGCCCGGCCAGCGCGCAGCGGCGAGCCGAGATCATGGCGAATCCGGGGTTCGGCACGTACTTCACCGACCACATGGCACGCGCGGTGTGGAAGCCGGACGGCGGTTGGCAGGCCTCCGAGATCATCCCCTTCGGCCCGATCCTCATGCACCCGGCGGCGGCCGTGCTGCACTACGCCCAGGAGATCTTCGAGGGGATGAAGGCGTACCGACACTCCGACGGCTCGATCTGGTCGTTCCGACCACAGGCCAACGGCGAGCGCTTCGCCCGGTCCGCCCGGCGGCTGGCCCTGCCCGAACTGCCGGTTCCGGACTTCATGGCCTCCGTCGAGGGACTGGTCCGCGCCGATCAGGCGTGGGTGCCGGACGAGAACGAATACAGCGTCTACCTGCGACCGTTCATGTTCGCGTCCGAGCCGTTCCTGGGGGTTCGCCCGGCGAAGGAGATCACCTACATGGTGATCGCCTGCCCGGTCGGCGCGTACTTCTCCGGTGGAGTCAGGCCGGTCTCCATCTGGCTCTCCACCGAGTACACCCGCGCGGCGCGGGGCGGCACGGGCGAGGCGAAGTGCGGCGGCAACTACGCCTCCAGCCTGGCGCCGATGGTCGAGGCCGCCGAGCACGGCTGTGAGCAGGTCTGTTTCCTGGACGCCGCCGAGGGCCGCTACGTGGAGGAACTCGGCGGCATGAACCTCTACTTCATCACGGCCGACGGCAGGATCATCACCCCGGAACTCGGCACGATCCTCGAGGGCGTCACCCGCGGGTCCATCCTCATCCTCGCCAAGGATCTGGGCTTGGAGGTCGAGGAGCGCCCGGTGGAAATCCGGGAATGGCAGGAGGGCGTGGCGTCCGGTGCGATCACCGAGGTCTTCGCGTGTGGCACCGGCGCCGTGGTCACGCCGGTCGGGCGCCTCGTCTGGGCGGGCGGCGAGGTGACGGCCCCGAAGGCCGGCGCCGAGGACTCGGTGACGATGCGGCTGCGCCGCCATCTGCTCGACATCCAGTACGGCCGGGCCGCCGACCCGTACGGCTGGATGACCCGCCTCGTGTGACGAGGAAACGTCCGTCCGCCCAGCTGCTCACGGGCACCACTGTCGGGCGGCGGCGTCACGGCGTGCGGTAATGGCCGGTGAGCCGCCCGAGCTTCATGGCCAGGTGCAGGCACAGCCGTTCGTTGCCGTCCTTGAGGTCGGTGCCGGCGAGCTGTTCCACCCGTTGCAGCCGGTAGTAGAGGGTGGTCCGGTGCAGTCGAAGCTTCTCGGCGGTCGCGTGCGCGTTGCCCGCCAGGTCGAGGTAGGCCTCGAGGGTCTCCAGCAGCACCTGGTGGGCGTCGTCGCGCAGCAGGCGCTCCAACCCGGGATGGACGCCCGCGACGTCCAGGTGCTGGCTGTCCAACTGCGACAGCACCCGGTAGATGCCCAGCCCGGCCCAGGAGATCACCCGGCCAAGCGCGGGCAGTTGCGTACCGACCCGGGCCGCCTGCGCGGCCTCCTGATAGGACGCGACAGCGCTGGACAGCTCGGCGCGGGGCTGGCCGATCCCGGTCACGGTCCGGTCCACCGAGGCCAGGCCCCGGGTCGCGGTGCTCAGCGCCGCGTCCAGGTGCCCGGCGGACGCCTCCGGCGTGGGGCGCCCGGCGATCCGGTCGCCGCAGACCAGCAGCACCCCGTGGTCGTGCCAGACCAGGTGCAGCGTCTCCCGCACACCGATCCACCGGCGGGTCGTGACCAGGGCCTGTTCCAGAGCGATCCGGGCCACCTCGTCGGGCTGCCGCCCGCCGGCCGGCACGAGCTGCGCGACGAGCGCGACGGTCGACCCGTCGGCGGCCACCACGCCCTCATCCAGTAGCGCCCGCGCCGCGTGCTCCCGCGCCTGCCGGCCCTCCACCAGTAGGGTGCGGGTCGCCTCGGTCTCCCGCTGCGAGGCGAGCTCACCGAGCAGGTTCTCCCGGTAGAGGGCCAGCGACAGGTCGGCGAAGGCACCGGCCGCGGTGGCGATGTCGGCGTCGGTCATCGAACCGTCCGCGTCGATGAACCAGACGAACCCGAGCAGCAGGTCGTCGTGCCGGATCGGCACGCAGACCCGCGCCAGCAGGTCCAGCTCGACACAGGCGGGGGTACGGATCGGGGCGCGCGCCGTGAGCACGCCCCTGTCCCGGAACCAGGCGATCACCTCGGGCGTCGTCTGCCGGCGCAGGATCGACATCCGGCGTACGTCGTCCATCGGGCCGTCGTGCTCGCTGTAGGCGACCACCCTCTGCCGCCGGTCCTCGATGAGGGCGGGCCGCCCCACCCGGGCGGCGACGGCGTCGACGATTCGCTGGAGCTCACCGTGCATGTATCTCCCCTGGTTGCGCGGCGTGACAGGGATCGCGCGACCGCCAGTCCTTACCCTCGGGTGTGGGTGGGTCGTTGCGCAAGGTCCACTGTCGAAGTCGCGACATAAGGACGGACGACAACGCGACTGTTTCGGCATCTGTCCGAAGACCGGGAGCGACAGACGTTCCTAAGGTTCCGGTACCGATCGCACCGGTGCCCCGGGGCACCGGTGCGATCGGGATGACGGGCGTTGCCGGCGGGGAGGGGATTTCCGAGTGGGAACTGGTAGGCCCTGGCGGGGCGTGCTGGTCGCCGTCACCACACCGTTCCGCGCCGACCTCTCTGTCGACTTCGACCAACTCCAGGAACACGTCAGTTGGCTCGCCGCCGAGGGATGCCACGGGGTCGCGCCGTGCGCGTCGATGGGGGAGTACCGGGCCCTCTCCGACGACGAGCGGGCCGCCGTGGTGAAGGCGACGGTGCAGGCCGCGCCGTCCGGCTGCGCGGTGGTGCCCGGCGTCGGCGGCTACGGCAGCCGGCAGGCCCGCCGTTGGGCGGAGCAGGCCGCCGAGGCCGGCGCCCACGGCGTGCTCGCGCGGCCACCCGACGGGCCCGTCGCCCGCCCCGCTGATGTGGTCGCCCACTACCGGGAGGTGGCGGCGGTCGGCCTGCCGGTGGTCGCCCACAACGACCCGTACGACGCCCGGCTGGACCTCACGCCGGACCTGCTGGCGACCATCGCCGAGATCGACGGGATCGTCGCGGTCAAGGAGGTCTCCGGCGACGTACGCAGGTTGCATCGCCTGCGGGACCTCTGCCCGCACGTCGACGTGCTGGTCGGCGCCGACGACGTGGTGCTCGAACTGGTGCTGTGCGGCGCCACCGGATGGGTCGCCACCCTGCCCAACGCGCTGCCCCGCGAGGCCGTGCGCCTGTACGAGCTGTGCGTCGCCCGCGACCTGGGCCGGGCCCTGCCGCTCTACGCCGAGCTGCACCCGATCCTCGGCTGGGCCTCCCGGCCGGAAGCCGTGCAGGCCGTCAAGCTCGCCATGGAGTGCGCCGGGCGGTTCGGTGGGCGGTGCCGCCCACCGCGCGGACCCCTGTCCGGCACTGCCGTGGACGAGGTGCGCCGGGATGTGCTGCGGGCCCTCGCGGCCACGGCCGATCCGGCTTCCGGGACCGGCCCTGGCTGATCTTCCGGCGGGCGGCGGTCCTTCAGGTGTCGGAAGTCGCCGCCCCACCTGCCGACATCTGCACGGTGACCGGCACCGCTCCGCCCTCCTAGATTCGCTGCGCGGCCTGCTGACAGATGTTCCGGGAAACCCCCACCGGGACGTCGGCGCCGCGTTTCCCCCGACGAGAGGTGGTTCCGTGCACCGTGCTACCCCCCACCGAACCCGGCTGAGGCGGGCCGTACTGGCCGCAGCCGTGGTGACCACGCTGGTGGCGACCGGGGCGGCGCAGGCCGCCGCGGCCCCGGCCAACCCGGCCGGCGGCACCGCGCCGTTCCAGGTCCTCGACCCGCAGGCCTGGCAGAACCCGGACACGATGACCTGGAACGACTACAAGGCCGTGCCCGGCAAGAACTGGGCCGACCCGAGCGTGTCGGGCTCGGTCCGCAACTTCAAGATCGCGCTGGTGGCGCTCGACTATCCCGACGAGACGTTCGCGGTCTCCCAGCGGGCCCGCTCGACGGTGTTCGGCAACCCCCAGTCCGTCGCGACAAACATTCCCCGGGCGGACGTGCCGAAGTTCTATCAGGACTTCCTGAACACCCCGAACACCCTGAACAAGGGCCACACCCTGCACGAATACTGGATGCAGGACTCCAACGGTCGCTACGGCGTCGACCTCACCGGGTTCGGGCCGTACCAGATGCCGGCCAAGTCCTACCAGTACGGGCTGGACAACGGGTTCAACCCGGGCGCCTGCCCGAGCGGGGACGTGTGCGGCAAGAACATCCGCACCGACGGCCTGGGCGCCTGGCGGGCGGCGGTCGGCGAGGAGGTCGCCAACCAGTACGAGTTGGTGTTCATCCTCAGCGCCGGCCAGGACGAGTCATCGACCTGGCAGGAGTTCGGGCAGATGATCTTCCAGAACAAGGAGGACGTGCCGGACGCCTGGGGCCCGCCGGACCCCAACCTGCCGAACTGGGCGAAGACCCGCTACGTGGACTGGACCTCGTGGAAGGCGGCGGCGACACTGTGGCCGAACGCCGGCGGCGGCTCCTCAACGCAGGGGGAGAGCTCCGGCATGGGCGTCTACGCCCACGAGTTGACCCACCTGCTGGGCATCGGCGACAACTACAACAACCCGTACGGCGAGCCGCTGCGCAGGGCGTACACCGGGATCTGGAGCATGATGTCGCGCGGGTCGTTCAACGGCCCCGGGGGTCCGCACACCCGCTGGCAGATCCCGCCGACCAACGGTGGCTCGATGGGCTCGCTGCACACCGTGCGGGACAAGCTCAAGATCGGCCTGCTCGGCGAGGAGCACGTGCTGCGGCTGTCACGGGAGTCACTGGCCTCCTCGGGTCTGGTGGTCGCGCAGGTCACGGCGAGGGCGGTCGACGCCGGCCCGAAGGGTCTGAGCGGCGTGAACATCGCGTTGAACAAGGACCTGTCGCCGACCTGTGGGGTCAGCACCGACCCGCTCTGCGACGGTGGCAACTTCAACAACTACACCGTCGAGGTCGTCGACCGGATGGGCGCGGACTCCTTCACCCCGGACAGCGGCGTGCTGCTGAGCAAGACGAAGAACGCCGACAGCGCACCGTTCCAGTGGGTGGTGGACGCCAACCCGCAGGACATCGACATGATCGACTTCTACCGGCCCGACGGCACCCCGCAGAAGATCACCATGGGTGACTACCGGCAGCTCTCCGACGCGTTGTTCCACGCCGGCGCGGACACCGGCAGCCAGTACGAGTACGTCGATGAGGCCAACCGGCTGCACTTCTACATCATCGACCTCAAGCGGGACTCGTCCGGCTCGCTCTCCTACACCGTGGCGGTCCGTTCCCTGGACGGCACCGGCGGGCCGAGCAGCCACGGCGTGCTGCTGGGCAAGGGCGACGTCACCGGCGGCGGCAAGCCGACCAACCGCGGGGTGACCTGCTCGTTCGAGCTGACCAACACCGGTTCGTACTCGGCCGGCGGGCAGCAGCACCCGGAGAACGTCAGCGCGTACCTGAAGTCGGACGTCTACCGCCTGTCGGCGGAGGTGGCCGGCAAGGGCTGGCGGACCTGGCTGCCCAACCAGCTCGCCACCGCGCAGTTCGGCAAGGCCACCACGGTCAAGGTGTCCGTGGGTGCCACCGCCACCGCTGCGGACACCGGTTTCGTGAAGCTCACCGCGACCTCGGAGAGCGACCCGACGAAGACGGTGACCAAGCAATGCCGGGTCGAGAAGTCCTGACCCGCGCCCGAGGTTGACCCCGTTCCTGTCGGGTCCGCGGCGGACTGCCGCCGTGGACCCGACAGGCGGGCGGAAGGAGGATGACGTGCGGCGAAGCATCATGACTCTGCTGCCCCTGCTGCTTGCCGGCGCGACCGGCTGCGGCGCCGTCGGCGCCACCCAGGAGGCGGTCTCCCCGACGACCGTCCGGGTCCTGGTTCGCGACATCAACATCAGGGCCGCGGGCGTGGACTGCGCCGGCACCGGTCCGTACACCCACTTCCACAACCGGGCGCCGTACCGCGTACTCGACCCGGACGGGGCGGCGCTGGTCAGTGGGCAGTTGCCGGCGGGAACCGCGGTGGCCGCCTTCGCCGAGGATCTGGGCGTCGAGCGCCTGCCCACCTACTGCGAGTTCGCCGTTCCGGTGCGCGTGCCGCAGCGGGCCTCCTACCGGCTGGAGGTGGACGGCCGACCGGCGCTCGACCTGACGTCGGACAGCAGCGAGGGCCCGGCGCTGGTGGCGGTGGTCCCGTCATGAGAAAGGCACTCCTGCCGCTGTTGCTGGCGGCGGCACTGCTGGGCGGATGCAGCACGCCCGAGCCCGAGCCCTCGCCGGCGCCCGCCGGAGGGGCGGCGGCGCTGCCCGGGCCGGTCCCCGCCGACCTGGCGCTGCGCCCGGCGCCCGGCACCGCCCCGGCCGCCCCGGCGTTCACCGGCGCGCTGACCGACGGCACGCCGTTCGCCGCCGCCGACCTGTGGGCGCAGCGTCCCGTCGTCTTCACCTTCTTCAACTCCTGGTGCACCACCTGCGCCAGTCGCCAGGCCGCCCTCAGCGAACTCGCTCGCAGCTATCGGGACCGGGTGGTCTTCGTCGGTGTGGCCGGCGCGGACCAGGCCGACGAGGTCCAGGACTACCTGCGCACGCACCGGGTGGAGTATCCGGTCGTCCTAGACGACCAGCAGACCATCTGGCGTTCGTACGCGGTGCGGGAGCCGCCCGCCGTCGTGCTGGTGGCCAAGGGTGGCGCCCTGCTGCGCGGCTGGCCGGGTGGCCTGGACGCCCCAACACTCGACCAGCGGCTGCGGGAACTGGTGCTGGCCGGCCAACCGTAGCCCCGTCACCCAGGCACCTCGGTGCGACGCCGACCCGGCACCGGTCGGCGTCGCACCGAGGTCTTCCCGTGCCCGGCGCCCGGCTGGCCGCCGGACGACTGACGCACCCCGTCGAACCGCACCCGGCGAAGTTCCTACACGTGCAGGTGGTGACACCGGCCGCCGGCTCGTAGCGTACGCAGCCTCGGACACATCAAGGAGAGTGCATGGCTACAGTGGGAACGCGTTGGCGCACGGGCGTGGCCGTATTGTCGGCGACAGTGCTCGCCGCGCTCGGCGTGGCGCCGCAGGCGCAGGCGGCGGACACCCCGCCGTCGATCGTCGTCCAGGACGGCGTCACCCAGCCGGTGTTCGGCTACGCCGACGCCATCCGGGAACGCCTCTTCATCGACTCCACCTTCGACAGCGACAACGACGGTCTGCGCGACATCATCGCGTTCGACCTGATGCGGCCGGCGGCCACCGCGCAGGGGCTCAAGGCCCCCGTCGTGATGGACGCCAGCCCCTACTACTCGACGGTCTGCCGGGGCAACGAGTCCGAGTGCAAGGCGGACCTCGACGGCGACGGGCTGCTCGACAAGTGGCCGCTGTTCTACGACAACTACTTCGTGCCGCGCGGCTACGCGGTCATCCTGCTGGACATGGTCGGCACCAACAACTCCACCGGCTGCCCGACCACCAACGCCAACCAGGACAACCTGAGCGCGAAGCAGGCCATCAACTGGCTCAACGGTCGGGCCACCGCCCGCAACGCCGCCGGTGAGATCGTCAAGGCGGACTGGCACAACGGCAAGACGGGGATGATCGGCAAGTCGTACGACGGCTCGCTGGCCATGGCCACCGCGGTGACCGGTGTGAAGGGCCTGACCACTGTCGTGCCCATCAGCGGGCCGACCGAGTACTACGACTACGTGCGCAGCAACGGCGTGATCACCCGCGGCAACAGTTACGTGTCGTCGCTGGCCAACACGGTCACCAACCCGGAGCGTCGGGACTACTGCAAGCCGGTACGCGACGCGATAGGCGTCGCCGACGGCGACGAGCACGGCGACTACACGTCCTTCTGGAACGAGCGAAGCTACGTCAAGAAGGTCCCCAACGTCACCGCCAGCGTGCTGCTCTACCACGGCCTCAACGACGACAACGTCCGGCCGGACCACTTCAGCAAGTTCTGGTACGCCCTGGCGGAGAACAACGTGCCGCGCAAGCTGTGGCTGTCGCAGGAGGGGCACGTCGACCCGTTCGACTCGCGCCGCGCGGTGTGGGTGTCGACGCTGCACCGGTGGTTCGACTTCTGGCTGCAGGGCGTCGCCAACGGCATCATGGACGAGCCGCGGGTGGACCTGGAGCGGTCCGCCGACGTGTGGGAAACCCACGCCGACTGGCCGATCCCGGGCAAGGCCGACACCGAGGTGTTCCTCCAGCCCGGCACCACCGGCGCGGGCGGTCTCGGGTTGGTGCCCACCGCGAAGCCGGCGACCGGGGCGTTCCAGGACAGCCGCACGCAGAGCCAGAACACCATGATCCTCAACCCGGACGTGGTGCAGCCCAACCGGCTGGCCTTCCTCTCCGAGCCGCTCTCCGCGCCGTTGCACATCTCCGGCACGCCCACCGTGCAACTGCGGGCCTCCGCCGACCAGACCGACACCAACCTCGGGGCCATCCTGGTCGACTACGGCACCGACGAGCGGGTCGCGCACCGGGCCTCCGGCGAGGGAATCATCACCCTGACCACTGAGGACTGTTGGGGCCAGAGCAGCCCGACCGACGACGGCTGCTACAAGCAGACGGCGAAACGAGTGGCCACGGCCGACTACGAGCTGGTCACCAAGGGCATCATGGACGCCCAGAACCGGCAGTCGATCCGCGTCGCCGTGCCGCTGGTGCCGGGGGAGTCGTACAACTTCAGCTTCCCGCTGCTGCCCGAGGACTATGTCTTCAAGCCCGGCCACCGGATCGGTGTGATCATCGTGGCCAGCTACCCGCAGTACTCCAGCCAGGCGGACACCACCGCCGCGAACCTGCAGGTCGCGCTGAAGAGCAGCAACATCGTCCTACCTGTGGTCGGCGGCACCGCCGCCGCACACGCCGCCGGCCTCTGACCGGCTGATCGCCGGGCCGCCCAGCCCGTCTCATGACCGGGCGGCCCGGCGATCAACTCTCCGTGGCGGTGCGTCGATCACCGCCTCGTATCTCAGTGCGGGCGACTGACCTCGAACCGGCCGTCGGAGGACACCACCGTGACGGTGATGGTCCTCGGCACGCCGGCGACCTGAGCGGAGCAGGAGAAACGGCTGCCCACCGTGACCGCGCGGCCCGGCGGGCAGGCGACAAGGTCCGCGTCGAGTTGGTAGTCGTCGCGCAGCACCGACAGCACCCCCTGTTGCAGCGCCGCCGTGTCGAAGACCTTCCGGTTGAGAAATCCCGGCCAGAGCAGTCCGAGTACGGCCACCAGTGTCGCCACGGCCACGACCGGCCCGGCCACGGCGATCACGGCTTTGCGGGAGACGCGCCGCCGACGCCCGACGGGGGTGTTCGGCCCCGTGGAATCCGGCCCCCACTGCGCCGGTGGCGCCGGTGCCCAACGCGGGGCGGGCGTCGGAAAGTCGCCGTCGGCTCCCGCGTACGGGTTGGTCATCGTCGTCTCCTCGGGCTCAGCGGGTGGCGGCTGTGGTGGTCGTGCCCACCACCTCGGGCAGAGGCGCGGTTCGCTCACCGGTCGGGCTGATCGCGAACCAGGTGCCACCGACCCCCTGACCGCTGATGTCGCCCGGCTCGGCGTCCTTGGCGAACAGGTAGACGGGCCAGCCGCCGATGGTCACCTGGCAGGTGCCGTCGGCTCGCTCCACGTAACCGACCAGCTTCGGGTCGATCCCGCTCGGGTAGATCTGCCCCGCTGACTTCACGAGCAGCGGCGGCCACGCCTTCGCGCAGTCACCGTTGCAGTTCGACGTCGGCGGCTTGGCCGTGTCCTTGTCGAACCGGTACAGCGTCCGGCCCTGCCCGTCGGCGACGTACATGTCAATGTCGGCGGACGCGGTGCCGTTCAGCTGGATGACGGTGCTGCCCCGCCCCGTATCGGGCGCGGGGGAGAGCGGGACGTCGGAGGGGCCGCTGTAGATCCGTACGCGACCCTGGGTCTTCGCCACCGTCGGCTCTGCGAGCGGGGTCGCCGGAGCGTCGATGACCTCCGGCGGCGTGCCGCTCTCGGGGGTCGAACTCGGGGTCGCCTGCGCCGCCGTGGGGGCCGCCACGGTGGGTGCCGACACGGTGGCCGGCGCAGCCGCCCCGGTCACCTCCTCTGCACACGCGGCCAGGGCCGCCAGGCTGGCCAATGCGATCGCGGTCCGCGCGATCCGGCTGTGCACAAGCATCTCTGCTCCACCTCATGTTCGGAGGACCGCGCCGGTACGCGCGATCCGACACCCACACGACGTGGTCGGCAAAGTGGTTCACCGTCGAGGCCGGCGGGCTGCGCCGTCACGACGTGGAACTTTCACTGAACCGTTCTGGCCCACGGTCCGTGTGGGGGACGACATCGGCGAGAGGCGGCCCAGAACCGACCACCTCAAAGCCGGCGAGATCGAACACACGAGGGAGCGGAACATGGCCACGTACCACATCGTCAGCGAGGACATCGAGGAGTCCTCGACCTGGCTGAAGCAGAACATGCAGACGCTGCTGGACGGGATGAACCAGGCCAAGAGCAAGATCGACACGCTGATCCAGGGTGGCTACAACACCCCGGCCGCCCAGCAGAAGTTCGGCCCGTACTTCGACGAGTACAAGGGCAGCGTCGACCAGACGCTGAACGGCATGGAGGGCATCAGCCAGTACCTCTCGCAGGTCAGCACCGCGTTCTCCGAGACGGACAACCAGACCGGGGCAAGCCTCGGCCGCTGAACGACCGGACAGGCCCGGGGCCGCGCGGTGAGGAATCACCACGCGGCCTCGACCGCTTTTCCGACGGACCATCCGACCAGGAGAACCTCGTGCGCCTGCAGCTCACCGTTGCGGATCCGTCCACCGCCGTCATCGAATACCAGGTCGAGGCGGCCCCCGACACCACCGTCGGGGAACTCGCCGAGGCGCTCGCCGCGCGTCGGCCGGAGCCCGCCGACACACCACCGACGATCTTCGTCGCCGGTGCGCCGCTGGACCCACGACTGACCCTCGCCGAAGCCCCACTGTGCCGGGGCACGGTGCTCGGTCTGGACCGGCCGGTGCCCGAGGCACCCGCGCAACCGCGAGGGCTGGTGGAGGTGCGGGTGGTCAGCGGCACCGACGCCGGTGCGGTCTATCAGCTCGACCTCGGTGAGCACGCCATCGGCGCCGCCAGCGCCAGCCGGGTCCGCCTCAGCGACCCCTCGCTCGCCCCCGTCGTGGCGTCAATCCGGGTCGCCCCGGACGGCGCGTGTCGCGTTCAACCGGCCAGCCCCGGCCTCCTGCTCGACCGGGTCGAGCTCGACGATGAACAGGTGTGGAACTCCGGCGGACAACTCGCCGCCGGCTCCTCCCTGTTGGAGCTGCGCATTCCGGTCCGGGCGGAGGCCGCACTGCAGATCTCCGAGGATCGCACCGCCCTGGACTACAACCGTCCACCTCGGTTGCTCCCGGAGGCCCGCACCACCCAGTTCACACTTCCCACGCCACCGTCGCCGCCGGAACGGCGGCCACTCGTGCTGATCACGGTGCTGGCCCCGCTGGTGGTCTCTGGAGCCGCGTACCTCATCACCGGCAACCCGCTGACTCTGCTCTTCGCCATCCTGTCGCCGGTGGCGCTGATCGTCGGTCAGATCAGCTCCCGCCGCCAGGGCAAGGCCAGCCACCGCACCCGACTCGCCGAGTACGAGGCGAAGCGGGCACGGATCAACGCCGAGGCGCAGACGGCGCTGGCTGACGAGCGGCTGGCCCGGCGGAACAACTTCCCCGACCCCGCCGCCGTACGGCTGATAGCTGGGGGACCTGAACGCCGCCTCTGGGAACGCCGCCGCACCGACCCCGACTTCCTCGAACTGCGGACCGGCAGCGCCGACCTCCCGTCCGAGGTGGTGCTCCGGGATCCGAGCCAGGACGAGCACCGACGGGAGGTCCGGTGGAGCGCCCTCGACGTGCCGGCGACCGTGCCGGTGCGCAAGCACGGTGTGGTCGGCATCGCCGGCGGCGCCGTCGCCCGGGTCACGGCCCGGTGGATGGTCGCCCAGGCAGCCACCCTGCACAGCCCCGAGGACCTGCAGATCTACCTGCTCGCCGGTGCGGGCGACGAGGAGGGCTGGTCGTGGGTCGGTTGGCTGCCGCACGTGGCGCCACGTGACGGCCAGGACACTCTCGCCACCGTCGGTACCGACACCCAGACCGTGGCCCGGCGCGTGGCCGAACTGGTCGCCGTGATCTCCGCCCGCGCTGCCGAGCGGACCGATGGGGCGTTCCGCGACATCCTCGTGGTGCTCGACGGGGCACGCCGGCTGCGGTCCCTGCCCGGCGTGACGCAGGTCCTGCGGGAAGGACCCGCGGTCGGGGTGCACGCGATCTGCGTCGACGCGGAGGAGAAGCTGCTGCCGGAGGAGTGCCAGGCCGTGGTCGCGGAGCAGGCCGACGGGTCACTGCTGGTGACCCGGACGCTCGCCGCGCCGATCCCCGGGGTGCACCCGGACCTGCTCTCGACGCAGTGGCTGCGGACGGTGGCGCGTGCCCTCGCGCCGCTGCGCGACACCGGCGGCACGGACGACGGGGCCGTCCTGCCGGACGCGAGTCGGCTGCTCGACGTGCTCGGCATGGAACCGCCGGAGTCGGACGCCGTCGCGGCCAGGTGGACCACCGGCGGCCGGACCACCGAGGCAGTGCTCGGCATCTCGCTGGACGGGCCCTTCGCCCTGGACCTCAAGCGCGACGGACCGCACGCCCTGGTCGCCGGCACCACCGGCTCCGGCAAGTCGGAGCTGTTGCAGACCCTGGTCGCCTCGCTCGCCGTCGCCAACCGACCGGACGCGATGACGTTCGTGCTGGTGGACTACAAGGGCGGCAGCGCGTTCAAGGACTGCGTCCGGCTGCCACACACCGTCGGCATGGTCACCGACCTCGACACCCACCTGGTGGGTCGGGCGCTGACCTCGCTCACTGCCGAGTTGAAGCGGCGCGAGCACATCCTCGCCGAGGCGGGCGCGAAGGACATCGACGACTACGTCGACCTGCTGCGCCGCGAGCCGACCCGCACATCGATGCCTCGACTGTTGATCGTGATCGACGAGTTCGCGTCGATGATCCGCGACCTGCCGGACTTCGTGACCGGGCTTGTCAACATCGCACAGCGGGGACGATCGCTTGGCATCCACCTGGTGCTGGCCACGCAGCGTCCGGGCGGGGTGGTGTCGCCCGAGATCCGGGCGAACACCAACCTGCGGATCGCCCTGCGGGTGACCGACACCAGCGAGAGCCAGGACGTGCTCAACGCCCCCGACGCCGCCTCGATCCTGAAGTCGACGCCGGGCCGGGCCTTCGTACGCCTCGCTCAATCGTCGCTGGTGCCGTTCCAGGCCGGGCGGGTCGGCGGCTTCCGTCCGGGCGCTCAGACCGAAGTCCGGCAGGCTCCCTGGGTCACGCCCGTCTCCTGGAAGGATCTGGGTCGGTCCAGACCCAACCGTCCCGGTGTGAAGGCCGCGCCATCGGCCGAACTCACCGACCTCGCTGTGCTGGTGGAGGCCGTCCGAGGTGCCAGTGAGCAGCTCGCCATCGAGCCGCCGCACAGCCCGTGGCTACCGGCGCTACCGGACACGCTGACCGTCGACGCGCTTCCCGCGCCGCGCGGCAGCGGCTACCACCTGCCCTCGGTGGCGTACGGCCTGGTCGACCTGCCGGCCCAGCAGGAGCAGGCACCGTTGGAGCTGGACCTGGGAACGCTGGGGCACCTGCACGTCATCGGCTCGTCGCGAAGCGGTCGTTCGCAGGCGTTGCGGACGATCGCTGGCACCATGGTGGGCGCGCACTCGGCCGCCGACGTCCATCTTTACGGCGTCGACTGTGGCAACGGGGCGCTGCTCGCCCTCACCGAGCTGCCGCACTGCGGTGCGGTGGTGCAGCGTACCGAGGCCGAACGGCTCGCTCGCCTGTTCACCCGCCTCGTCGCGGAGCTGGGACGCCGACAGCAGTTGCTCGCCTCCACTGGCTCGGCCGGGCTGGTGGAGTACCGCGCTGCGGCGGCCGAGGCCGACCGGCCGCCGCACATCCTGCTGCTGCTCGACCGGTTCGAGGTCTTCGACAAGACGTTCGCCGACTACGACAACGGCACCGTGATGGCCGCCCTGCTGACCCTGCTACGCGAGGGTGCCGGCGCCGGGATCCACGTGGTGATGGCCGGCGACCGGAGCATGTTCACCACCCGGATCTCGTCGACGACGGACGACAAGCTGGTGCTCCGACTCACCGAACGCAGCGACTACAGCATGGTCGGCATCAACTACCGGCAGTTGCCGGATGAGATCGGCACGGGCCGGGCGATCCGGGCGGTCGACGGCGCGGAGGCGCAGATCGCCCTGCTCACCCAGGACACCTCCGGGCAGGGCCAGGCTCGCGCGCTCGCCGCGATCGCGGAGACGGCGCGGCTGCGGGACGCCGGGGTCGCCGCCGCCACCCGTCCGTTCCGGATCGACGTGTTGCCGGACGAGCTGACCCTGGCGCAGGCGAGCGCCCTGGCCCGGCCGGCCAACCCGCTCTGGACGATGCTGGGGGTCGGCGGGGACGAGCTCTCGGCCATCGGGCCGGATCTCGCGACCAACCCTTCCTTCATCCTGGCGGGGCCACCTCGGTCGGGGCGGAGCACGGCCCTGTTGACGATGGTCGCGGGTCTGTTGGAGCGGGGGACGCCCGTGGTGATCGCGGCGCCCCGCCGATCGCCGCTGCGTGACCTGGCTGGGGTGCCCGGGGTGCTCGACCTGGTGACGAGCGAGAACTTCACCTCCGCCGGGCTCGCGGCGGCCCTCGCCGCGCGCGACGGACCCGCCGTGGTCGTCCTCGACGATGCGGAGCAGCTGCTCAAGTGCGATGCCGGCAGCGATCTCGGTGAGATCGCCCGGGTCGGGGCGGAGAAGGGCCTCGGGTTGATCATGGGTGGTTCCATCGACGGTCTCACCGGCGGATTCGGCGGCTGGCACGTCGACGCCCGCCGCAACCGGCAGGGTGCGTTGCTCAGCCCGCAGGGACTGGGCGACGGTGAGCTGATCGGCGTCAAGCTGTCCCGCAGCCAGCTCGGCGGCGGGCGGCCGGGCCGGCTGCTCGCCCACTTCGGCGACGGCCGGCTGCATCTGGTGCAGGTGCCCCGGACCGAACCGACCGCGTTGCGGGAGCTGCTGGCCGGGGCCAGCGACGCCGGATAGGCGCGACCGCGACGACGGGGTCCGGCCCCGGATCGGGGCCGGACTCGACCGTGTCCAGCCCCGCCGGTACGGCGACGCCCCGCCGACGTACGGGTACCGAAACGACGTTGGGGGGACACCCCCCAACGGTGTCCCCCCAACGCGGGTCGGCAGCTACCCCCTAGCTGCCGACCTCCCCCGGGGAGACCGCCAGCGGCGTGAGCGCGGCGGCCTCACCCTCATCCGAGAAGGTCAGTGTCGCGGTGATCGTGGCGAAGAGCTCGAAGATCTCCTCCGCCTCCGCGAGATTTGGGCTCGAACCGGTCACCACCAACACGTTCGCCGTTCCCGGCAGTGGTACGACCGTGTGCATCACGGCGCAGCGCATGCTGGCGCCTTCCTGGGTGACGTTCTGGATGCCGTGCACCCGGCCGACGGTGCCGATCGCGGGAATCTGGGCGGTGCTCACCCGACGCCAGGTGCCGTCGGCGTGTGCGGGCTGCGCCACCGCGGTCAAGGCCCCGATGATGTCGCCGGTGGCGGGCGGGGTGACCACGGAGAGCAGCATCGTGGCGATGAGCGCGCCGTCCTCGTACACCTGGAATGTGCCGGTGGCGTGCACCGCGCCCACGTTGCGGGCCTGGCGCACCGACCGGCGTAGCTGCTCGGCGTACTGTCCCGCCTGCTCCTCGGTGAACCCACTCTCGCGGGCCCGCGTCCACACCTCGTCCGCGACGCGGTTCTCGCTCGCATCGTCGGCGACCGAGAAGTCGACCCAGTCCTGCGGTGTACGAAGCTCGAATCCGATCGGGACAGCCACTGCCGTGCTTCCTCCGCTGGTCAACTCGTCGCTCCGTCCGACTCGAGCGCGGCTACCGTCTGGTCGTCCGTCTCCCGAAACGCGTCGGCTACCGCCTTCGCGGCGTCGCGGACCCCTTCGAGGTCCTTGGCCACGACGTACCGTCCGTCACCCCAGCGCTTCTCGAACTCGCGTGCGGCCGCTTCCAACTCGTGCTGCCCCAGCGTGTCGACGACCGGACCCATCGACCTGACCGATGAGCCGTCCATCAGCTCCTTGGTGCGCTGCAACAGGTCATGCACTCGCTCCAGCTCCGCGCCGGGTACGTCGATGACGCTCATGCCGCCACCTCGGCGTCGAGCCCGCTCCGCTTGCCCATCCCCGCTCCTCCCCGGTCCGGCCAATGACTCCGCGCCGTACACACGGCCGGCCGGTCGGATCGGTTCAGTCCGGCTGAACCGTTTCCACGCTCGCTACGTGTGCGAGTCGGCTCACGGCGTTGGCCGGAGCGGGAGCGGTCGGTGCGATGGGGAGGTTGGTCATGACGCGTCCGGGAGACGCCGAATGGTCGGTGTTGCAGGTGGACTCCGACCCGGTACCCGGTGATCCGGAGTCCTTCGACGAGATCACGCGGGCGTACCAAGAGCTGTCCACGACCACCCGGGAGGCGCATGACCTGCTCGCCGCCGGTGGCCAGGTCCACCTTGGTCAGGGCAGGGCGATGGAGGCATTCCGTGATCTGATCGGCAAGCTGCCCGGGCGGCTGGATCAGATGGCGAACTCCTATGCCGCGGCGGCGGACGCGTACCTGCGGTACCTGCCGTCGTTGGAGGAGGCGCAGACGATGTCGCTGCGCGCCCTCGACCAGGCCCGGCAGGCCTCCGGCGACCAGACCGCGGCGCAGGCGGCGCTCGCCTCGGCGCAGGCGGCGGTCGCCGCGCTGGGCGCCGACCCGGCGGCGGAGCAGGCCGCGAAGGACAGGGCCAATGACGACGACGCCGCCGCACAGAACCGTGCCGCCGACGCGCAGCAGGCGCTCGACCAGGCGAAGGCGCTGTTGGGCCAGGCGACGGCATTGCGTGATCAGGCTGCCCGGACGGCGGCGCAGACGCTGCGGGGGTTGGCGGAGGATGCTCCCCAGCGGTCGCTCTGGGAGAAGATCGTCGAGGCGTTCCAGGCGTTCATCGACTTCCTCCGCAGCACAGTCATCCAGTGGATCACCGCGATCCTGGACGTGCTCTCGGTGATCGCCTCGTTCATCTTCCCTCCGCTGGGTCAGGCGCTCGGCCTGCTCGCCGGTGCGATCGACCTCGCGGCGGCGGCCGCCAGCGGGGATCCCGCCGCGATCGGGTTGGCCGCTGGAGGTCTGGCGCTCGGTCTGGTGCCGGGCGGACGGCTCGTCGGCCGGATCATCAAGATCGCCGGTAAGGGTGGCAACAAGCTGCCCGGTACGGTCTCGGACGGGATCAAAAACAGCACCAGGGGGATTGGCCGCCCTCCGGGTGGCACCCGAACCGTGGAGAAGGCCCCGGCGCCAGGGGCGGGGATCGACACAGCCGTCACCACCGTCGGCCTCGGCAAGACCGTCAAGGGCGCGTTCACGTCGGTCAACAACAAGATCGACGATCTGCGCTTCACCGCTGAACGGAAGATCGTCAACGCGAAGCGTGACAGGGATCCCACACTCCAGGTCGGGGTGACCGACAGCGGCCGCCTCAAGACCTTCCACGTCGAGGACGTCACGTCCGTCCCGTTGAAAGACAGCAACGGCAAGCAGATCGGCGTCATCTTCCCCAGCACATCGACCGACGTCGAGCACTTCAGCGACTGGGGGCGGCAGCATGGCAATCTCGCCACCGGTAAGAACCTGGACGGCTCGGGGGTACGCCCGAACGACAAGATCATCCGGAAACTGCCTGGCGAGGAGTCCACCCTCGTCGGCAACGAGTACGTGCCGGCTCCCTGGTACGGGCTGAAGAGCGACCCGATTTTCGTCTTCGCGCACGGCAGCCCGGACAGCGCCGCCGTGACCCTGACGAACGGCAAGGTGGTGGACGTCCGCGGCGACACCATGGCCAGAATCCTGAGCAACGACACCACCTTCAAGGCCGCCGCGGGCGCCAACCCGAAAAGCACGATCGCCATGATCTCCTGCAACTTCGCCAACGAGGCTGGCGACGCCGGCCAGAAGTTCGCGGACACCATGCGGGACCTCGGCAACAGACGGCCCATCTTCGCGGCGACCGAGACCGTGAAGGTGACCCGAGGCGTGGATTTCGACGGACGGTTCACCAGTCCCGGCGAGACCATTGCGACCCTGGCGGTCGACAACATGGGCGAGTTCAAGAGGATCAAACCGACGCGGAAGGAGGCGTCGTGATGGACGATGCCGACGTGCAACGTAACTGGATGCTGCTGCTGGACAGCGACGACGACCTCGACGAGGAGTCGCCGGAGGTCCCCCCGGTGGAGACGATCGTCGGCGGCTGGCTGGTCGAGGACGACGGGACCGCTGGGCGCTTCGAGGCCAATCCGCTGTACCAGCCGCGTAACGCCGACTCACCCACGAGCCCGGTGGACGCGGCGGCGAAGCTCGTCGCCACCGACCGGGCTGACGTCAGCCTGGTGCTGCGGGCGCTGCGGGACAGCCTGGTGGCCGTGGCGCTCGACGAGGCGGGCGAGGTGACCGTGGCGTCCGCCCCGGACGGGGTGGCCTGCGTGGTGGTCGCCTCCAGCGGCCTCGACCAGGCGCGCGTCGACGCGCCACAGTGGCGGCAGGTCGATCTGACCGAGCTGGTGCGGCTGATCCCGGAGGGCCTCGACGTGCTGGTCAACCCTGGCGGTCCACGGTCCATGCGCCTGTTGGCGGACGCCCTGCGCGAATCGGTCGACGCCGACGGAGCCGAGTGAGATGTCCGTGACCAGGGCGTACGCCGGGTGCCGGAGCGCCGGCGCGGGAGTGCTGCTGGCGGTGGTGGCCGCTCTGGTCCTGTCGGTCCCCGGCCGGGCCGACGCCGTAGAGCCGTCGGTGCCGTACTGGGTGGTGCCCGGGCAACCGGGCGCGGAGAGCGACATGACGCTGCCCGGGGTCGCCGACCGGGTGCTCGGCGACAGCCGGCGCTGGCCGGAGATCCTCGAGCTCAACCAGGGACGTACCCAGCCGGACGGGGGCATCCTCACGGATCCGGCCCAGCCGATCCCCGCCGGTTGGGTCCTCGTCCTCCCCGAGGGCGCGACCTCCGGCGAGATCCGCGTCGGTCCGCCGCCGTCGGCCGGGCCGAACGAGGGCCAGCAGCCGCAGGTTCCGCCTGTCGAACGACCGCGGGCGGGACAGTCGGCAGCGGCGCCCGCGGCTCCTCCGGTCGACGACGGCGAGACACTCGGGCTCCGAGCGGTCACGGCGACGATGCTCGGCATCGGCGCGGTGCTCCTGGCGGCCGTCGTACCGGTGCTGATCCGGCGGGCCCGCCGCCGCGCGGCCGAGCCGGCCCGACCGGCGCCGGGTTCACGGCAGGTGTTGGACCGCGCCTTGCGGCAGATCGCCGCACAGGCGTCCCAACCCCAGGTGTACGCGGCGATGGTCGGTGCGGACCGGGTGTCGCTGCGGCTGGCGCCAGCACTACCGGACCCGCCGCCCCCGTGGCGGGCACGGGAACAGGGTGCGATCTGGGAAGCGCCGAGCTGGGACCTCGACCAGAACGTCGCTGGTGGTGATGGCGAGCTGCCGCTACTCGCCACCGTCGGCACGGTCGGAGGTGAACTGACAGTCGTCAACCTGGGACGCGCACCCGGCATCATCGCCCTCACCGGGGAGCCGGCGGTCACGCGGCGCCTGGCGGGTGCCTTCCTCGACGAGATCAGCCGGTACGCGGCCCCGTCGGTGGCGATCACCGTGGTCGGCCCGCCACCTCCGCCCTGGCCGATTCCAGAGCGGGTTCGGGTGGTCGTCGACGTGCGTACCGTGCTGGGGTTGCCCGGCGACGACGCGCAGCACGCTCACGGGGCCTTGACGCTTCGCGACCACCTGGTGGTGATCACCGCCCCGCTCCCGCCCGATAAGTGGGAACGGATCGGTGCGGTGGCGGAGGCCTCCGACGGTACGGCGGCCGTGGTGGTCGTTGGCGACGCGCCGAACACCGTCTGGCGGTTCGAGAGCGAGGCCAACGGCGCCCTCGACGTCGGGGTGCTCGGCCTGCACCTCGACCGCCCCACCTCGCGCGGCCGGCTCATCCCGGTCCTCGGTGGTTGACCTCCTTTGTGCACCCGCCCCCGTCGCGTTGCCCGGACGGAGATGAGGCCGCCGCGCCGATCGGCCGAAAGCGCGAAAGTTCACCCACGTGAGCATAGGAACACATTCGTTCCCGATTGCCGGTATTCGGAAGTACGGCAGGCATCCTGGTTACCCGGGTGCACCGGCGGCGACGCCGGTGCGAGGGCAACGGAGGATGGTACGTATGGCGGGTTTGAGGCCCGATCGTCGGCGCGAGGTAGCAGACGAGGCCCTGATCCGATCCCTGTACGAGGAACACGGCCGGGCGATGCTCGCGTACGCGACGCAACTGACCCGCGATCGGGCCATTGCCGAGGACATCGTCCAGGAGGCGCTGGTGCGCGCCTGGCGCCATCCGGACAGTCTCGTCAACGGCAAGGGATCGGTGCGGGGGTGGCTGCTCACCGTGGTACGTAACCTCATCACCGATGCGGTGCGCGCGCGCATGGCGCGACCGTCCGAGGTGCCGGAAAGCCCGACGGACGTCGCGATCGAGCGGGACCACGCCGACCAGGTGGTCAATTCGATGGTGGTGATGGACGCCCTCAACCGCCTCTCGCAGGAGCATCGCGAGGTCCTGGAGCAGGTATATCTACTCGGGAGTACAGTCGCGGAGGCCGCGAAGGCGTTGGGTGTCCCGCCGGGAACGGTCAAGTCACGCTCCTACTACGCACTCCGGGCGCTACGCGACATCGCTGGGCGCTGAACCGGGTGGAACGGTCTGCCTAATGAAATCGGACAGCTTGATGCCGGCCGGTGACCACGTGGACATCGGCGGCTATCTGACGGGCGAGCTCGACCAGGAGCAGCTCCGGCAGGCGGAGGAGCACCTGGCGGGTTGTGCGGAGTGCCGTAGCGAGGTCGAGTCGCTCCAGGGGTGGAAAAACGCCCTGGAGGCCGTACCCGAGGCGATGCTGCTCGACGGCCCACCGGAAGGCGGTGACCTGCTGTTGCAGCGCACCCTGCGTCAGGTTCGCAGCGAATCGTCCGGGCGTCGCCAGCGCCGCCTGGCAATCATGAGCGCTGCCGCAGTGGTGGCTCTCGCCGCCGCGGCCTCCGGCGGCGTCCTGCTGGGCCGCACGACCACTGACACACCCGAGACAGGTGCCCTGCCCGCCCCGTCGACCGCGGTGACCGCCGCGAACCCGGCTACCCGCCAGGCCAGCACGACCGACCCGGGCACGGGTGCCCGGCTCACCGTCGCGTTGACCCCGGCAGCGGGCTGGGTGCGGGTCAACGCAGCAGTGTCCGGCATCCCTCAGGGCGAGCGCTGTCGCCTGCTGGTCGTCGGCGAGGGCGGCAGCACGGTACTGGCGGGCAGTTGGTTGGTGTCCGACGAAGGGTCGGCCAACGGCACCACACTCGACGGCAGTGCCCTGATCGACCCCGCCACGGTCAGCGGTGTCCGCGTGGAGAACACCGACGGCAAGGCGTACGCCACCGTGCGGCTGTAGCCGGACGGTGGCGGGTGGCACGGTGCGCGGTCACGGATCAAGAACAGCGCATTCCGGCGCCCTCGATCTGCGTCGGTCCACCGGGAACTGTCGGGTCACGACTCAGCCGGTACGAAGACGGGTGTGCCGGCCCGGCGTAGAGCCGGACCGGCACACCCGTGGATCGGACGGATGGTCAGCTGAAGCGGACCGAGGCGATGGCGTTGTCGAAGTCGATCGTCGCCAGGTCCGCGATGTCACCGTTGATGACCTGCGATCGGCCGGTGCAGTCGGGGCCCACCCAGATCTTCAGCGAGCCGGGGGCCGCGACCGAGGAGGCGACGCCGGGACGGGCCAGGTTCTGGCACCCGTCGCCGGCCACGGCCACGCCCTGGGAGGCGCCGTTGTCGCTGAAGTTGGCGTCGTCGAAGAAGACGGCACTCGTGGCGGGCGGAGCGGTCACGCCACCGGTGCCCGGGTTGTCCTGACCGCCCTCCGGCGCGCCGGCCTTGCCACCGGTCGGGGTCACCCCGAACCACGTGCCTCCGACGCCCTGGCCGAGGGTGTCACCCCGCTTGGTGTCCTTGGCGAACCGGTACACCGGCCAGCCGCCGATGGTGATCTGGAGGGCGCCGTCGGCGCGCCGAACCGTACCGACCGCCGACTTCTTGACCCCCGCGATGAAGATCTTGCCGTTCGACGCGACCGTGACCGGCGGCCAGGTCTGCGCGCATTCTCCGTTGCAGTTCGAGGTGGGCGGGTTGTTGCTGTCCTTGTCGAAGCGGTAGAGCGTCAGTCCCGCCCCGTTCACGACCACGGGGTTGAGGTCGCCGGCCCTGCTGGCGGTCAACTGGACCCACCGCTGCGACGACTGGCGGGCCGCACCCACCGCGAGGCCGCCGTTCGGCACCGCCCAGTCGCCGCTGTTGGCCTCCGACCGGTTCGACTTCGCGGTGCCGGAGAGTAGCGCGAGATCGCCGCCCACCGCACCATTCGAGGGCTCTGTGGCCTCTCCGCCGGCCGGGGCGGACGCCCTCGCCGGCGCGGGTGCCTCAGAGGTCGAACTGCACGCGGTCAACGCCACGCCGGCAGCCATGAGGGCAGCGAAGGGCACCAGATACTTACGCATGATGTCGGGCTCTCCCAGTTTCTATCCGATTCCGGTACGTCCGGACGTCGTTCGGCATCCACACGGACTCCGCTTGGAATCGGTTCAGTCGACTTCGGCCGCACCCGTTGGCGAGGTTCGGGTGAACCCACCGAGGTTCGCTACGTCGACACCGATATGGAGCCTCAAACCCAGCAACCGCCGGTTCAGGGGGAGCCCTTTCTGGGTTTCTTTCGTGGTGACGTCCACAGCGAACTGGCCGACTATCGTGAGCGGCGGCCGGTGACGCCGCTGCGTCTGCCCGACGGGCGGACCGGCTGGCTCTTGACCCGTCACGACGACGTACGCAGGGCGTTGGCTGACCCTCGCCTGGTCAAGGACGGCCTGTTGTCCCCGCTCGGGTTCCGGCCGCAGCTGCCGCCCGACATCTACGCCGCGACCGCACAGAACATGCTCACCGTCGACCCTCCGGACCACACCCGCCTGCGCCGGCTGGTCCAGGGCGCTTTCACCGCGCGACGCATCGCCCGTCTCACGCCGGCCATCACTGCCGTCGCCGACCAGTTGATCGACGAGCTCGACACGCCGGGCCCGCACGACCTCGTGTCGAAGTTCGCATTCCCGCTCCCGATCACGGTCATTTCCGAGCTACTCGGCGTCCCGGCGGGCGACCGCGACAGCTTCATGGAGTCGGCGAGCATCATCGCCGCGGGCGCGCACCGCAGTCGCGAGTTGCCGGGCGCCATGATCGGGATGATCGGCTACATCCGTGACCTTGTCGCCGCCAAACGTCGGCAACCCGGTGACGACCTGATCTCCGCTCTGATTTCCGAGCGGGACAGTGGTGATCAGCTCACGGAGGACGAGCTTGTCTCGACGGTGTATCTGCTGCTGTTGGCTGGGTACGACACGACGGCGAACCTCATCGGCAACGGTGCCTGGCTGCTGCTCGACGACCCCACGCGGTGGAGTGCGGTCCGCGCCGACCCTGATCAGATGTCTCAGGTCGTCGAGGAGGTGCTGCGCTACGAAAGCCCGGTGCAGCTCGGGACTCATCGCATGACCACCGAAGACGTCACGTACGGCGGCCAGACCATCCCGGCCGGCTCGACGGTTCTGCTCTCGATCCTGGCAGCCCATCGTGATCCCGGTCAGTACACCGAGCCGGAGGCATTCGATACGGCCCGCGAACGGAGCCCGCACCTCGCCTTCGGCCACGGGATTCACCACTGCCTCGGCGCGCCACTCGCCCGGCTGGAAGCGCAAGTCGCCTTCACCAGGTTGGTGTCGCGCCTGCCTGAGCTGCGGCTGGTCGAAGGGTTCGCCCCTCGCTGGCGGGCCAGCGCGTTGATGCACGGACTCGACGAACTCCTCGTGACAACGAGCTGAGGATCCGTCTGCGGGTCGTCGGCACGGACGACGCGTCACCGGCTCACCTGGCATCGGGCCGGTGACGCGTCAGATCTTCGCCCGAGCGCCACCCCGGTAGCGAGGCGGCCGACCGGATCGGGCCGTGGTTCGACAACGCCGTTGTTGCTTCCGGCTCAGTGGGTGCCCAGGATCAGATCGGCCGCCCGTTCCCCGATCATCAGGGTTGGTGCGGCGGTGTTGCCCGCGGGAGTGGTGGGCATGACCGAGGCGTCCGCGATCCGCAGCCCGGTCAGGCCGTGGACGAGAAGCTGCGGGTCGACGACTGCCAGCGGGTCGGTGCCGATGCGCGCCGTACCCACCTGGTGATGACCGCTGTCCGCCGAGGCCTGCACGTAGTCGCGAAGTGCGTCGCGGTTCACGCGGCTCGGTCCGGGGTAGACCTCGGACTTGATCCACTCAGCGAGCGCGGGCTGCCCGGCCAGGTTCCGCAGTGATTCGAGGTGGTCGACGAGGGCCTCCGCGTCGCGGGGATCGGACAGGATGCCGGGGTCGATGAGGAGCGCGTCGGTGGGGTTCGCGGAGCGGAGCCGTACCTGGCCATGGCTGTGCGGGTGGAGCAGGATGGCGAGCGCGGTGAATCCCTGCTCCGGCAGGTTTTCGGTGATTGTGGAATAGACGAAGGAGACGAAGACCGCCTGCCGGTCGGGCTGGAGCGCCCCGGCGTCAGGGGAGTCCGTGATCAGCTGGGCCTCGATGCCAGTCATCCGGGGTGTCGGGACGGTGCGGCGGCTCTCCCACACGATGGGGCTGGCGACGTGGTCGCGGAGGTTGCGTCCGACGCCGGGCAGGTCCCGGACCACCTCGATGCCGTGCTGGCGCAGCTCGTCGGCGGCGCCGATGCCGGAGAGCATGAGGAGTTGAGGCGTACCGAAGACGCCGGCGGAGAGCACGACCTCTTTCTCGGCCCGGATCACGTGACGCACCCCGTCCTGAACGTACTCGACTCCGGCCGCCCGGCCGTTGTCAATGACGATCTTCGTGACCAGCGCGTCGGTGATGACCCGCAGCAGCGGTGAGTCGGCCACTGGCTGCACGTACGACCGCCACGCCGTCACCCGGGCCCCTTGCTCGACCGTGGCCTGGGCGTAGCTGGCCCCACGACTGTCCCCGGTGTTGTAGTCGTCGTTGCGGGGATGTCCGGCCTGCACGGCGGCGTCGACGAAGGCCGTCACCAGCGGGTCAGGGTCGATGTGGCGGTGCACCGGAAGCGGACCACGGGTGCCGCGGGCACCGTCGGTCGGACCGTCGTAGTTCTCCAGCCGGCGGAAGTATGGTTCGACCTCCTGCCAGGACCAGCCGGTGGCGCCGGCGGCCGCCCACGCGTCGTAGTCACTGCGCGCGCCGCGGATGTACAGCATGCCGTTGAGGATCGTGCTGCCGCCGAGGCTCCGGCCGCGCGGCTGGTAGAGGACGCGGCCGTTGGCGTGTGACTGCGGCACGGTGGACAGTGCCCAGTCGACCTCGCTGGCGAACAGGGCCGCTGCTCCGAAGGGACTGTCGATTTCGGGCCGCCCGTCCGTCGGGCCAGCCTCGATGACTGCGACGCGGTGTCCTGCGTCGACGAGCCGCCGTACGACCACGGAGCCGGCGGTGCCGGCACCGACGACCACGATGTCGGCGCTCTGGCTGTTTGTCATGATTTTCTCCTTCGCTACCGCGAACTGCCGGTTGAGCCGGCACCCTTTATATTCTTTTCCGCAAACCTTCTGTCTCGCAACATATGTGCTGGTCAACACGTTGGTCGATCGGGGACAACCTGGGTCTTTCGCGACGCCGTCGCACACACCACCGACTCGCTGCGACCCAGCGGCACGCCGAAGACCGGACCGTCCGGCCCGGTCATCCCCTCCCTGGGGTTGTGGCGGTGACGGTTGGGACGGCGAGTTCCCGGCGGAGCACCGGAGCGACCTCGGTGGCGAGCCGCTCGACGGACGCGAGGAGCTGCGCCTGGGGCATTCCGCCGAAGCCGACGTGCAGGAGCAGTCGACTGATGCCGTACACCTCGTGATAGGCCGTGATCTTGTCGATCACCTCCTGGGCGCTGCCGACGACGAGGGCGCCCTGCGGACCGGTGAAGGCGTTGAACTTCTCCGGGCTGAGTACGAATCCCTGGCCCCGCTGGTGGTTGTTGTCCCGGAAGCCGGCGGTGAAGTGCGGGTACATCGTCCGCCGCGCCTCCGTACTGGTCCGGCCGACGTGACCCTGCACGCCCAGCCCGACCCGCAGGGTGGCCGGATCGCGCCCGGCCCGCTCGGCCGCCCGCCGGTAGAGGTCGACGATCCGGGAGTGGCTGCCGACGGTGCCGAGCAGGACCCCGAGCATCACGGGCAGCCCTCGGGCGCCGGTCTCGACGGCGGAGGTCGGCGTGCCGCCCACGCCGACCCAGATCGGCAGCTCCTTCTGAAGGGACCGGGGCGCGATGTCGGCCTCGCGCAACGGTGGGCGGAAGCGCCCGTCCGACCAGGTGAGCGGGTTCGTCTCGCGGATCCGCAGCAGCAGGTCGAGCTTCTCCCGGAACAGGTCCGCGTAGTCGGCGAGGTCGTAGCCGAAGAGCGGAAAGGACTCGGTGTACGACCCGCGCCCCGCGATGATTTCGGCGCGGCCGCTGGACAGCAGGTCGAGGGTGGCGAACTGCTCCCAGACGCGGACCGGGTCGTCGGAGCTGAGCACCGTGACGGCGCTGGTCAGACGGATCCGTCGGGTGCGTTCGGCCATCGCCGCCAGCACCATCGGTGGCGCCGTCGCCACGAAATCCGAACGGTGGTGCTCGCCGACCCCGATAACATCCAGGCCCGCCTGGTCGGCTACCTCGGCGAGTTCGATGACGCCACGTAGGTGCTGGTGCGGTTCGGGAAGCTGGCCGGTGGCCGGGTCGGCGGTGAGTTCGCCGAAGGTGATCAGGCCGATCTCGAACGACATCGTCGGCCTCCTCTCTGGTCTGTGCCGGCTGCGATCAGGGCATGATCTGTGCGGCATACCTTATGTTGGACAACATGTTTGCCGACCAACTCATTCCCGATGGTTTCGCCAGCTCGGCCGTTATCCTTGGGGCATGTTCGCTGCCGGTGATCAATGCGACCTGCCTGCCGACCGCAGACGCGGTTCGAACTTCGGCTGGTCTCTGGGCATGGTGCTGCGCCGCTGGCAGGAGTACGCCGAGGAGGCGTTGACGGACCTGCCGCATGGCAGTCGCGGCTACCACATCCTGGCGGTGGTGGTCCATGAAGAGGTGCCGACGCAGGGCGCGCTGGCGGCCCGCCTGGTGATCGACCGCAGCGTCCTGACCTATGTCATAGATGACCTGGAGAACGCGGGGCTCATCGAGCGGCAGCTGGATCCACGCGACCGACGCGCCCGCCGGATCGTGGCCACCGAACGCGGGCGCCAAGCACTCGCCGACGCCGAACGTCGGGTGGCCCATGCCGAGAACCACGTGCTGGGCGGGCTGCCCGAGGAGCAGCGGGACGTCTTTCGCAACCTCGCCGAGCGCACCGCCGAGGCGATCCACGCTGCCGCACCGGGGACGGACCCCTGCGCCGCGGTGACCAGCGTGCTACCCCCGGCAGAACAGGCCGCCTCCTGACGCACACGTGCCCGCCGGCCGCTGCACGCCACGCCGACGACGATGTCCTGCCGGAGAGGGCTGGAGGGGCCGCTCTCATCCCGGGCGAGAAGGCCAGTTGCAAGGTGTGGGCGGTGAGGTGCCTCGCTCCTTGACGGCTGACCGTCGGCACAGGAGAGTGCCTGTGCCGACGGCCGAGCTCAGGCGGGAGCGATACCCGGGGTGCCCCCGAAAATGTTCGTCGGGTCGTAGCTGGCCTTGATCTCGGCCAGTCGCCCGTACGTCTCCGGCAGGTACGCCTCGGCGACCGCCTTCGGGGTGGCTTCGGCGGCGGTCAGGAAGTTCAGGAACTGGCGGCCGGTGCTCCACGGCCGGATGCCCTCGAAGACGCGGCCCAGGTGAGCCTGGATCGCCTCGGCCTGGTCAGGCCCACCGATCCCGACGGCGTAACAGGTGAAGGCGGCACCCTGCAGGTCGGTGGCGTTGCCGGAGTAGGGCCGGCGCTCCAGCGCACCGCCGAGGAGCCGAAGCTCGAAGATGGCCAGCGGGCTGCCCGCGTCGGGGCCGGCGTGCGCGACGATGGCATCGACAAGTTCCGGGGTGAACTCGGACAACAGTCCCGACCTGTCCTGGACCGGGATCGGGTTCGGCGGGTCGGCGTGGATCGAGGCGATCGCGGTGTACGGCATCTCGGTGACCGAGTCGATCAGTGTCGGGGCGATGGCCCGCAGCGGTGCGACCAGTCGCTCCCCTTCCTCAGCAGACCCGACGTAGGCGATCCGTACGTGTACCACCATCCCGCCGCGCAGCGGCTCCGGCACCTCGGGAAGGGGCGGCAGCTGGAGCAACGCGATGGACGAGTTCATCTCGTCCGGCACACTGGCGGTCCACCGGCCCCACGCGGTGAGCACCTCGGACGCCCGGTCACCGGTGAAGAAGAGGCCGCCGCCGTAGATGTGGCTGACCGGGAAGAGGTTGAACTCCATGGCGGTCACCACACCGACGGGGGAGCCCTTGCCACCCCGCAAGGCCCAGAACAGACCCGGCTCGTCGGTGGCGGTCGCCACGCGCAGCTGACCGTCAGCAGTGACCAACTCGATCCGGCGTACCTGGTCGGCGGCGAAGCCGAAGGTCCGGCCGATCGGGCTCAACCCGCCGCCCAGGGTGTAGCCGACCACCCCGACGGTGGGCGCCGCGCCGTTCAACGGGGCCAGGCCGTGCTTGCCGGCGGCCTCGACGACCTGCCGCCATCGGACACCGGCCTCAACCCGGGCGGTACGCGCCTCGACGTCGATGGTGACCGCGTCCATCCGCCGGGTGTTGATCAGGACCGTCCCGGCCGAGGAAGGCGCGGAGTGACCGGTGGCCAGCACCGCGACCGGCAGGCCCTGCTCGGCTGCGAATCGGATGGCAGCCTGGACGTCGCCCACACCCTCGGCGCCTACCACGAGCGCCGGCCGCTGCGGGACGGCGAGGTTGTACGACGCGCACTCGGCGTCATACCCGTCGTCGTCCGGAAGGAACACTGGTCCAACCGTCTGGGCGGCGAGGCGTGCTGCCGCATCCGCGTTGATCGCAGAGCCACCCTGGGGTGAATTCTGGCTGGGGTTCATCAAGATAGCCCTTCGTGAGATTGGGAGCGAGCATCCGATTCAGCAGACGCGGTCATGCGCGGCCAAGTTCGAATGTCCGGCTATCTCGTGTCACGCCTCACACCGGCGACGTTAGTTGAAAAATGCCAGGTCAGAGCCGATGGCATGGGCTCTCATCGTTGTCGGCCATGGTGTCCTCATTTGGAGTTCGACTGCGTGGATTTCGGTTCTGTCAGTGATGCGGAAATGCTGAGATGGTGCCGAGTGGCCGAGCAGGATGCGCTGCCGCATTCGAAGACGGCAGCACCGGCTGGAGGCAGTGCCGCAGGCCGGTGCTGCCGCGCGGATCAGAGGGCGCTGACCGGCTCCGCCGGACGGCCCTCGTTCGTGTCACAGTCGTCGGTCAGCGCATCGGGCATGGCGTGTCCCCGGCCAAGGGTCGGCAGGATCCGGTCCAGCCACGTCGGTAGCCACCAGTTGGAACGGCCGAAGAGCATCATGGTCGCCGGCACCAGGACCAGCCTGACGATCGTGGCGTCGAGGGCGACCGCGGTGGCCAGCCCGAGGCCGATCATCTTCGTGACGATGTCGGCGTTCGTCACGAATCCGGCGAACACCACCACCATGATCAGCGCCGCGGCGGTGATGGTCCGAGCGGTGGCGGCCAGGCCACGCACCACGCTCTGGAACGGATCCCCGGTGGCCAGCCACTCTTCCCTGATCCGGGACAGCAGGAAGACCTCGTAATCCATGGAGAGCCCGAACAGGACAGCGAAGAGCAGCAGCGGAACCCAGGTCGAGACCGGTACCGGATGGTCCACCCCGAGCAGTTGGCTGCCCCAGCCCCACTGGAAGACCATGGTCAGCACGCCGTACGCGGCTGCGACGCTGAGCAGGTTGACCAGCGCGGCCTTGATCGGCACCAGGATGCTGCGGAACACGACGGTCAGCAGGATCAGAGACAGACCGACCACCACAACGACCACCAGCCACAGCCGCTCGGCCAGCAGGTCGGCGATGTCGACGAAGACCGCGGTGACCCCGGTGATCTCCGCACCCGCCGGCAACACATCGTCGCGGAGTTGGTTCACCAACTCACCGGAGCGCTCGTCCTGCGGGCCGAACGCCAACTGCACGGTCAGCACGGCTGCCGTGGCGTCGGGTGCCACCATCGTCTCCGAGACCGTCGCTACCCCGGGCACGGCCGCGATCTGGTTCCGCAACGCCGGTACGGACTCCTGCGGCACCGCGGCCAGATCCACGGCCACCACGAGCGGGGCGTACGCGCCAGGACCGAATTCGGCGGCGATGAGGTCGTACGCCCGCCGGACCGTGTTCTCGGTGGGTTGGCTGCCCGCGTCCTGCGGCCAGGTCCGCATGGTCAGCGCGGGCGCGCCGAGCAGCAGCAGGGCCGCGAGGGCGAGCAGGGCCCACCCCGCGGGACGCCGGCCCACCCGTGCCGCCCAGCGGGCGGTCACCGGCGGCCGCTGCGACGCGGTGCTGGGGGGCCGACGACGACCGATGATCCGCCGCCCGCTGATCGCGCACAGCGCCGGTACCAGCGTGACCGCCGCCGTCATCACTGTCGCCACGACGATGGCCGTGGCGTACCCGTACGTCCGGTACGCGGCGAGGCCGGAGAAGACCAGCCCGAACAGGGACAGCAACACCACCGCGCCGGCTACCAGGATTGACCGACCGGCGGTCGCGGTGGCCCGGGCTGCCGCAGCGCGTGGTTCCAGCCCGGCACGCAGCCCCTCCACGTGCCGGGTCACCAGCAGCAGGGCGTAGTCGATACCGACACCCAGACCGACCATCGCGGCGGCGGTCGGCGCGGTGGTGCCGATGTCGGTGAGTGCGGATAGCAGCAGGATTCCCGACGTGCCGATGCCGAGCCCGATCAGCGCGGAGATGATCGGCAGCCCGGCCGCCACCAGCGAGCCGAAGGCGATGATCAGAATGACGAGCGCGACCAGCACGCCAATCAGTTCACCCGTGTGACTTGTGGGCTTGTCGCCCTCCGGCACCTGGCCCGCGTACTCCACCTGAAGGCCCGCGTCCCGGGCCGGCCCGGTTGCGGCACGCAGCTGGTCCACGGCGTCGTCATCGAGGTCGGTCACCGGCGCTGTGTAACGGACATCGATGATCGCACTGTCCTGATCGGAGGAGACCTGCGCGGGGCCGGCCAGACCGACCCGGTCCACGGCACCCAGCGCTGCGACCACCCGGGCGAGCAACGCCCCATCAAGCTGGCCGCCGTCCGGGTCGTGCACCACCACCCGCGCCTCGGTGCCGGACAGACCCGGGAACCGCTCACGGAGGAGGTCTGTGCCGGCCTGCGATGAGGTGCCGGGTACGTCGTAGTCGTCGCGCGGTGTGCCGCCAGCGGCGGCCGCCAGCCCAAGTGCCAGCGCCAGGGTCACGAACCAGGCGGAAAGGGTCAACCAGGGACGGGCCGCGCAGAGCGTCCCGATCCAGTGCAGCGTTCGATTCACCGTCGGGCCCTTCCAGGACGGGGTTCCCGGGTGGGTGCCACAGTCGGCACGTTCAGAATTGAACTCGGTCTCATGCCATTGAAGACGGGGCGAACCGGGGGTCGTTCACCGACTGGTTGATGACGCCGACACTGCCCCACGCCCGGCCAAGTTGCTTTTCGCACTGTGGTGTGCAGAGACTCCGGCTGCGATGTCAAGGTGTCTGAACTGCGAAGACGTGTGCCATCAATCGGCGGTCACCGCTGTTCTCTGCGGCTTCCGAATCGAATCATCGACGTACTCGTCGGTACTGTCGCTTTGCGCAACGGAAGGCCTACGAACGGTCGATCCGCGGTGAGATCGTCGGCTTCGTGACCTGAATTACTGCCGTCGCTGCCTTCGGTTGGGCCTCAAAGAGCCGCCGTTCCGCAGCGGGGGAGCGAGTGTCTCTTCGAGGCGACTTGCGGACTCCTCGTCGCCGAGGACGAGTTCAGCTCCGATCATCGACGGGCGGGAGGTCGACGACCGACGGTCGGCGGAGGAACTGGCGCCAGACGACAACACCGTTGTCGACCAGTTTGCGTTCGGTGAGATTCATCAAGCCGGTCAGGCTGGTGACCTCGGCGGCCAGGGCGCCGTCGGAGCGGCGGACGGTTGACTGAATGACTCTGACGAACTTCGGTGACGGGTACTCGAATCGCGTTTCGACGTCGATCTCGTCGCCGAGCATGAGTTCGCGTCGGTATTTGATGGAAACATCCAGCTCTACCGGGCCGAAACCCGCCGCGGCAAGCTGCTCGACCGACAGCCCTGCCTGGGCGAGCGCGATCCAACGGGCGTGTACGGCGTAGTTGAGGTACTGGGATCCACGAACGTGCCCGTTCGAATCGATGTCGTCGCTGCGGATGATGATGTGCGTCGAGTGCATGGCCGTCTCCGTTGTAGCGTCGTGTGGAGCCTCTGACCTGTACCGACGAGCCCGAGGTGCCAAGGTTCAGTGGACCCGCCCAGCCGGCGGCGTGGCCTGGAGCCCAGCTGGTGACGCGGCCCGGACCGGGCCGTCGCGGCCGCCGTCGTCTCGGCGAGTTTCGGTCGCGTCACATACGTGTGATTGAGGCTGCGGCAATCGTCATGGCTGAAGTCGAAAGATCGGTGGGCGGACGGGCGGTGGTTCATTGTCGTCGTGCGGATAGGTCCCGGTTGCGTACTCAACGGAACGCTGTCGTTACTGGCCGAGTTGGCGAGGGTTGCCGGTAGACTGTCCACGTTCGGTGCGCGGGTATGGTTGGCCTGACCCGGCCGACCAGGCCATAGAACTGAAATTTGTGGATGGGACAGTGCCCCGGGTCGAATTCTGGATGAAATTTCTCCATAGCACTGTGTTCACGGCGGAAAGGCTTACCCGTGACTAACGACGCTGGCGGATCTCCGGCCTTGCAGTTCGAGGTGCTCGGTCCGATCCGGGTTCGGCGCCACGGTCAGGAGCTAGATCTTGGCCCTCGCCAGCAGCGGCTGATCCTGGCGCTTCTTCTTGCTCGCGCCGGTGAACCTGTGGGCACCGGCGAAATAGTCTCGATGTTGTGGGGGAGCCAGCCGCCAACGAGCGCTGTCAACATTGTGCATCGTTATGTGGGCAATCTGCGCCGTCTTGTCGAGCCGACTCTCGGTCCTCGGACGAGAAGCTGTCTGCTCGTTTCCAATGCCGCTGGCTATCGCCTCGTAACGGACGAGAAAAGTCTGGATCTGCTGCTCTTCCGAAGGCTCGCACTGGAGGCGCGGGCGGCGGTCAACGTGCGGCAACCGGATGCGGCGATGGCAGTCTATTCCGAAGCCCTGGAGCTCTGGCGAGGACCGTGCGCGGGCGCTTCAGATCTGCTGGCAGAGCAGTCTGACGCGTTCGACGCGATTGACCACGAATGCGCCAGGATCGCGGGTGAGGCAGCCGACCTCTCGCTGAGCTCGGACGGCGGTCGCTCCATGCTCCGTGCACTGAGATGCATGGCGACCTCCTATCAATATGATGAGGCACTGCAGGCCAAGCTGATGCTGATCCTGTCTGCCGCCGGTCAGCAAGCTGATGCGATCGCCGTCTATCACTCGCTGCGTCGCAAGCTCACGGAGGAGTTGGGGATCGACCCCGGCGCCGAACTCCGCGCGGCCTATCGTCAAATCCTCCAGAGTTCGGGCACGGATGGCGCGCAAGAGAAGGAAAGGCGCCAGCAAAACACCAAGCCGGGGCGCGAGGCGGGCTGTGAAAGTTGCGACGCGCGCAGTGTGACTGCTTCGCCCGAGCATATTTCGCAGTCTCATTATGACGGCGTCACTCATACCACGCCAATTACGGTCAGCGCCGACGATGTCGGTCCCACCGGGCATGTCCGTAGCTCGAGGTACCTCGACTACTCCGTCCAAGCTCGGTGGGCGGCGCTCGCCGACGCCGGTCTGTCAGTCAAGGAGTTGGCGTCAGCTGGCCTGGGGCCTGTGGAACTCGACGTATCCATCAAATACATGCGTGAGTTGGTTTTCGGTGATGAGATCGATGTCGTCACCCGTTTCGAATACCCGTCTCCAAAGATCGTCCGGCTCGTCCAGTCGGTGATCCGGCGCTCCGACGGTGAACTGGTCGCGGTGGTGACCGCCGTTACCGGTCTGATGGAAATCGCATCGCGACGGTTGGTCGACAATGCCGCCGACATTTGGGCGGACTTCCTGCGGGACCTGGCCGTCGTGGGCCTCGCCAGTCCGTCGGAGACCGAGCAACTGTCCTGACCGGCGCGGCCGTGCCATGAACGGAAAGTGATGGCGGCGAGGTCGGCTCTCCGATCACCGGCCGGTTGGCTCAGCCCCGTCCAGGACGTCCCGCAGGAACTTCATGGCGTAATGCGAACGCGACTTCACGGTGCCGACAGGAACGCCGAGCTGCGCGGCGGTCGCCTCCAGCGAGTTGCCCTTCACGTGCAACTCGACGAGGACGGACCGGTGGGCCGGACTGAGCCGGGTGATGGCCTGCTGCAGCGTCAGCTTGGCGATCACCGCTTCGGCAGCTTCGTTTCCCAAGCCGACGGGGTCGGTGTCGACAAGGCTGATCTCCGCCGGTCGCGACTGTCGTTTCCGGTATGCGTCGATGGCCAATCGACGTGCCACGGTAAACAGCCAGCGACGTTGCGAATTGGGCTCGGTAGGCACCGCGTCGAGGTTGCGCCAGGCGCGCAGCATGGTCTCCTGTACCAGGTCCTCAGCGGTGTGGGCCGCGTCCGCAGACACCAGGCCCCGCAGGAAACGCAGCAGAGCTCGGCCATTGTTGCCGTGGATTTCCTTGATGAAGAACTCGGCGCGGGACCCCGGCGACTGGGCGTCGCCGGGGAAGCCCGCAGGTGTGTCTGGGTCGACGCTGCTGAGCGCAGTACCAGTGGTCATGATTCATCCCCCGTAGCTATTCCGGCAGATCCGGGGGCAAGCCTAGGAGGTGCGAGTGTAAATCCACTTAATTGCTGGTTACTTCGCTCTGAGTGATCGACACCACAGGGTCCGGCAGCCCGGACAGCGCGCTATCAAGCAATTTATTCCAGAACTGCCGAGCTCTTCAAAAATGAGGGAATGCCGATTTTCGGGAATGCCCTGTAGAGGTACGCATCCACCATCCGCGACACGGCCGCTCCTTCTTGTTCGACGTCTGCTGGCCCGGAAGGTTCAGTCGCCCTGCGACGTGGCTATCGCGCCGGCGTGCGTTCCCGCTCGACGGCCTCTCGTACGGCAGGTGCGATCTCGGCGCCGAAGCGCTGGGTGATGCTCGGGTCGTCTCCACCGATGATGAAGGCGCTGATGCCGTGCCGGAGTGCCAGGTCGACGATCTGGTCGACCCAGGCAGCGGGCGGGCCGTTGAGAAGCCCACGCGGAGCCGACGAGAGCTGGACGTTCATGAAGTTCATCAGCCGTCGTACGGCTGCCGGATCGCGGCCGGCGTCGTGCGCCGCGCCGTCGATTAGCGCATTGAGTTCGGGTATCGAGTCGGCACCCCGGGGCAGGTACTCGATGCTGGGCAGCCAGCCGTCGGCGACCGCACCGGTGAGCGCGAGCATCTTGGGCTTGTACGCCCCGACCCAGACCGGGATGTCGTGGGCGGGACGCGGTCCGCGTCGGGCGCCGTTGACCGAGTAGTACTGCCCGTCGTAGTTCACCTCACCGGAGATGGTGGTGTCCCAGATCTCGCGGATGATCTCGATTCCTTCGCGCAGCGCGGTGACGCCCTGGGCGGCGCTGAGCCGGCGGCCTCCCATGGCGGCGATGCCGTCCCAGAACGCACCGGCGCCGATGCCGAGTTCGAAGCGGCCGCCGCTGAGGATGTCGAGCGAGGCGGCGGCCCGGGCCAGGACGGCCGGTGGCCGTAGCGGCAGGCTGGTGACGTTGGCGTTGAGGTGGATGCGCTCGGTGCGGGCTGCGGCGAAGGCGAGCAGGGTCGACGTGTCCAGGAACGAGGCCTGGTACGGGTGGTCCTGAAAGCTGACGAGGTCGAGGCCGGCCCGGTCCGCGGTGACCGCCAGGTCGACAACCTGTCGGGCCCGTTGTGCGGCGGGTGTGATGAAAGTTCCGAAGAGCAGGTCGTGTCCGTAGTCGGTCATGCCCGTGGCTCCTTCGTCGTTTGCGGATCGATGTTGAAGTTGTCCCGGAAGAGGTTGTCCGGGTCGTAGCGGCGTTTGAGCGTTCGGAGACGCTCCAACACCGGTGCCGGGAAGGCGTCGAGCAGTCGCTCGGGACTGCGGTCGGTCTCGAAGCTGAGGTAGAGGCCGTCGGAGTGCGGGCGCATTGGCTCCCATACCGCGTTGAGGCGCTGATTGTTCTGGCCCATCGCCGTCAGCTGAAATGCCGGTGTCCGGTGGGTGAAGGACGCTTCGCCTGCTGCGATGTCGGCGATCGCGCCGCCCATGGCCCGCAGCTCGAAGAAGTAGACGCCGCCGCTGCGGAGCATCGCCGCGGCATCATGGGCGAATTCGGGGGTCGCTGCGGGCAGGAACGCCGACCGTGAGTTCGGCTCGCCGAATCCCTGCTGGCCGTTCGGCCCGACGTCGGCGGCGTTCCCCATGACTCCCGAATACGGCGTCATCACCACCTGTTGACGGGCGAGTGTCCCGAGTTCCAGGAACGGTGTCAGGCGCGCAACGACGGTGTCGGGGTCCGGGTTGTCGACGACCGCAAAAAGTTGGATGGTCGACATGCCCTCGCGCGGCTGCCCGGTCACGAAGAACACCGTCGTGTCCCGCGGGGCCGAACTGGCCAGTTCAGCGTAGCGGCGCAGCGACTGCTCGATGTCGGTGGAGAGTAGGACGAGTTGCGCCCAGCCGACCTCGCCCACCTCGTCGACTTCGAATTCGAACGAGGTGGCGATGCCGAAGTTGGCTCCCGCTCCCCGTACGGCCCAGAACAGTTCCGGATTGTGCTCTCTGCTCGCCTGCACCTGTCGTCCGTCGGCGAGCACGAGGTCAACCGACCGGAGATGGTCGATCGTCAGGCCATGGTTGCGTGAGAGCAGGCCGATCCCGGCAGCGGTGGCGAGCCCACCGACGCCGACGCCGCCGTAGTCGCCCGAGCCGAGTGCCCACCCGTGCGGGGTCAGGGCCGCGGCGACCTGCTTCCAGGTCGCTCCGGGGCCGATGCGCACGAGTCGGCGGGCGGGGTCCACCACCCGGATCGTGTTCATGGCGCCCACGTCGATGACCAGGCCGCCCTGGTTTGTCGAGCGGCCGCTGATGCCGTGGCCGGCGCTGCGGATACCGAGGGGCAGGTGCCGGTGTCGCCGGGCGAACTCGATTGCGTCCGACACCTCCGCCGGTGTCCGGGGTCGCAGCACGAGGCCGGGAGCACCACCGCGCAGATAGGTCGAGGACAGGGAGCGGTAGGGCGGATCGCCGGGCTCGACCGCGGTGTCGGCGAGGGACGCTGGTACGCCGTCGTAGTCGATGTTGGGCTTGCGCTGGGCGCGCACCGCCGTCGAGCGCCGGCGTACGCCGCCCTGGTGGTCGCGACCGGCGGCGAGCGCCGCGAGGCGTTCGACGTCCTCGCGCGAATCCACCGGGACCACGACGGGTAGATCGGCCTCGGCGAGGCTGGCCAGCTCCTCCGGCTTCGCGCCCCGTGGCGCGACGACCCAGCCTGAGGGGTCGGAGATGATCCTTCCCTGCGCCAGGATGTCGATGCTGTCCTGCGCCTTGGTGATCACGCTCGGGTAGGGCGCTTCGGGGTCGGTCGGATCGGGAGTGGTGGCGGCGCCAGCGGGGGCACCGATGGCGATTCGGCTGGTCGATCCCGCGAGCCAGACCGCCGCGGTCCAGGGGTCCAGGCCGGCTGACCTCCCGGTCGCTTCGTCGGCGACGACCACAAGGTCCAGGCCCCGTTCCTCTGCGAGGCGGGCCAGTTCGACTGTCTCCAGCGGCGCGCGGGCCAACCGTGACGCGTCGAGAACGATGCCGATCTCCATGACCATCTAAATCTTCCTCATCCCGGACTCGTCGGCGCGAGTGGTCGGCCACTCGCGGCCTGAACTGTGCGCAGCCGGCTCCCACGGATCTGGTACCGGTGTCTTCGCTCAGTAAGACGCTCTGTCGGGGAGATGATATTCCAAGCAAACGATCTGGCAACCAACGCTTAGGATGCCCGCCGCTGTGGCCGGCGGCGCGGCCCGGTCACGCACGGGCACTCCGTCCGCGGCTGCGCCGCTCCAACTGGGGTCGTTGATTCGCCCGTGCGGCGTGAAGTGGGACGCCGTGACCGGGAGGGTTCAGTTCCGCCTGGACGAAACGGGCGGCGGTGCGCCGAGCGCTCGGGGGCGCAGTGCTGGTGACCGGATTCTGCCCCGGCGCGCATGACGTCCGTTACTCGACGCCTGACCGCAGTGGCCGTACGGCCGGGGTGTCACCGGGGTCGGGGACTGGCCTCCGGAGCCTCGGATATCTGTTGGGCCACGTGGCAGGCCACCTCGCGCAAGACGTCGATCTGGCTCGCGGTGAGGCCGTCGATGACGTATTGACGGACGGCCGCGACGTGGCCGGGGGCTGCGGCGACCACAAGCTCCCACCCGGCGTCGGTGAGCGTTGCCACGGTGTAGCGAGGACTTTCCGGGTCGGGTGCGCGGCGTAGCAGTCCTCGCTGTTCGAGGCGCTTGACGACGTTCGACAGTCGGGACAGTGAGCAGCTGAGGTGGCTGGCCAGATCGCTGAGCCGCATCGTTCGCCCGGGTGCCATGGACAGGCCGCTGAGCACGAAGTAGTCGAACAGCGTGAGGTGGTTGTCCCGCAGGAGTTGGGCGTCGAGGGCGCTCGGCAGGTTGAACATGAGTTTGGCCAGCGCAAGCCAGGCGTCGCGCTCGTGGTCGGTCAACCACCGAGGTTCGTCAGGCATGACGCAAGAGTACGTCTCGGCCTGGTCGATGAGAGTGAGGGACGTCTCCCAGGGGTTCAAGCTTGAACAATCTGACCTAGACTCAAGTAGAGTTCAACCTTGAACCTCGCATCTCAGGGAGCACCCATGACCTTGTTCCGGCTTGACGCCAGCATCCGTACGCACGGCTCGGCGAGTCGTGAAATCGCGGACATCGTCGAGGAGGAGTGGCTCGCCAGTCATCCCGGTGACACCGTCGAGCGCCGCCATGTCGGCGTGGACACCCTGCCGTCGACCGTCTGGGCGGCGGCGGTGTCCGCCGGTATGACGCCGGCCGAGGAGCACACCGCCGAGCAGCGGGAGGCGATCGCCCTCGCCGGGACGTTGGTGGACGAGTTGCAGGCCGCCGACGCGTTGCTGTTCGCCGTGCCGCTCTACAACTTCGGTGTCTCCCAGCATTTCAAGACGTATGTCGACGTGGTCCTCGCGGACCCGCGAGCGACTACGGCGCCGTTCCTGGCGGGCAAGCCCACAGTGCTCGCCACTGTGCGGGGCGGCGCGTACGGTGCCGGTACCCCGCGGGAGGGCTGGGACCACTCGACGCCGTACCTGCGCCGGATCATCGCCGACTGCTGGGGCGCCGACCTCACGGTGGTCGAACGTGAGTTCACCCTGGTCGGGGTCAACCCCGCACTCGACTCCTTCGTCGATCAGGCCGCTCAGATGCACGCCGGGGCTCTGCAGTCCGCCCGGGAGGCCGGTCGCGCTCTGGGCGCCCTGAGCGTCCCGAGCTGAGAGCCTGCTCTTCCCGAGAGCCAGAACGCGTGCCAAGCGGTCAAGGCGATCAGGGCTCGGTCACCCCGAATCCGCCGGCTTCAGCGGGTTGATTCGGGGTGGCCGAACCGGCGGCGGGCGGCGAGGCTGACGTAGACGAGGGCGACCAGCACCGGCACCTCGATCAACGGTCCGACGACTCCGGCGAGGGCTTGACCGCTGGTGACGCCGAACACGCCGATCGCCACGGCGATGGCGAGTTCGAAGTTGTTGCCGGCGGCGGTGAAGGCGAGCGTGGTGGTGCGTTCGTAGTTCAGGCCGATCGCCCGACCGATGGCGAACGAACCGAACCACATGATCGCGAAGTACGCGAGCAGGGGTAGGGCGATGCGGGCGACGTCCCAGGGCTGGGCGGTGATCGCGTCGCCTTGCAGCGCGAAGAGCAACACGATGGTGAACAGCAGCCCGTACAGGGCGACCGGCCCGATCCGGGGCAGGAATGTCGCCTCGTACCAGTCGCGGCCCTTGGTGCGTTCGCCAAGCTTGCGGGTGACGTAGCCGGCGGCCAGGGGGACGCCGAGGAAGACCAGGACGCTGCCGGCGATGTCCCAGCCGGAGACGGCCAGTCCGGCCTGTTCCAGGCCGAGCCAACCGGGCAGGACGGTGAGGTAGAACCAACCGAGCAGGCCGAAGGCGAGGACCTGGAAGACGGAGTTGAGGGCGACCAGGACGGCGGCTGCCTCGCGGTCGCCGCAGGCCAGGTCGTTCCAGATGATGACCATGGCGATGCAGCGGGCCAGGCCGACGATGATCAGGCCGGTGCGGTACGCGGGCTGGTCGGGTAGCAGCAGCCAGGCCAGGGCGAACATGACGGCGGGGCCGATCAGCCAGTTGATCACCAGAGAGGACGTCAACAGGCGCCGGTCGGAGGTCACGGTGTCGAGGCGGTCGTAGCGGACCTTGGCCAGAACCGGGTACATCATGATGAGCAGACCAAGGGCGATGGGTACGGAGATTCCGCCGACCTTGACGTGGTCGAGGGCGTCGTCGAGGCCGGGGATCAGCCGGCCCAGGAGCAGACCGGCGACCATGGCGGCGCCGATCCATACCGGCAGGAGCCGGTCCAGCGTCGAGAGTCGGGGTGTGGTGCTCGACGGTGTGGCCAGCGTCGTCATGTGCCTGGTTCCTCTTGGTTCCTGGGGTCCGGTGGGCGGGCGGTGCCGTCGCGGTGTCAGACGGCGAGGCGCAGCTCGGTGAGCAGCTTCTCCACCCGGGTACGGATCTCGTCGCGGATGGGGCGTACGGATTCGACGCCCTTGCCGGCGGGGTCGTCGAGCTTCCAGTCCTCGTAGCGCTTGCCGGGAAAGACCGGGCAGGCATCACCACAGCCCATGGTCACGATGACGTCCGAGGACTCCGCGGTGGCGTACTCAAGGAGCTTCGGTGTCTGGTCGGTGATGTCGATGCCGACCTCGCGCATGGCCTCGACGGCGGCCGGGTTGACGGTGTCCGCGGGCGCGGAGCCGGCGGAGCGGACCTCGACGGTGTCGCCGGCGAGGTGGCGCAGCCAGCCGGCGGCCATCTGGGAGCGGCCGGCGTTGTGCACGCAGACGAACAGGACGCTGGGCTTGTCGGACATCGGGAGCCTTCCTTGCAGTACGTATTGCGGGGCCGGTTGACCGGCACCTGGTCAGGAATCACTGACGGGGTGCGGCCGGGGCTGCTGTTGCGGCCGAGCGGGTAGTAACGGCCGGCGTGACGCGACGGATTTACTAGGCCCCGATACGTCTCGTCCGCCCCACCCTGCTGCGGCTTGGTGCTCATGCGCTGCGGTCGGGCGCCGGATTGCGCTCCGTCATCGCGCAGATAGGGCTGGTGTCAGTCACGGCGGTCGCCCGAACTTATGGCGGAGGTGACAACGGGTGCGACGCGGTCGATGCGGGCGGCGAGGTCGACGAACGCGGCTTCGAACGCGGCGTCGGTGTCGACGCGGGCCGGGTCGGGCACCGACCAGTGCAGCCGGGGCCGGATCGGACCGGTGAGCTCCTCGTGGGCGTTGTCGCAGACGGCGATGAGTAGGTCATCGTCGCGCACGATGTCCGCGACATGCGCGGTGCCGGTCGGATTCAGCGGTAGCCCGTGGCGATGAGCCACGGCGACGGCGCGCGGATGAACCCGCTCTGCGGGCTGCGTTCCGGCGGACGCTGTCGAGGTGTGAGTGCGGTCGGACCAGAGTGCGGCGGCGAGCTGTGAGCGGGCGGAGTTGCGGGTGCAGACGAAGACCACCCGACCCACCCCGGTCAGCGGTGTCGGCGTCAGTGTCGTCAGCGCATCGGGCCGCAGGCGCAAGTAGGTGCGACGGCGGTCTCCCTCGGACCGGCTGCGGACGACGAGACCGGCTTCGCTGAGGACCTTGACGTGGTGGGCGACCAGATTCGTCGGCATCCCGAGGTCGTGGGCGATCTCGCCGGGGGAGGCGTCGCCCAGGGTGAGCGCGTCGACGACCGCCAGGCGCGCCGGGTCGCCGAGCGCGGCGTGGATCCGGGCCCGCGCTTGCAGGGAAGCAACCTCAGTAGTCATTGACTCAACTATTACTGAGCAATTCGGTGCTGTCAAGGGACGACGAGTCAATGGGTGGTGGCGGGCCTGCTGGCTGCGGCCGGTGGCTTGAGGCTCGGCCGAGAGGCCGGTTTCCGCAGGCCTGGATTGGCCAATCTCGCCGGCGATTGCGCCGAGGGGTGATCGACCGGGGTGCGGGTAGACGTCGTGGCTCCCGGGGGCTGTGGTCAGCAGCAGTTCATGAGGTACGACTGCAGCTCGGTCAGCGCCGCTACGGCGCCGTCGCGGTCGGCGCGGTAGTACACGGTCTTCCCCTCGCGCCGTGAGACCACGATCCGCCCTCGTCGCAGCAGCGTCAGTTGCTGCGATGCCGTCGCCTGGCTGATGCCCGTGCGCTCGGCGACTTCCCCGACGGACAGCTCGGCGCCTTGGGAGAACAGCATCATGATCCGCTGTCGCGTTGGGCTGCCCAGCGCCTTGAGGAACTCCTGCGTGTCCGGCTCGAGCCCGGTTAGTGCGGCGCCGGGCGCGACCGCTGCCGGCTCTGGCTGATCCATGGCCCCACCTTCTCGCATCATCATCATATTGTCATTCAACGAAACGACGATATGATGTTGGAGTGACTACCCCTAAAGAACCCGTCGTCATCGTCGGTGGCGGCCAGTCCGGTCTCGCCGCGGCCCGCGCCACCCTGTCCGCTGGCCTGCGCCCCGTTGTCCTGGAGGCAGGTGCTGAGCCAGTGGGATCCTGGCCCGACTACTACGACAGCCTCACCCTGTTCTCGCCGGCCCGATACAGCTCGCTGCCCGGCATGGCCTTCGAGGGCGCAGACCCCGACCGCTATCCGGCCCGCGACGACGTCGTCGCCTATCTACGCCGCTATTCCGCAAGCATCGACGCCGAGATCCGGACCGGCACCCGGGTAACCGCAGTGCACCCGCGCCCAGGCGGTGGCTACCTCGTCCACACCGACAGCGGCGACAACATCACCGCGGCGGGCGTTGTCGCCGCCAGCGGCTCCTTCGGCAATCCGCACCTGCCGGTGCCGCCCGGCCGGGACACCTATGCGGGCGAGGTGCGGCATGTCGCGCACTACCGGCGGCCCGAGCCGTATGCCGGCAAGCGGGTCCTCGTCGTGGGCGCCGGAAACTCCGCCGTCCAGGTCGCCTACGAGCTCGCGCCACACGCGAGGGTCATCCTGGCCACCCGGTCGCCGATCCAGTTCATGCCGCAGCGCATCCGCGGCCGCGACCTGCATCACTGGCTCCACGTCACCGGCGCGGACCTTCTGCCCCGGGCGGTGCTCAATCGCCTGATCCGCCACGCCGCCGTGCTCGACACCGGCGTTTACCGCGACGCGATCGCCTCCGGCCTGCTCGTCCGCCGGGAGATGTTCACCGCCTTCACCGTCCGCGGTGTCATCTGGGCTGACGGTACTGACGAGCCGGTCGACGCGGTGATCTTCGCTACCGGCTACCGCCCGCACCTCGACTACCTCACCCCGCTCGGGACCCTGGTTGACGGCATGCCTCGCCACGTGGGGGGTGTCTCCACGACCCACCAAGGACTGGTCCATCTCGGGTTGGAGTTCCAGCGGTCGTTCTCGTCGAACACCCTTCGCGGCGTCGGGCGCGACGCTGCGCACGTTGTTGCCGCCCTCGCTGCCCACCGGTCCGGCCGATCGCGGCGCTGGCTGCAGCCTATGAAGCGGTTGCCGGTTCGACCGTGAGCAGCGCGGCGAGTTGGCGCAGGACGGCCGGCCGGGCCCGGTAGTACACCCAGGTGCCGCGCCGCTCGGCGTCGACGAGGCCGGCCTCGCGCAGGGTCTTGAGGTGATGCGAGATGGTCGGGCCGCTGAGGTTGAAGGCGGGGGTGAGGTCACAGACGCACACCTCGCCGTTGTCGGCGGAGGCGATCATCGACATCAGCTGCAGCCGGACCGGGTCGCCGAGGGCCTTGAACGCGGGCGCGAGCACTGCGGCGGTCTCGGCCGGCACGCGGTGCCGCGCCAAGGGCTGGCAGCAGACCGCGTCGGCGGTCACGTCGACGAGGGTGCGAGGCGCAGCTTGATTCGACATTTCTCTAGGTTGACATCCCTCTAATCAACGTGCAACTGTCTGTTTCGACAGACGTCAAGACAGCGCGGAACCGACGGTGCCGAGCAGCATGCCCAGCCTCGCTCTGACGTGGCACGGGCTGCCCATCCAGTCCCTGGTTGGTAACGTTGATCGTCTATCGCCGATAAACGATGAAGGGGGGTGGTGAGGATGGCCGAGCTACTCGATCGGACGGTGGCGCAGACCTACGCGTCGTGGTTCCGGGCGCTCGCCGACCCGACCCGGGTGCAGATCGTCGAGTATCTTGCCCGGCACGCTCAGGCGATGAGCGTGGGGGAGATCGTCGCCGCGATCGGCCTGGCGCAGTCCACCGTCTCGCAGCACCTGAAGATCCTGACCGAGGTGCGATTCGTCCTCGTCGAGCCGATCGGCACCGCTCGGCACTACCGGATCAACGACGCCTGCGTCGGCTGTTTCCCTTCCGCCGCGGACGTGGTCATGGGTCGACCCGCCCCCAGTCCGAACGGAGCCTGCTGATGGCCGACATCACGGTGCGCCCTCTGCGCGACGACGACGCCGAGCGGGTCCTGGCCATCTACCAGGCCGGGCTCGACGCCGGCAACGCCAGCTTCGAGATCACCGCACCGACCTGGTCGGTGTTCGACGCGGCGAAGCTGCCCGATCACCGCTTCGTCGCGGTAGACACCGATGACAACGTGCTCGGTTGGATCGCCGTCGCACCCACCTCGGCCCGCAAGGTCTACGCCGGGGTGGTCGAGCACTCCGTCTACGTCGATCCCGCCGCGCAGGGCCGCGGCATCGCCCGGCTGCTGCTGGACACGCTGATCATCTCCACCGAGGCCGCCGGCATCTGGACCATCCAGTCCGGAGTCTTCCCGGGCAACGCCGCCAGCCTCACCCTGCACGAGCGGGCCGGCTTCCGGGTCATCGGCGTACGCGAGCGGATCGGTCGCCACCACGGCCGCTGGCGCGACGTCGTCCTGATCGAGCGACGCAGTCCCGTCGTCACCTGACCAACCGCACCCCCGCACCAGCGGGGGCCCCGTCTACCCCGTTGATTCGACATTTATCTACACAGAGGAGTTTGACCGATGAGCACCCTGAACGAGCTGCCCGTCGTGGTCATCGGCGCCGGCCCGGTAGGCCTGGCCGCCGCCGCGCACCTGCACGAGCGGGGCATCGCCTTCACCGTCCTCGAAGCGGGAGACACCCCGGGCGCCGCCGTACGCCAGTGGGGGCACGTGCGCGTCTTCTCGCCGTGGCGGTACAACATCGACCCGACCGCCCGCCGTCTCCTCGACGAGGCCGGTTGGGTCGCCCCCGATCTGGAGGCCCTGCCCACCGGAGCGGAGCTGGCCGGTGACTACCTCCACCCCCTCGCCCAGCTGCCGCAGCTCAAGCCGCACCTGCGCTACGGCACCCGGGTCGAGGCGATCAGCCGGGTGGGCCTGGACCGGCTGCGCACCGCCGGCCGTGCGTCGACCCCGTTCCTGATCCGCCTCGCCGACGGCGAGGAACTCCTCGCCCGCGCCGTCATCGACGCGTCCGGCACCTGGGGCACCCCGAACGTCCTGGGCGCGTCCGGTTTGCCCGCCCGCGGCGAGTCCACCGTCGCCGCGTTCCTGGAGCACGCGCTGCCCGATGTGCTCGGCGCGGCCCGGGACCGCTTCGCCGGCCGGCACACCCTCGTCGTCGGGGCCGGCCACTCCGCCGCCAACACCCTGCTGTCCCTGGCCGAACTGGCCGAGTCCACCCCGGGCACCACTGTGACCTGGGCGATCCGCACCGCATCACCCGCACGCACCTACGGCGGCGAGACCGCCGACGCCCTCCCGGCTCGCGGCGCCCTGGGCTCCCGGCTACGCGCGCACGTCGACGCCGGCCGGATCCGGCTGCTCACCGGCTTCTCCGTGCACGCCCTCACCCCGACAGCCGGCCGGGTCAGTGTGATGGTGCGCCACGCCGACGGCAGCGAGGAATCGGTCACCGTCGACCGGATCGTCGCCGCCACCGGATTCCGCCCCGACCACTCGATCGCCGCCGAGTTGCGCCTGGACCTCGACCCGGTGCTGGGCGCCACCCGCGCCCTCGCGCCACTGATCGACCCGAACGAGCACTCCTGCGGCACCGTTCCCCCACACGGCGTGAACGAACTCGCCCACCCGGAAACCGGCTACTACGCCGTCGGCATGAAGTCCTACGGCCGGGCACCCACGTTCCTCATGGCCACCGGCTACGAGCAGGTCCGCTCCGTCGTCGCCGCCCTCGCCGGCGACTGGGCCGCCGCCCGCGACGTCCAGCTCGACCTGCCCGAAACCGGTGTCTGCAGCAGCAACCTCGCCGACGCTCAGGCCGGCGCCTGCTGTAGCTGATACCCACCACCGCGACGGTGCCCGCCGACCCCACAGCCGGCGGGCACCACGCCCACGTCTGGTGAACCATCGTCGCCCCATCGGGTCGCCGGGCGAGGGTCGCCGGTGCGTCCGGGTAACTGGCCGGTATCGGCCGGATCGGCAGGGCATGGTGGACGCATGAGGACATCCACCGCGAGCCCCGCTGGCTCTCCGGCCGGTCACCGCGCGGGCGAGGACGCCGTACCCCAGACGTTGCTGCTGCTCGGCGCCAGCGGTGACCTGGCCGCGCGCCTGCTGCTGCCCGGGTTGGGTCGGCTGCTGGCCAGCGGCGCCCTGCCCGACCTGCGGTTGATCGGCAGCGGAATGCACGACTGGGGCGATGAGCGGTGGCGTCGTCGGGTGGCCGATTCCTTCGCGACGGCGGGCCCGAGCGGGCCTCGGGAGACCGAGGTGGTCCGCTCCACCCGGTACCTGGCCGCCGATGTCACGTCGGAGGAGGACCTGCGGCGTTTGCTGGCCGCGTGCCAAGGGCAAACGGTGATCTTCTTCGCGCTCCCGCCGGAAATCACCGGTCGGGCCGCCGCCGTGCTGGCGCGCATCGGCCTACCACCGGGCACCCGGCTGATGGTGGAGAAGCCGTTCGGTACGGATCTCGCCTCCGCGCGCTCGCTCAACGACATCCTCACCCGGCTGGTGCCGGAGGAGCAGGTGCACCGCATCGACCACTTCCTGGGCAAGTCCACGGTGGTGAACATCATCGGGCTGCGCTTCGCCAACCGGATCTTCGAGCCGGTGCTCAACTCCTCCCACGTGGCCTGCGTGGATATCGTCTTCGACGAGTCCCTGGGTCTGGAGGGGCGCGCCGGCTACTACGACAGCGCCGGCGCGTTGGTGGACATGGTGCAGAGCCACCTGTTGCAGATCCTGGCGCTGATGGCGATGGACGCGCCACCCACCCTCGACGCCCAGGACCTGCGTGGCCACAAGGCGCAGGTGCTGCGGGCCACGAGGGTGTGGGACGACGATCCGGTGCGGTGGAGCCGACGCGCCCGGTACACGGCCGGGGAGGTGCACGGGCGGAGGCTGCCCGCGTACGCCGATGAGCCCGGCACCGACGCGACCCGGGGGACCGAGACCCTGGCAGAGGTGGTGCTGGCCGTGGACACCTGGCGGTGGGCGGGTGTGCCGTTCCGGCTGCGCGCGGGCAAGGCGCTGGCCGGTCGGCGTAAGGAGGCGATCATCACCTTCCGGCCGCCGCCCCGGGTGCCCACCGGGCTGACCGGTTACGACCAGTTCGACCGGCTGCGGATCGGCTTCGGCCCGGACCAGCTCGGCCTCGACATCAACATCAACGGCCCGGGCAACCCGCTGGATCTCGATCAGGTGCACCTGTCGGCCGACTTCGGGCCCGGTGAGCTGCCGCCGTACGGGGAGGTGCTGCGGGGCGCCTTCGACGGCGACCCGACGCTCTCGGTGCGGGGCGACACCGCCGAGGACTGCTGGCGCATCGTGGAGCCGGTACTCGACGTGTGGCGGGCGGGGGAGGTGCCGTTGCGGGAGTACCCGGCCGGTGGCCGAGGCCCGGACGACTCCCTCCTGACCCCCGCACCCTCGCCCTGATCCCTATGCCGGTACTACCTGCCGATCATCTGCGGCGTCGTGCGCGGTCATCAGGTCCTGCCGGCCGGGTTCCTCTTTCAGGATGGCGCAGTTCAGCCAGGTGTCCGGGATGGCGAAGCCGTCCACGAGCGTCCGCATGTGCGGGCGCAGCTCTTTGAGCAGGCCGTTCACGACGCCGGTGATCGCCTTGGAGCGGGCCGGCGTGAGCCGGCCGTGCTCCAGAAACCAACCCTTGTTGGCCTCGATCACGCTGAGCGCGTACAGGTCACCGACCCGGGAGAGCAGCGCCCGGACCGCGGGGTCGGCGGTCTCCTCGATGCCGGCGACGAACGACTCCAGGGTGACCCGGTCGATGTGCGCGGTGGCGACCGCGAGAACGTGGTCCTGGACGTCGTTGAAGATGTCGAAGGGACGGTCCTTCTTGGTGGCCGCGCCGTTGCGTAGCCGGCGGACAGCGCCGTCGAGAAGGTGCCTCTCGCGATCCTCGAAGGCCTTGAGCTGCCAGCCGCGGTCGGTGACGGCGACCTCGTCGTCGCGGCCGGGTACGGCGCTGATCAGCCGTTCGATGAGCGACCGCGCGGCGGTGCGCTCGAGCACCATCTCGCGGACCTGGTCGGCGACGAAGGATGCGCGCCCCCAGCCGTCCAACGAGCCGAACGCGTCCCGGTGGCCGGTGAGCAGCCCCTTGGCCACCAGTTGCAGCAGCACCGTGTTGTCGCCCTCGAACGTGGTGAAGACGTCGGTGTCCGCCTTGAGACCGGGTAGCCGGTTCTCGGCCAGGTAACCGGCGCCGCCGCACGCCTCGCGGCACATCTGGATGGTGCGGGTGGCATGCCAGGTCTGCGCGGCCTTGAGGCCGGCGGCTCGGGACTCCAGCTGCCGCTGTCGGTGCTCGTCGACCGGGCCGTCGCCGCCCTGCACCTCGCCGAGCGAGGTGACCAGCTCGGTCTGGGCGAAGTGCAGCGCGTACGTGGTGGCCAGGGCGGGCAGCAGCTTGCGCTGGTGGGCCAGGTAGTCGTTGATCAGCACCTCCCGGTCGGCGCCGGGCGTGCCGAACTGCCGGCGGATGTCGCCGTAGCGCACCGCGATGGTCAGGGCTGACTTGGTGGCCGCGGACGCGGCGCCGCCCACGCTCACCCGGCCGCGGACCAGGGTGCCGAGCATGGTGAAGAAGCGTCGGGAGTCGTTCTCGATCGGGCTTGAGTACGAGCCGTCCTCGGCGACCTGACCGTACCGGTCCAGGAGCATGTCGCGGGGCACCGTCACGTGGTCGAAGCTGAGCCGCCCGTTGTCCACGCCGAGCAGGCCGGCCTTGGGCCCGGCGTCGCCGATGGTCACGCCGGGCAGCGGGTTGCCCTGGGCGTCGCGGATCGGCACCAGCCACGCGTGCACACCGTGCCGTCGCCCGTTGGTGATCAGCTGCGCGAAGACCACCGCCATCCGTCCGTCCCGTGCGGCGTTGCCGATGTAGTCCTTGCGGGCTGCCTCGTGCGGGGTGTGCAGGTCGAAGGTCTGCGTCTGCGGGTCGTACCTGCAGGTGGTGCGCAGTTGCTGGACGTCGGAGCCGTGGCCGGTCTCGGTCATCGCGAAACAGCCGAAGATCCGACCCGAGATGATGTCCCGGAGGTAGGCGTCGTGGTGTCGCCTCGTGCCGAGGGCGGTGACGGCGCCGCCGAACAGGCCCCACTGCACGCCGGCCTTGACCATCAGGGACAGGTCGACCTGCGCCAGCATCTCGCTGGCCACGATCGACCCGCCGGCGTCGGATCTGCCGCCGTACTCGGTGGGGAAGGCCGACGCCACGCCCAGCTCGACGGGGAGGTCGCTGAGTAGTCGGGTGATCCGCTCCCGTGCCTGGTCACCAGTCTCGCCGTACACCGGGAGGAAACGCGCGTCGAGGTGATTCCGGTGCGCGTCGCGGACCTCGGCCCACGGTCCGTCGAGCACTTCGCGCAGGCGAGCGAGGTCGATGTGATCGGGCATGGTCCCCCCTCAGCTGACGGGCAGATGGGTGCAGGCAGTGCCCAGTCAAGAATACCGACGCCTCGGTGGGCCGCTGGGGGAGACCCTTGTGAGAGGGGATACCAGACACGTAATTCTCAGCTTGCTCGATCGCTCGTCCCGATGAGTTGGGGCATTGGCGAAATGGGGACGTTCCCCTCGGGCTTGGCCGGAATCGGGAGCCGCCCCAGTGCGCCGAAGGTGAGATTACGCGATCGAGCCGCGATTAAGTATGACAGTCGTGTGACAGTTTCCTATCAACCCCGTCAAATTCTGGAACTGCTCTCCAGATGGACGTCAACGCGCAGGTGAGGCGCGTTGCAGCGGGACGAGCGGCGCAGGCGGCAACGAATCCGCCCGGTCAGACCACGGTGGTGCGATGGGTTGCATTACATGTCGGGCGATCAATCCGGCACCGGTGCTGCGGCAAATTTTTGTGTGCATATCCACAACCCTGCCGTGCTGACTGGATTTGTCGCGAGGGCGTGGGTAGGTTTCGCCGCCAAGCCTATGTGGCTCGCTGAACGTGATCGATGTTGATATCGACGATGAGACGCGAGATGGCGCCGGCGACGCGATGCGCCAGCCGGTTTCCGTCTCGAAGGGGGATTGTGTCCGCGCTCACAGTGCAATCGCTCTACAAGGTTTTCGGCAGTCGAGCTGACGAAGCGGTACGGCGTCTCGCGGACGGAAAGCCGCGTGCCGAGGCGCTGGCCGGGCTACCGGCCACGGCCGCCGTGATCGACGCGAACTTCGAGGTACGCCCCGGCGAGATCTTCGTCGTCATGGGTCTCTCCGGTTCCGGAAAGTCGACCCTGATCCGGATGCTCAATGGTCTGCTGCGCCCCACCAGGGGCAGCGTGCGGGTCGATGGGGTCGAGCTGACCACGCTCAAGCCGGCGGCGCTACGCAAGCTGCGCCGCGAGAAGATCAGCATGGTGTTCCAGCACTTCGCGCTCATGCCGCACCGGACGGTGCTGGAGAACGCCGGGTACGCGCTCGAGGTTGCCGGGCTGCCCAAGGCGGAGCGACGTGAGCGGGCCATGGACGCGCTGCGTATGGTGGGCCTGACGGAGTGGGCGGACAACCTGCCCCACGACCTGTCCGGCGGCATGCGGCAGCGGGTCGGGCTGGCTCGCGCACTCGCGGCCGGCACCGAGGTCCTGCTGATGGACGAGGCGTTCTCGGCACTGGACCCACTGATCCGCCGGGAGATCCAGGACCAACTCCTGGAACTGCAGGCCGAACTGGGCAAGACGATCATCTTCATCACCCACGACCTGAACGAGGCCATGCGGCTCGGCGACCGGATCGCCGTGATGCGCGACGGTCGGATCGTTCAAATCGGCACCGCCGAGGAGATCCTCACTGACCCGGCCAACGACTACGTGGCGCAGTTCGTCGCGGACGTCGATCGGACTCGGATCCTCACTGCCGCGTCAGTCATGGAGAAGCCCCAGCAGGTGCTGGACGTCAACGCCGGTCCCCGGGTCGCCGCTAAGGCGCTGCGGGAGAGCCAGACCTCGGTGGTCTACGTGACCGGTCCGATGAAGAGGTTCCTCGGCACGGTCACCGAGGACGAGGTGTTGCGGGCGCTTCGCGAGGGCCGCCCCCACCTCGACGGGTTCGTGTCGACCGAGCGGGTTCGCACGGTCACCGGGGACACCTCGGTGGCCGACCTCTTCGCCGACTGCGCGGAGAGCCAGCATCCGGTGGCCGTTCTCGACGAGCGCGACCGGCTGATTGGGGTGATCCCCCGGATCACCCTGCTCAGTGCGCTGGCCGCCGCGACACCGAACGAGCCGACGCAGGGCCAGGACCAGGTGGAACTGGTCGGGACGAAGGGAGAGCCGGCATGAGCCTGACGCAGTCGCCGCTGGACAGTTGGCTGCCCCGGGTGCCGCTGGGCGCCTGGACCGAGGCCGCCGTCGACTGGGCCACCGCCAGCCTCGGTCCGTTCTTCGACGGTGTCGCCACTGTGGTCGAGACGTTGGTGCGACCGCTCGACGACCTGCTCACCGGCGTACCGGCGGTGGTGGTAGTGCTGGTGCTCGCCGGGCTCGGCTGGTGGCTGCGCGGGTGGAAGTTCGCCATCGGCACCGCGGTCGGTCTCGGCCTGGTGGCCGGAATGCCGTACTGGGAGGAGACCATGAGCACGCTGGCCCAGGTGCTCGTGGCCAGCACCCTGGCGTTGCTGATGGCTATCCCGCTGGGCGTGCTCGTCGCGGAGAACAGGCGGGCCTCAGCGGTGGCCCGGCCGGTGCTGGACCTGATGCAGACCATGCCCGCGTTCGTGTACCTCATTCCGGCGATCTTCTTCTTCGGCATCGGCACCGTGCCGGGCGTGCTGGCCACCCTGGTCTTCAGCATGCCGCCCGGGGTCCGCCTGACCGCGCTGGGTCTGCGCCAGGTCGACAAGGAGATCGTCCAGGCCGCCGAGTCGTTCGGTGCGCCACCGTGGATGGTGCTGCTGCGAACCAAGCTGCCGCTGGCACTGCCCACGATCATGACCGGCGTCAACCAGGTCATCATGCTGGCCCTGTCCATGGTGGTGATCGCCGGCATGGTGGGCGCCGGCGGCCTCGGCAAGGTGATCATGTTCGCGTTGTCCCAGATCGAGGTGGGCAGCGGTTTCGAGGGTGGAATCGCCGTCGTGATCCTCGCCGTGGTGCTCGACCGGCTCACCGACTCGGCGGGCGACCGCTTCCCGTCCGCACGGGCGCAACGCCTCGCGCGCGAGGCCGCCTGACCGCCGCACTCCGCCGGCAATCCCTTTCCCGCGTACGCGGGGTCCGCCGGCATACCCGAAAGAGAAAGGACAACCCTTTTGTTCACGACACTGAAGCGCGCTCTCGCGCTCACGGTGACCGCCACCCTGGCCCTCGGTGGCGCTGCCGCCTGCGGCGAGCAGGACGACGCCTCCAGCGACAGCAAGAAGATCACCATCGGTTACATGGCCTGGGACGAGGCGATCGCGGCGTCCCACCTGTGGCAGGACATCCTGCAGGACAAGGGCTACCAGGTCGAGCTCAAGAATCTGGAGGCCGGTTTCGTCTACGGTGGTCTCGCCAACGGCGACATCGACCTGTTCCTGGACAGTTGGCTGCCCCAGACACACGCCTCGTACCTGGAGAAGTACGGCGACAAGCTGGAGAAGCTCGGCGTCTGGTACGACGACGCCAGCCTGAGCATCGCGGTGCCGAAGTACGTCGAGGGCGTCGACTCGCTGGCCGACCTGGCCGACAAGGCCGGCAACTTCGACGGGCAGTTGATCGGCATCGAGCCGGGCGCAGGTCTGACCAAGGCCACCCAGGAGAAGGTCATCCCCGAGTACGGCCTGGACGGCAAGCTGAAGCTGCAGACCTCCTCCACCCCGGCGATGCTGGCCGCGTTGGAGGGCGCGATCGCCGACAAGAAGCCGATCGTGGTCACCCTCTGGCACCCGCACTGGGCCTACGCGAAGTACGAGCTGAAGGACCTCGCCGACCCGAAGGGCACCCTCGGCCAGGCCGAGCAGGTCAACACTCTGGCCCGTACCGGCTTCGGCGAGGACTTCCCCGACGTCACCGCGATGCTGAAGAAGTTCAAGATGGACGGTGATCAGCTCGCGTCCCTGGAGGACCTGATGTTCAACACCCACAAGGGCGACGAGAAGAAGGCCGTCGAGGAGTGGCTGAAGGCCAATCCCGATTACCTCAACACGCTCGCCTGAGCCGCATGACGTGAGGGGCCTCGCCGTTTCGGCGGGGCCCCCTGTCGTCGCCGCCAGTCGCCCGACAGCGTCTGGTGGATGTCGGGGTGCCTACGCCGCTGACGGGGTCGGCTTCGGTCGCGGATGAGCCTCTCCCGCCGCTGGGGTGGCGAGCACCGCGACACAAAGGCGCCAGCGCCGTACGTGCCGGCGGTCCGCAGCCGGATGATGCGGTCCCTGAGCGCGGAACATGGTGGAGCGTCGTGGTGATGAGATCGGTCAGGCAGACAGGTCACGGCGGCGGTAGCCGATCGTGCCGGCGACCGCTCCTGCTGCGGCGATGCCGGCCATCACCGACGCCGCGGGCCAGTCCGGTGCGGTGGCCGGCACCGCGGCCAGGTGCGCGAACGGGGACAGCGCACGGACCCAGGAGGGGGCGTCGACGCTGTCGGCGATGACCTGCCACATGAACCCGCCAACGGCCGGGAGAGCACCGACCGCCGCAACGGTGCGTGGTCTCCATCCGAGCGCCAGGACGGCGGCTCCCAGACAGAGCACCACGATCGGCACGACGTTCCAGGCCCCGGCGATCGCGTCGCCCATCCCAAGGCCGGCGTGGACAGTGGCCGTGCCGGCCCACATGGCGAGGCCCGCGACCGTGATCAGGACCAGCGCGGCGCAGCCAGCGACGGCCACCTCGGCAGCCAGCAGCCGCAGTCGGGTTACCGGTGCGGCCAGTAGCAGGGTGAGGCGCCGGGCATTCTCGTCCGCGGCGACGGCAGCGAGCCGCACGGCGACGAAGACCCCGACCGGGACTGCCAGCAGCGCGAACAGGGTGGCGGCGTAGCCCTCGACCGTGCCGAGGGCGGGGAAGCCTGCCTGGGCCGCCATGGCCGCGAACTGGGGATTGTCGGTCAGGAATTCGGTCATGGACCGGGCAATCAAACCCGGGAGCAGGAAGTACGCGCCGATTCCCGCAGACCATGCGGCCAGCGGTCGCAAGGTGCGCCGTACCGCGAAGGCCGGCACCGAACCGAGCAACGCGGTACGCGCCGGCCGGCTGTCGGCCGTCACGAGAATGCCGGCGCCGACGTCACGCCAAGCCGCAAGCCCACCCGCGAGGGCCAGTAGCAGCAGCGCGGCGCATGCCAGCACCGCCACCGGCAGCCCTCGGTTGGTGTCGAACGGGCGGGTCAGTGCCATGAGCCCGAACGGGGACAGCCACCGAAGCCAGGCCAGTGCCGGCATACCGTCGCCAACCATCCGCGCGAGCAGCCCGCCGACCAGGGCGGCGGCCGCGGCACCGTTGGCCGCCGACCGGCTGGAGAACATCTGTGCGCTGACTCCCCCAAGGGCGACGAAGAAGATTCCGACGGCAGCGAGGCCGATTCCGTGCAACACCGAACCGGTGATGTCCGCTTCCGAGGCGATCATCGCCGCGGCGGTCGCCGCTCCAGCGAGGACCGGGACGACGGCCAGGACACCGAGGTGCTGGCGGACAGCCACGGCGAGGGTGGTGCCGCCGGACAGCAACAGGCTCCACCGGCCGGCGTCCTCCTCCCCACGGGTGATCCGGGTTGCGGCCAGCATCGCCCACACACCGAGCAGGACCGCCAGGACGGTGCCCGTACGCCACACTGTGAACCCGCCCGCCTGGTCGAGCGCGACCGGTTCGCCGAACAAGGTGCGGATCGCCGGGTTGCGGGCCAGCGCCGCCAAGGCGGCCGGATCCAGCGCCTCGCTCTGGTAGCCGACCACCACCAGGGCGGACATCCCCGCGCACACAGTGGTCACGACCAGGGCAGCACGGCGCACCTGGCGCACTGCGAGACCTCTCAGTACACGCTCCGGGCGGGCCGGTGCCGTAATCGCGATCATCGGGCGTTCTGCCCGTAGTAGGCGAGGAAGATCTCCTCCAGGCTCTGCTCACGGACGACGATCGTCGCCACATCAGCGTCAGCGAGGGCACGCAGCGCCGCAGTGGGGGAGCCGTTCAGGGTGAACCGCACTGTCGCGACGCCGTCGTTGTGCAGGCCGTCGACGCCGAGGACGCCGGTGAGGTCCGGGGGCGTGCCGGTGAACGTTGCGGCCACCTCGGTGTGGTGCAGTCGGCGTAGCTGTGCGACGGACGCCACCTCCACCAGCTCGCCAGCGCGCAGGATGCCGACGCGGTCGCAGACGGCCTCGACCTCGGCGAGCTGGTGGGAACTGAGGAACACCGTCTGCCCGTTGTCGCGGGCTACCCCGACGGCCTGCCGGAATTGCAGTTCCATGAGCGGGTCCAGGCCGCTGGTTGGCTCGTCCAGCACCAGCAGAGGCGCCCGGGTGGCGAACGCCGCGATCAGAGCGACCTTCTGCCGGTTGCCCGTCGAGTAGGTGCCGGCCGGTTTGGACACATCCAGCGCGAACCGTTGGATGAGTTCGTCACGGTAGGCGGTGTCCGTACCGGGGCCGACGCGGGCGAGCAGATCCAGCACCTCGGCGCCGGTCATCCGTGGCCACAGCGCCACATCCGCCGGCACGTAGGCGAGCTTGCGGTGGGTGGTGGCGACGTCGGCGGCGTCGGTGTCGAAGATCCGCGCTCGTCCGGCAGTGGGTCGGGCAAGCCCGAGCAGCAGCCGGATCGTGGTTGACTTTCCGGCGCCATTGGGGCCGAGGAACCCGAACACCTCGCCCGCCGCGACGTCGAGGCTGAGGTTATCGAGGGCGAGTAACCGCCCGTACCGCTTGGACAGGTTTTCGGTGCGCAAGGCAGAAACGCCCATCGGAACCTCCGGGAGCCGCAGCACGACATGACCTGCCGACCAGACTTCCCGGCGCACCTGATGTGAATGTACTCCCGGAAGTCACGGCTCGGCGGCCACCCTGTCTGCGCGACTCGGCCACCTGCTCCCACCGAACTCAGTGCGGCTGATTTCGACAACCAGGGCAACCGCTCCGCGAGGCATCGGCAGCACGCATGGCCGAAATCAGGACGGCCTCGTCGTGGTCGGCTGTTCCTCGTAGACGTCGGGCACCCCGTCGGCGTCGCTGTCGCGTTCCTCCAGGGCGCAGACCCCCTGGTAATGCCGATTACGAGCGCGGAGGACGATGGTGGCCAGCACCGCCGACAGCAGCGACCCGAGCAGGACTCCGATCTTGGAGTGGTCGTCGCGTTCGGTGCCGGCCCCGAATGCCAGCTCGCCGATGAGCAGCGACACGGTGAAACCGACCCCGGCCAACAACGCCAGCCCGGCCATGTCCCACCAGGCGAGCCCTTCGGCGAGCCGGGCCCGGGTGAATCGCTGCACGAGCCAGGTGGCCCCGAGGACGCCGGCGGCTTTCCCCACAACCAACCCGACCACCACCCCCACGGCGACCGAGTCGGTCAGGGTCGCACCGAGGCCGCCCGCCCCGACGAGCGAGACGCCGGCGGCGAAGAACGCGAACACCGGGACCGCGACCCCGGCGGACAGCGGTCGAATTCGGTGTTCGAAGTGCTCTGCCAGTCCAGGGCCAGGCCCCGGCTTGCGGCGCAGCACCGGCACGGTGAAGGCCAGGGCGACCCCGGCGACGGTGGCGTGCACACCGGAGGCGTGCACGAGCGCCCATGTCGTGATGGCCAGCGGCAGTAGCAGCCACCAGGACCGCACCCGGCGCTGTACCAGCAGACCGAACAGCGCCATCGGGGCCAGCGCGAGCAGCAGCGGCCCGAAGTGCAGGGAACTGGTGTAGAAGATCGCGATGATCACAATGGCCAGCAGATCGTCGACCACGGCGAGGGTGAGCAGAAAGGTCCGCATCGCCGAGGGCAGACTTGTGTTGATCACCCCGAGCACGGCGAGGGCGAACGCGATGTCCGTGGCGGTCGGGATCGCCCAGCCGGTCAGCGCCCCGTCGCTGGCCCCGACGTTGAACGCCACGTAGATCAGCGCCGGCAGCGTCATGCCGCCGCGTGCGGCGGCGACGGGCAGCATCGCCCGGCGGGGCTCGCGCAGGTCACCGGCGACGAACTCGCGCTTGAGCTCCAGCCCCGCGACGAAGAAGAAGATCGCTAGCAGGCCATCAGCGGCCCACTGCGCCAACGAGAGGTCCAGATGCAGCGCGCCGGGGCCCACGGTGACGTCGGCGAGCGAGCGGTACGCGTCGGACCAGGGCGAGTTCGCCCAGGCGAGGGCAAGCACCGCGGCCACCAGCAGCAGCACTCCACCGACCGTTTCGGTCCGAAGGATGTCCCCGATCCGGCGTACCTCAGGCCAACTCCTGCGGCTGAGCAGAAGTGGCGTGCGGTTCGCCGGTGGTGGGGCCATCGGGGTCCTCCGGTGGGGTCGGTGACAGAAGCGCCGACCAGTCTTCCCGGCACAACACCGACCTCTACGTTAGCCAAACGACGACCATCAGGCTGTCACCGCCCCTGAAAACGAGAGCGTGCCATCCCCGGTCACGCAGCGTGCGGCGCAGTCACCCGTGGTAGTGGCTGCGTCGTGGGCCGCTGAGCCGCAGTGTGTTGCAGATGTCGAAGACGCCGGGCACGTCGGAGGCGAGTTCCGCCGCGACCTGCCGCGTGTTCGGGTCACTCACCACGCCGGCGAGGATGACGACCCGGTTCTGCACGGAGACAACGATCTGCTGGCGCCGGGTGGTCCAGTCGATGCTCAAGCGCTGCGCGACAAGCGCCTCGATTCGTAGGTCCTCGCGGTCCGGCTCGGGCTGGTTCGAGGTGTCGCCGAACCAGTTCTCGTCGGGTAGTGGCCATGGCATGTACACGGTCAGCTCCTTGATCGTGGCGAAGCGGGCGTTCCGGTGCCGGCGCTGCGTCGTCTCCCGTTCATGGGGAGTCGGACGGTTCAGGCTTGGCGGTGGCGACGACGAGCACGACGCCGCCGCCGGCGAGGCCGACCTGGATGACCAGGGTCGGGAGGTTGAGGGTGCCGGTATGAACGCCCGCGAGACGGGCGAGGATGGTGCCCGCCAGCGCGGCGACCACCCCGACGGACACGGTCAGCCAGATCGGGGCTTCCCGGCGTCCCGGGATGATCAGCCTGCCGAGCAGGCCGATTGCGATGCCGACGAGGAGCGCGGTGACGAGACCGGCGATGCTCATGGGCTTCCTCGGATGTCCTTCGAGTGCGGGTGCCGGGGCGAGCGGCGGGCGGCCTCAACGTTCGTGGCAGGGACCGCCGGCCGTTCGAGCTCGGTCAGGAACGGGCAGCCGTCGAGGCGGAGGAGGTTGGCCGCTGCGACACCGAACCCTCGGACAGTTGGGCGAGGGCGTCGTCGCGGCTGTCGAAGATGGGGAAGGCTCCGTCCAGGCGCATCGTGTGCAGGACGGTGCGGATGAACCGCGACGGCGCGGCCAGGCAGAGCGTGGCCCCACGGTCTCGGGCGTCGCGGTGGGCGCGGACGAGGAGGCCGAGACCGGTGGAGTCGATCAGGTGAACTCGGCTCAGGTCGACCACGACGTGTCCGCCCATGTCGGCCGCGTGCCGCAGAGCGTGGCGCAGGGTGTCACCGGTGTCGAGATCGACGTCACCGGCGGCGGCGACAACTGTCACGTCGTCGACGTGGTCGATGCCGAGGATGCCACCGGGACCGTGGTCACCGCACGACGCCTGGCCGCCAGCAGGGGGCGGCAGCAGGCTGCAGTGCGGGCAGCGATGCGGGCCGGTGGCGAACGGAGAACCGCTCCACCCCTGCTCGGACACCAGCGTCCAGACGACCTCCGCGTCGGGGAGCACGCACGCGGTGGCCGTGACGGAGTCGCCGCAGGTGTCGCAGATCAGGGTCATCAGGTGGTCGTCCGGGACAACGGTCATTCTGCTGGTCCTTCCTGGGGCCGTGTCCGAAGAGTGCGGTGGGACACGGCATTCGTGCGGAGCCGAAGCGGGGCTGGCTCCCGAGCCTGATGGTCGCGGCCCGGGTGGCGGTCCAGCCCGATGGTGGGACAGGTGAGGCCGCTGGCGAACGTCAGTTCGCGGCTCTTACCGAGGCGCGGCCATGGGCTACCAACGGCGGCGGTGGGGCGGAGGGTTCCTGCCCCGCCGACGAGGTGCAGGGCGGCGGGGCCGTGTCGACTATCGGCAGGATCTGGTCCAGACGGGCGGTGTGCAGGATGCGTTGGATGCGCGGGTTCGGGTTGCGAACGGTGAGGACCCCGTCGGTACGGGCGAGGCGCCGGTGCACATCGAGCAGGAGGCCGATGCCGGCGGCGTCGATGTGCCGGCAGCCAGACAGGTCGACCACCACCTGTGCGGGATGCAGGGCCAGCAGTTGGTCGAAAACTGCCCCGGTCGCCGGCAGACAGCCCAGGTCGAACTCGGTGACGCACACCTCGACCAGCGGCAGCGTGCACGACGTAGTTGCCAGCGGTCCGCTCACGGGCACACCCCTCTCCTTCACGGACGTGGTCGTCTAGGACCCTGCCGTGCCGGCTTGGCGGTCACCACGCGGATCTGTGACAGTTCCGTGACAAATCAGCCAACCGGCCGCTGCGGTTGGCAGCCGAGCCGGTCGTCTGGGGATGATGCCCGGTATGACGGCCGTACTGGTGATCGAGGACGACGACCGCATCCGTTTGGCGTTGTTGCTCGCACTCGAGGACGAAGGCTACGAGGCTCTCGGCGCGGCCACGGCCGAGGAGGGCCTGCGCACGCAGCGCCGCGACCCGGCCGACTACGTGCTGGTCGATCTGATGCTGCCCGGTCTCGACGGTTTCGAGTGCATTCGGCAACTACGCCGTGACGACGACGTGCCGATCGTGGTGGTCAGCGCCCGCGACGACACCCACGACATCGTCGCCGCCCTCGAAGCCGGCGCCGACGACTACGTCGTCAAGCCGGTGGCGATCAAGGAACTGACCGCTCGGCTGCGCGCCCTGCGGCGCCGTGCCCGTACCGGCGTCGCGGGGCACACGCCGGAGCCCGTGCCGGTGCTCGTGGTCGGTGAGCTGGAGATCAGCCCCGATGGGGGGGAGATTCGCCGCGCCGGGCAACCCGTACCGGTCACCCGCACCGAATTCCGGCTGCTGTGCGAGCTGGCCGAGCACGCCGGCCGGGTGCTGTCCCGCCAGCAACTACTGGAACGGGTCTGGGGGTACGACAGCGGAGACGAACGGCTCGTCGACGTGCACGTGGGCCGGCTGCGGCAGAAGATCGAGCCGGACCCGGCGAACCCGCGGCACCTGGTCACCCTGCGGGGCCTGGGCTACAAGCTGCAGCGATGAGACGCCTCGGCCTGCGTACCCGGGTGACCGCCGCGTTCGCCGTCGGCGCGCTCCTGCTCTCGGCGTCGATGGCCCTGATCTCCTACGACCTGACCCGCCGATCCCTGCTCGACGAGCGGGAACGCACCGCCCTGCGCGCGGCCTACTTCGACGCTACCGTCGTCCGCGCCGGGATCGACACCGACACCCCGGACGTCGTGGAGGTGCTCCGGTCGTTGGACACCGGGGGAAGCCGTCGACCGGTGCTGCACCTCAACGGCGAGTGGTACGCGCGCGCCGCCGACCCCGGCACCACGGCCGCCATCCCCACCGCGCTGCGTCGGATCGTCGCCGCCGGAGAACCCGCGGTGCAGCGGGTACGTGTCGATGGGCAACCCGCCCTGGTCGTCGGGGTTCCGCTGTCCGCGTCCGCGACGTACTTCGAGATCAACTCGCTCCGCGAGCTGGAACAGACGTTCCAGGTCCTGGCCCTCGCGCTGACCACCGTCGCGATCATGGTCGCCGGATCCGGCGCGGCACTCGGCTGGTACGCCACCCGGCACGGGCTGCGCCCGCTGACGGCGGTCGCCGACGCGGCCGAGAAGATCGCCGCCGGTGACTTCACCGCCCGCCTCGACACGGCCACCGACCCCGACCTGACCCGCCTGTCCTCCTCGTTCAACCAGATGGTCGACCGCCTCGCCCACCGCATCGAGCGGGACCGCCGGTTCGCCGCCGACGTCAGCCACGAGCTGCGTTCCCCGTTGCAGACCCTCGCCGCGGCGGCCAGCGTCCTGGCCCGCCGTCGGGAACACCAGGACGAACGGACCGCCATCGCGGCCGGGCTCGTCGCCGACGAGATCGACCGTTTTCAGCGGCTCGTCAACGACCTGATCGACCTGGCCCGCAGCGACCAGCCCGCCCACCGGGCCTCCGTGGACGTCGTGGAGTTGGCCCGCGACGCCTGCCGCGCCCTCGACCTGCCCACCACGCTCGTCCATCTCGCCCCCGACGTGCCGGCGACATGGCTGGTCGAGCGGCGCCGTGTCGCGCAGGTCCTGGCGAACCTGCTCGACAACGCGGTGACCTACGGGGGTGGCCCGGCCGGCGTCCGGCTGGGCCGCGACGGTAACGCCGCAACCATCGAGGTCGAGGATGACGGACCAGGTGTGCCGGTCGAGGACCGCGAGGCGATCTTCGACCGGTTCGTTCGTGGGCGAGCAGCTCACACCCGCGGCACCGGCGACGGCACCGGACTCGGACTCGCGTTGGTCGCGCAGCACGCCGCAGCACACGGCGGACACGTCACCGTCGGTGACCGGCCCGGTGGAGGCGCCCGCTTCCGCGTCACCCTGCCGGAGAGCCTGCCATGAACCATCGTCATCTCGTCGTCCTGGCGCTTGCCGCGCTGCTGACCAGCTGCAGCATTCCCACCGATGACGCCCCCCGGGTGGTGCGGGCACCGCAAGGGCCGTTCCAGAGTTCTGCGTCCGCCGACACGAGCGCACCAGTTGGCCCCGCCGCCGAAACGCTCTGCTTCGTCCGGGACAACCGGATCATCTCGTTCGTCCGGCGGGTCGACCGGCCGCCAACCGTCGAGGACCAACTGCGGCATCTGCTGGCCGGACCCACCACGGCCGAACGCGACACCGACTTGACCACCGCGCTGCCGGGAGCTGTCAACGCCGCCGGTGTCACTGTGACCGGCACCGAGGCCCGAGTCGTGGTCGACAAACCGGGCGAGGAGGCCGGCCGCAGTGACGAGGTCCTCGCCTTCGGGCAGATCGTCTGCACCCTCACCAGCCGTGACGACGTCACCACCGTCACGTTCTCCCGTGACGGCCGGCCGCTCAGGGTGCCCCGCGCAGACGGTTCACTGTCCGAACAGCCCCTCACTCGCGTCGATTTCGCGCCACTGATCGCCCCTCGTTGAACTGCGCCCGTACGGTTGCCGCGCTGGGGTGATGTGGGCGGGCCCGGCCAGACGCCGAGCCCGCCGGCATCAGGCGAGGGGGGCGAGCCGGAACTGTTGGTTGGTTTGTCCGTGGCAGTCGTAGAGCTGGATCTGGGCTCCGTTGCTGGTGCTCCAGGCATCCAGGCAGCGGCCGGATTGGACGCTGCTGATGGTGCCGTTGGAGTTGACGTTCCACTGTTGGTTGGTTTGTCCGTGGCAGCTGTAGATCTGGACTGCCGCGCCGTTGCCGGAACCTGCGGCGTCGAGACACATGTTGCCGTACACCTGTAGTTGTTTGGTTGAGGTGTAGGTCCAGGCCTGGTTGGTCTGCTCGTTGCAGTTGTAGAGCTGCACCCGGGTGCCGTTGTTGCGGGAGGCGTTGGGTACGTCGATGCACCGGCCGGACTGGGTGCCGACGATCTCGCTGGCCGAGCCGGGCGGGTTGGTGGGCGGGTCCGTTGGCGGGTCGGTCGGCGGGTCGGTCGGGGTGGTCGGCGTGGAGG
>NZ_QGSZ01000235.1 GCF_003857055.1 Micromonospora inaquosa | reverse complement strand
CCCCTCCTCGCGCGATCTTGCAGTTTCGGCTGGCGATATGGGCAGAGCGCCCCTTTATGTCGCAGCAGAAAGTGCAAGATCGCGCGAGGAGGGGTGGGGTGGGACTAACTGATGAGACCCTCGGCTCGGGCCCAGCGCAGCAGCTCCGCCTCGGCGGCGTCGCGGTCCAGTGGGCCGTGCTCAAGGCGCTGCTCCTTGAGGTGCTTCCAGGCCCGCCCGACCACCGGCCCCGGCGGTACGCCGAGCAGCTCCATGATCGCGTTGCCGTCCAGGTCGGGTCGGACCCGGGCCAGGTCCTCCTCGGCGGCGATGCGGGCGATCCGATCCTCCAGCGCGTCGTAGTCGGCCGCGAGTTGGGCCGCCTTGCGCCGGTTGCGGGTGGTGCAGTCCGAGCGGGTCAGCTTGTGCAGGCGGGGCAGCAGGTCACCGGCATCGGCGACGTAGCGGCGCACCGCCGAGTCGGTCCACTCGCCCCGCCCGTACCCGTAGAAGCGCAGGTGCAGCGCGACCAGCGCGGTCACCTTCGCGGTGACCTCCTTCGGGTACCGCATCGCCTTCATCCGGGCCTTGGTCAGCCGGGCGCCGACCACCTCGTGGTGGTGGAAGCTGACCCGGCCGTCGGACCCGACCGCCTTCGTCGCCGGCTTGCCCACGTCGTGCAGGAGGGCGGCCATCCGCAGGATGAAGTCACAGCCCTCCTCCTCGTAGGAGACCGCGTTCTCGACGACCGTCAAGGTGTGCTCGTAGACGTCCTTGTGCTGGGCGTGCTCGTCGATCTCCAGCTTCAGCCCGGTCAGCTCCGGCAGGAACCGCTCGGCCAGCCCGGTGTCGACCAGCAGCCGCAACCCGGTGATCGGGTCGGCGCCGCAGAGCAGCTTGGTGAACTCGTCGCGGATCCGCTCGGCGGTGATCCGGTCCAGGTCGGCGGCCATCTCGGTCATCGCCAGGTGCACGTCCGGGTGCACCGCGAACCGCAACTGGGCGGCGAACCGGGCGGCCCGCAGCATCCGCAGCGGGTCGTCGCCGAACGACTCACCCGGCGTGCTCGGGGTACGGATCACCTTGGCCGAGATGTCGGCCAGCCCGCCGTGCGGGTCGGTGAACCGGTGGTCCGGCAGGCTGACAGCCATCGCGTTGATGGTGAAGTCGCGCCGCTTCAGGTCCTCGTCGAGGCTGGTGCCGTACACCACCACCGGGTTGCGGCTGACCTGGTCGTACGACTCCGCGCGGAAGGTGGTGATCTCCAGCCGGAGGCCGTCGCGCTGAGCGCCGATGGTGCCGAACTCCCGACCGGTCTCCCAGATCGACTCGGCCCAGCCCTTGATGATCCGCAGGGTCTCGTCGGGGTGCGCGTCGGTGCAGAAGTCGAGGTCGTCCCCGAGTCGACCGAGCAGGGCATCCCGCACCGAACCGCCCACCAGGTGCAGTTCGTGACCGGCGCGGACGAAGCGGCGGCCCAACTCGTCGGCGACCGGGGACACCCGGAGCAGTTCGGCGACGGCGTTGCGCTGCGCGGCGGTGAGTTCGCGGCGGTCGGCGGCGTGAGGAGCGGAGGCTTCGGACATGGGATCGCCAGCTTATCGGGCCAGGGTGTGATCCGATCCGCCGGGCGCGGGTAACGGTTGTGGGTTGACTATGGTCTGTGGCGTGCGGGTCGGTGTCCGACTCGACGTACCCCTGGGAGGCTGGAGATGAGCGGCGGGCTCTACCGCAGCGCCAACGCCGCGAACGACGGCGGGGCCGGAACCCGTCCCGGGGACGGTGCCACGTTCATCTCCGCCGAACCGCTGAACCAGCCGGCGATGGAGTCGACCGCGCCGCCGCAGGAGCAGGTGGGTGAGGCGAGCGCGGCGGCCAACAGCGCGGTGATGGCGATCGGCAGCCTGGTCAGCCGGGGCACCGGCTTCCTGCGCACGTTGGCGTTGACCGCCGCGCTGGGTGGGGCGCTGGTGGGTGACGCGTACACCACCGCGCAGATCCTGCCCGGCATGGTCTACGAGTTCCTACTCGGCGGCATCCTCACCAGCGTGCTGATCCCCGTGCTGGTTCGCCGGCGCAGGGTCGACACCGACGGCGGTCAGGCGTACGCCCAGCGGCTGCTGACCCTCGCGGTGCTGGCCCTGGCCGCGGCGGCGCTGATCGCGGTCGCCTTCGCCTCGGTGCTGACGTCGCTCTACGCCAGCGACAAGACGGGGACCGACTTCCGGAACCTCGTCACGGCACTGTCGTACCTGATGTTGCCGATGATTTTCTTCACCGGCCTCAGCGCGCTGATCAGCGCGGTGCTCAACACCCGCGGGCACTTCGCTGCGCCGATGTGGGCGCCGATCCTCAACAACATCGTGGTGATCGCGACCGCCGGACTGTACATAGCGATCTTCGGGGCGGAGATCGTCAAGCCGGACGAGATGACCACCGGCCGGATTCTGCTGATCGGTGGCGGCACCCTGCTCGGCGTCGCGATTCAGGCCGCCGGGCTGCTGCCGGCGCTGCGAAAGGTCGGCTTCCGGTGGAAGTTCCGGTTCGACTTCCGGACCCTCGGGCTGCGGGAGCTGGGACGCCTCGGCGGCTGGATGTTCTGTTACGTCGCGGTGAGCCAGGTCGGCCTGATCGTGCTCTTCAACCTGCTGAACCGGGCAGGTAAGGAGAACGCCGCCGGCCCGCTGATCTACAACAACGTGTTCCTGCTGCTGATGATGGCGCACGGCATCATCGCCGTATCGATCATCACCGCACTGATGCCCCGGATGAGCGCGGCCGCGGCCGACGGTCGGTACTCCGACGTCGCCGCCGACCTGTCCCGGGGCACCCGCACCGTCTCGGCGGTGCTCGCCCCGATCGCGGTCTGCTACGCGGTGCTGGCGACTCCACTTGCCGTGACGCTGTTCCGCTACGGCGCGTTCACCGACGAGAACGCGGCGGACACCTCGCTGGTGCTGCTCCTGGCGGCGCTGGCGCTGGTGCCGTTCGCGATCAGCCAGCTCTTCACCTTCGCCTTCTACGCCCTGCCGGACACCCGCACCCCGGCGCTGATCAACATCCCGGTGGTGGCCCTGCGAATCGGTGTGCAGGTGGTGCTCTACGTCGCCTTCGCCGCCCACTTCGCCGCGGCCGGGATGATGATCGGCAACGCCGTGTCCTACTTGGCGGCGGCGTTCGCTTCGGCCTGGCTGCTGCGGCCCCGGGTAGGTCGGATCGGGATGGGCGCCATTCTGCGCACCCTCGGCCGAGTGGCGATCGCCGCGTTGGGGGCCGCCCTGGTCGGCCTCCTCGTCGTGAATCTCCTGCCCGGCGGCGACCGGCCAAGTTGGATGCAGGCTGTCGTGCAGCTCGTGATCGGTGGCGCGGTGATCGGCGGGACCTACCTGGGTCTGGCCATGCTGCTGCGGATCGGGGAGATCACCGAGGTGGTCGGGATGGTCCGCCGCCGTCTCGGTCGCTGAGCGACAGCATCCGATTACAACAAGTTGGCACTCATGCGGACCGTGACCACGGATCACCAGGCTGGGGATGCTCTTGTGGATAACTCCGCGATTCGCCGGTCAACCACCGCTTCAGCCTGTGGATAACCAACCGTACGGCTGAGCGTGGCGAACCGATCGGTGGGAACGTACGAGGCAGCGCGAGCGCCAAGCCGCCTTAGCCCCGGCGTCGGCTACTTGCGGTGAAGCCGTAGATTAGCTAGTACATGTGCCAGCAACGTGGCTGACAACGGTCGTAACCGGACGACTTCTCCGACTGCCAGAACCCCGCCAGTTACGGCGGGAAGATGACATGTCGGAGAGACGGGCAACCCGGGTAAGGTCGCTCTCGACGGGTACGGCAGGGGTCGACGCTGGGCGTCGACACCGGTCGGCCGGTTCCTTCAACGGCAGAGCGGGAAGCCACATGCCCAGCAGTTCGGGTTCATCGATCGACACGATCACCGAGGGAGGACGGGTGACCCAGGTCGGCGAGGGTCAGGAGGCGGACGAAAGCGCTCCTCCGGTCATGACCTTCGGTGCTCCCACGGCCGGTGAAGTCCTCGCCGAGCGGTACGAGCTGGTTGAGCACATCAACAACGACAGTGCGGGTCGGCTGGTCTGGCGCGGGGTCGACGTCATCCTGCGCCGCCCCGTTGCCGTGGTGCTGCGCTACCCGGGTGGCGACTCCGCCACCGAGATGCTTCAGGCCGCCGTCGCGGCCAGCCGGGTCATCCACCCCAACCTGGTCGGCGTGTACGACGCGATCGACGAGGCCGACCGGGCGTACGTGGTGCGCGAGTGGGTCGACGGGCAGTCCCTGCGGGATCTGGCGGCCGACGGCCCCCTGGATCCGGCCCGGGCCACCGCCATCGGCAACGCTGTCGCGAGCGCGCTCGCCGCGGTGCACGCCACCGGCATGGTGCACGGCAATGTCCACCCCGGCACCGTCATGATCAGTGACGAGGGCCGCGTGGTCCTGGCCGACGCCCGCACCGACGGCGCCGACAGCCAGGAGAACGACATCCGGGCAGTCGGCGGTGTCCTCTACTTCGCGCTGACCGGCTCCTGGCCGCACGCCGAGGCACCGCTGCGCGGCGCCACCGCCGGCCACGGTCGCGCCGCCATCCCGGACGCTGTTCGGGACGCCGGAGCTGCCATCGCCGCACCCCGCCAGGTTCGGGCGGGCGTCCCGGCGTACCTGGACGACCTGACCATGGACCTGCTCGACGCCGAGATCGCGCCGCCGTCCTCCGACGTGCTCGCCGCCGAGTTGGCGCGACTGGACGTGCCGGCCGAGGACGAGCACTACCTCGACAACAGCGGGCCGCTGCGGTTTGCCGCCGAGACCGGGGAAGAGCCGTCGCCGCTGGCCGCGGCGGGGGGTCGCAAGGTCGCCGTCGGCATCGCTAGCCTGCTGGCCGTCGCCCTGGTCGGTCTGCTGATCGGGATCATCGCGCTGGGCGGCGACGACGACCCGCAGTCCAACCCGGTCGCCGCGCCGACCTCCAGTGCCCCGGCCGGTGACGCCACCCCGGCCGCCGCGACGGCCCGCAAGCTGACGATCAAGGACGTCCGGATCATCGACCCGGACAGCAAGAACCGCAGCGAGGTCCGGGACGCCGAGAAGGTCATCGACGGTGACGAGGACAAGGGCTGGGAGACCGAGACCTACCTGAACAGGCCCAACTTCGGCAACCTGAAGAAGGGCATGGGCGTCTGGATCGACCTCGGCGAGCCGCACACCGTCAAGTCGGTGCAGGCGGTGCTGTCGGCCACCAACGCGTCCGCCCAACTGCTCGCCGGCACCACCAACCCGCCGTCCAGCCGCAGCGGTGACAAGCAGTTGGTGGCGAGCTACAAGACCCCCATCGGCCAGCCGTTCGAGGACCACGACGGCACCACCATGACGTTCAACGGGTTCGACGCCGACCAGAAATACCAGTACCTGCTGTTCTGGATCACCGAACTGGCTCCGGTCGAGGGCGGGTTCAAGCTGGGCGTGCAGGAGATTACGGTCCAGGGGTCGTGAGCCGGGCGCCACGATCCAGGCACCGCACGCACTGGACGCGGTGATGGACGGACGTGCCGCCGCGACGGACCTGGAACTGCTGCGCGCGCACGTAGCCGGAGACGGGGACGCCTTCGCCGAACTGTTCCACCGGCACCGCGACCGGTTGTGGGCGGTGGCCCTGCGGACCCTCGGCGACCGCGAGGAGGCCGCCGACGCACTCCAGGACGCCCTGCTGTCGGCCCATCGCGCGGCGGCCCGCTTCCGCGGTGACTCCGCCGTCACCACCTGGCTGCACCGGATCGTGGTCAACGCCTGCCTGGACCGGATCCGACGTCGGCAGGCGCACCCGACCGTGCCGCTGCCCGACGGCAACCGGGCCGAGGACGGATCGGGCACCGGCCGGCTGGAGCCGGCAGCACCGGCAACGGACCACGACACCGTGCTGGTGGTCCGCGAGGCGCTCGCCGCGCTGCCCGTTGAGCAACGCGCCGCGCTGGTGCTGGTCGACGTGCAGGGCTACTCGGTCGCCGAGGTCGCCCGCATCCTCGGCGTCGCCGAGGGCACGGTGAAGAGCCGATGTGCCCGGGGCCGGGCCCGGCTGGCCGTGCTGCTCGGGCATCTCCGCCCCACTTCCGTCGGGAAGCCCTCGGCTCGACCGGGCCCGGCCGCGCCGATCACGGGCGTGCCGGGCGTCACGCCAGGGAACCCCAGCCCGGTGGAGGGCGTCGGATCCAGGTCGGGTGGGTACCGGCGGGACGCCAACCAGGAGGACACGTGACGACCGAGGGGTTCCGGGAGGTCGACGCCGACCTGCTCGCTGACTACCTCGGCGGGGCGTTGGACGGCACTCCGCAGCAGAACGAGGTCGCCCAACTGGTAGCCAAGGACCCGTCCTGGGCCGAGGCGTACGCGCTGCTGGCCCCCGCCGTGGCCGAGGTCCGGACGGACCTGACCCGCTGGGCCGAGCCGTCCCCGGAGATGCCGTCGGCGATCACCGACCGTCTCCTGGCCGCGCTGGCCTCCGCGCGGCCGACGAACGACACCTCGACCGAGGAGGCGCCCAGTGGCGATCCGGTGACGCCGCTGGTCGTACCGGCGCAGGGCGGGGCCGGTCGTCGGCCGCCCGCTCCCACACCCGTCGGGCGCAGGGTGTCGTCCAGTCCGGGCCGCCGCCAGCGCGGCTGGGCCCGCCGTGGCGCACCCGTGGCCGCTGCCGCGATCGCCGTCATCGCCGTCGCGCTGGGCCTCAACCAGTTCTCGATGCGCGCATCGGACGACTCCAGCGGGACAACTGCCCTGAACCGACCGGCGAGCGCGCCCGAGGGCGTCGCGGGGTCCGGAACGGTCCGCACCACCGGGCCGGCACTGCACAGTGGTACGAACTACACCCCGCAGACCCTCGGTGACGCCTACGGCCCGAACGCTCCGGCTGCCAGCCGGGCGACCGGCAACACCCCGGGCGGGCAGCCGCAGGTGGATGCCGAGGGCGACCGCCGTCCCTCACCCGACGGGTCGGACCAACTGGCCCGGCTGACCGACGAGGTCGCGTTGACCAGCTGTCTGGCCGGCGTAGCGGCGGAGCACGGATCGGCCCCACTGGTGGTCGAGGTGATCGACTACGCGCGGTTCCAGGGCGATCAGGCGCTGATCATTCACTTCACCGACGCGACCGGAGCCCGGTGGGCCTGGGTGAGCGGCCCGGAGTGCGGAGTGCCTGGGTCCGGCTCGGACAGCCGGTATTCGTCGCGGGTAGGGTGAATCCACGGTCGATGGCACGATGACCGCCCACGTGACCTGACCCACCGGATGCCCGGCTCGGGAATCCCCGGTTCGTACGATGACGTTCTGGAAGTCAGCTGCCGGCCTCACCCAGGCGTCGGCAACTCGGATCAGCATCGGTGCTCGCGCCGACGCCGAACACACACAACTCGGGAGACGGCAGTGGACGAGGTCCGCAACCTGATCATCATCGGCTCCGGGCCGGCCGGCTACACGGCGGCGGTCTACGCCGCACGTGCCAATCTGAAGCCGCTGATCATTGAGGGCGTGCAGTCCGGTGGCGCGCTGATGACCACGACCGAGGTGGAAAACTTCCCCGGCTTCGCTGACGGCATCCTCGGCCCCGAGCTGATGGACAACATGCGCAAGCAGGCCGAGCGGTTCGGCGCCGAGTTCCTCACCGACGACGTGACCCGGGTCGAGCTGGTGGACACCGGCGACGCCGGTTCCGGCGCGGTGAGCACCGTCTGGGTCGGCGAGACCGCCTACCGGGCGCGATCCATCATCCTCTCCACCGGTTCGGCCTGGCGTCCGCTGGGCGTGCCCGGCGAGCAGGAATATCTGGGCCACGGTGTCTCCGCGTGTGCCACCTGTGACGGCTTCTTCTTCCGCAACCAGCACATCGTGGTCGTCGGCGGCGGCGACTCGGCGATGGAGGAGGCGACCTTCCTCACCCGCTTCGCCGATTCGGTGACCATCATCCACCGCCGCGACTCGTTCCGGGCCAGCAAGATCATGGCCGACCGCGCGCTGAGCAACGAGAAGATCAAGGTCGAGTGGAACAGCACCGTCGAGGAGATCCTCGGCGACGACGGCAAGGTCACCGGCGTCCGCGTTCGTAACGTGCACACCGGCGAGACCAAGGTGATGGACGTGACCGGCGTCTTCGTCGCCATCGGTCACGACCCTCGCAGCGAGCTGTTCCAGGGCCAGATCGAGCTGGACGACGAGGGCTACGTGAAGGTCGAAGCCCCGAGCACCCGCACCAACGTGCCCGGTGTCTTCGCCGCCGGTGACGTGGTCGACCACACCTACCGTCAGGCGATCACCGCGGCCGGCACCGGTTGTGCCGCCGCGCTCGACGCCGAGCGGTTCATCGCGACGCTCAGCTGAACAAGCAACACATCCCGGAGGAGGGGCATAGTGGGAACAACCAAGGCGGTCACGGACAAAAGCTTCGTCGCTGACGTGCTACAGGCCGACAAGCCGGTGCTGGTGGACTTCTGGGCGGAGTGGTGCGGGCCGTGCCGCAAGGTGTCGCCGCTGCTCGAGGAGATCGCCCGGGAGATGGGTGACCAGGTCACCATCGTCAAGCTCAACATCGACGAGAACCCGGAGACCGCCCGTGCCTACCGGGTGATGTCGGTGCCGACGCTCACCGTCTTCAAGAACGGCCAGCCGGTGCAGTCGATCGCCGGTGCCAAGCCGAAGGGCGAGCTGGTCCGGCTCATCGAGTCGGCTCTCTGACCAGCAGAAACATCAACCGAACCCCGTACCCGCTCGTCGGGTGCGGGGTTCGGTGTCTTCTCGGCCGCACCGTCGACGTATTTCGCGGCCCAGCCACCTCGCCGCCCCGGAGCGCATAACCTCAAGCCTGGGCCGCCCGGCCAGCCACTGTCGTGCAGAGGGGGTCGTGCGTGCGTCCGATCCGAGCCGGTGACCGGGGACCCGCGGTCACGGAGATCCGTACCATCCTGGCCGGCCTCGACCTGCTCGCCGCCGCCGGACCGCACACCGACGAGTTCGACCTCGACACCGAGCGGGCGGTCCGCGCGTTCCAACAGTCGCGAGGGCTCAGCGTCGATGGCCGGGTCGGAGCGGAGACCTGGCGCGCTCTGGATGCCGCCCGCTGGCGGCTCGGTGCCCGCACCCTCTACCACGCGGTCCCCGAACCGCTCACCGGTGAGGACGTCCGGTCGCTGCAGGAGCGACTGCTGGAGATGGGGTACGACGTGGGTCGGGCGGACGCCATCTACGGTGTCCGGACCTCCCGGGCGGTGGCCCAGTTCCAACGCGAGGTCGGGCTCACCCCCGATGGCTCCTGCGGCCCACACACGATGAACGCCCTGCGCCGGATCGGGCGCAAGGTGGTCGGTGGCCGCCCGCAGTGGCTCCGCGAATCCGATGCGATCCGACAGTCCGGGCCGGCGCTGGTCGGCAAGACGGTGGTCATCGACCCCGGGCACGGAGGCACCGACCCCGGGATGGTGGTGCCCGACGGCTCGTTGCGCTGGACGGAGGCGGACCTGATGCACGACCTGGCCAGCCGCCTGGAGGGGCGGCTGGCCGCCTCCGGTGTGCGGGTGCAGCTCACCCGGGGCCCGTCGCCCGACAGTTGCCTGCCCGACACCGAGCGGGCCCTGCTCGCCAACTCGCTCGGCGCCGACGTGTTCATCTCGCTGCATCTGGACGGCCACGCCAACCCGGATGCGGAGGGCGTCGCCACCTACCACTACGGCACCGACAACGGGGTGACCTCGGCGACCGGTGAACGCCTGGCCGGGCTGGTGCAGCGGGAGATCGTCGCCCGTACCGGGCTGCGGGACTGCCGTACCCACGCCAAGACGTGGGAGTTGCTGCGACTGACGCGGATGCCCGCCGTCCGGGTCGAGGTCGGCTACCTCACCTCGCCGACGGACCGCGCACGCCTTGTCGATCCCCGGTTCCGGGACCGGGTGGTGGAGGCGATCGTGGCCGCGGTGCAGCGGATGTACTACCCCATCGAACGAGACGTGCCGACCGGATCGCTCGACGTCAGCGAACTGCGTGCCGTCGTGACCGCCGGCACCGTGGTCGACTGATCCGCCGGCCGGGGTCAGCCGTTGGTGGAGCGGGTGGCCGGGGCGGGACGGACCGGCCGGAGCAGCGTCTCCGGGCTCATCGACCCGAGAAGCTTCTCCAGCGCGTACTCGACGTCTGACTTCCAGCTCAGTGCCGTCCGCAGCTCAAGGCGCAACCGGGGGAAACGCGGATGCGGACGGACGGTCTTGAAACCCACGGAGAGGAAGAAGTCGACAGGAGCCACGCAACCACCGGCCGGGTCGTCCGCGTCGCCGAACTTGGCGTCGCCGAACGACTCGATGGCCTTGATGCCCCGCTTGGTCAGATCCCGGGCGACACCCTGCACCAGCATTCGGCCCAACCCGCCGCCGGCGAACGCGGCGACCACGTTGGCGGTCATCAGCAGTGCCGCGTCCGCGGAGACCGGTGAGGTCGGGAACGCCATCGAACGGGGCACGTAGGCGGGCGGGGCGTACATCACGAAGCCGGCCGGCATCCCGTCGACGTACGCGAGCTTCCCGCAGGAGCCCCACTCCAGCAGCGTCTGGGAGACCCACGCCTCCTTTTCCAGGCCCGGATCGCCGGCGGCGCAGGCCCGGTCCGCAGAGACCGGATCGAGCTCCCAGTAGACGCACTGCCGGCACGGGCGCGGAAGATCTTCCAGCGTGTCGAGGGTCAGGCTGACCAGACGTCGCGACATATGGCGCATCCCCACAATAGGCTCGGTGGTGAGACCGGCATGGAACGACAGCGCCGCCTTCCTGCCCCCGACGAGCGATCGTACGCCGCCGATCGGCGGTACGGGAGGGGACGCGCAGATGCCCACTCCGGTGGGGGACGCCGAGCACGTCCGCCATGTGGTCGATCTGCCTCGGCACGGCGGCGGCACGACTCTGGCGGACTACGATCGACAATCGGTGTATCCGTTCGCCATGGTCAGCGGTGTGCGGGGTACCCGGGGCGGGAGCCACCCGAGCAGCGATCGAGGTGAGGTCATGACCGGCACGACACTCGACGACTACACCGACCGGTACGCCCGGCGGGTACGCGGGATGACCGCCTCCGAGATCCGAGCATTGTTCGCGGTGGCCAGTCGCCCGGAGGTCGTGTCGCTTGCCGGCGGCGCTCCGTACATCGCGGCCCTTCCGCTCGACGCGGTCGGCGAGATGCTCGGCCGGCTCGGCTCCGAGCACGGCGTGACCACCCTCCAGTACGGCATCGGTCAGGGCACCCTCGAGCTGCGCGAGCGAATCTGCGAGGTGATGTCGCTCTCCGGGATCGACGCCGCGTGCGGGGCTTCCCCGGAGGACGTCGTGGTCACCGTGGGCGGGCAGCAGGCACTCGACCTGGTGGCCCGGCTCTTCCTCGACCCGGGTGACGTGGTGCTCGCCGAAGGGCCGACGTACGTCGGTGCGCTCGGCGTGTTTCAGGCCGCCCAGGCGCAGGTCGTCCACGTACCGATGGATGCGGACGGGCTGATCCCGGAGGCGCTGGAGACAGCCATCGCCGACCTGGCCCGCGCCGGCCAGCGGGTCAAGTTCCTCTACACGATCCCCACCTACCAGAACCCGACCGGCGTGACGCTCAGCGAGGAACGCCGGGAACGGGTGCTCGACATCTGCGAGCGCGCCGGCCTGCTCGTCGTCGAGGACGACCCGTACGGTCAGCTGGGCTTCGAGGGTGAGGCCCCGGCCCCCCTGCGGGCCCGCCGCCGGGATGGCGTCTTCTACCTCAGCACGTTCTCCAAGACCTTCGCCCCCGGGCTGCGGGTCGGCTGGATCCTGGCGCCGCACGCGGTCCGCGACAAGCTGGTCATCGCCAGCGAGGCGCAGATCCTCTGCCCCAGCGGTTACGCCCAGGCCGCAGTGGCCACCTACCTGGGCACCATGCCGTGGCGGCAGCAGCTCAAGGTCTACCGCGAGGTCTACCGGGAACGCCGGGACGCCCTGCTCGACGCGATGGCCGACCTGATGCCGGAGGGCACCAGCTGGACCACACCGGCCGGCGGCCTGTTCGTGTGGGCCACGCTGCCCGACGGGCTCGACTCGAAGGCCATGATGCCGCGAGCGGTCGCCGCTCGGGTCGCCTACGTCCCCGGCACCGGTTTCTACGCCGACGGCACCGGCACCGGCGCCATGCGGCTCAACTTCAGCTTCCCGCCGCCGGAGCGGATCCGCGAGGGTGTCCGCCGGCTGGCCGGCGTGATGGAGCAGGAGATCGCCATGCGTCGGGTCTTCGGTGCCGTGGGTGGCGCTGCCGGCCGACGCGGCCGGGCCGGCTCCGACGTGCCCGGGCCCGACTTGGCATGATGCCGGCATGGGTACGACCGTCGAGCATCTCCTCGTGACCGATTCCGCCGTCTCGGGCGACCTACGCGTGGTGGTGCTCGCGGGCGGGCTCTCCTACGAACGGGACGTGTCGCTGCGCTCCGGTCGTCGGGTGCTCGACGCGCTGCGCGCCGTCGGGGTGGAAGCCGAGTTGCGAGACGCGGACGTGGCGCTGCTACCGGCGCTCGCGGCCGACCCGCCGGACGCGGTGGTGATCGCGCTGCACGGCGCGACCGGCGAGGACGGCTCACTGCGCGGGGTGCTGGATCTGTGCGACATCCCGTACGTCGGGTGCGACGCGCGCGCCTCCCGGGTCGCCTGGGACAAGCCCTCGGCCAAGGCGGTGCTCCGCGAGGCCGGCATCCCCACCCCGGACTGGGTGGCGCTGCCGCACGATCGTTTCTCCGAGCTTGGCGCGGTCGCCGTCCTGGACCGGATCGTCGACCGGCTGGGGTTGCCGCTGATGGTCAAGCCGACGCAGGGCGGTTCCGGGTTGGGCGGGGCGGTGGTCCGGGACGCCGCCGCGCTGCCCGCCGCGATGGTCGGCTGCTTCGCGTACGACTCCACGGCGCTGGTGGAGCGGTTCGTGCCGGGTATGGATGTGGCGGTCTCCGTCGTCGACCTCGGCGACGGCCCGCAGGCGCTGCCGCCGGTGGAGATCGTGCCGCGCAACGGCGTGTACGACTACGCCGCCCGCTACACCGCCGGGCGGACCACCTGGCACGCCCCGGCCCGGCTGGCCCCGGAGGTGGCCGCCACTGTCGCTGACGTGGCACTCGCGGCGCACACCGCGCTCGGTCTACGGGACCTCTCGCGCGTGGACGTGATCGTGGACGAGGCCGGCCAGCCCCACGTGCTGGAGGTCAACGTCTCGCCAGGCATGACGGAGACGTCTCTGCTTCCGCTCGCCGTGCAGGCGGCCGGGTTGGACTTCGGTCGACTTCTCGGCACCCTGGTCGCCCGAGCAGCGGCCCGCCTCACCACTCACTGACCTACCCGCCAGCCCGTCGGCCGCGCGGCACCGCCTGCGGGTCGACCATGAGATTGGCCTGTCCGGACCAACCTCATGGTCGGTTCCAGGTCAGTGGCTCGCGCGTACGTCGGGTGTGTCGTTGCCGTTGGTGCTCGCGCCTGGGCCCTGGGCGCTGGTGCCCCCGACGCCGTTCCCGGGGATCGTCTCCCTGGAGGCACCGCCGTCGGAGGCGGCCGGGTTGGCGGGACCCGACGGGGTCTCGTCGGCGCTTCCGCTCGCCGGGCCGATGTGGGGATCGTCGGTGGGCGTCCCCGCCGTGGCGGCGCCGGCGGATGCGGTCCGATCGGGTTCGGTCGTGGCCGTTGCCGTCCGGGCAGGTTCAACCATCCGAGCACTGTCGACCGTCCGGTCGGTGACGGTGGCCGCCGTCGAGCCGGCGTCCGTTTCCGCTTCCGGTCCGACCGCAGGCCCGCTGTCGACCTCCGTCGAACCGGACGTGGAGTCCAGCGCTGGTTCCGGGATCTCCTCTGCCGCCTCGATGACCGAGACCGCCTCCGCTGCGGCTGCCACTGCTGCGGCCTCCGCTGCGGCAGCGGCATCCGCGGCAGCGGACTGGGCCAGCAGGCTGGACGGTGCCTGCCACTGGATGCGGGGCGGCTCGGCGAGCGGACGACCACCGAACTCGGCGAGCCAGGCCGCGACCAGTGCCAGATTTTCCCGCCACTGCGCCTCGGAGATCGGCGGCAGGATCGAGTCCCACAGCGACAGGAACGTGCCCCGCAGCTGAAGGCGACCGTACGGCCGGGCGAGGAACCACATGTGCAGGTGAGCCGAGCCGTCGCCCCAACGGTTGACGTGCACCCGCGCCACACCGTCGAGCGACCGGATGGCCCGCTCCAGACGTACGGTCATCACTCCCAACTCGGCGGCCAGCAGGTTCGGCAGGTCCCCGAGGTCGAGGTGGGTCCGCGATTCCAGGATGAGCACCATCGGCAGACCGGTGGGTCGGTCCATGGCGCGTACTCGCCACCGCTCGCCCACCCAGATGTAGGCGTCGTCAGGGGCGTTGCAGGCGGTGCATTCCCGGAGACCCTCGCCCTTCCGGGGCGGTTCGACCGGGACCGGATCATCGAGTTGCTTCACGTGGAGGTCACCCTCGAAGGGAAATGACGGCCACTGGGTGAAGTCCGGGACTGAGGGAGGGGTGTCGTGCACGACGCTGACCCTAACCGAGTCTGGCACCGCTGTCCCTACCTGTTTGAGCGGTTCTGAACCACCGGATCGTTGCCCGCCGCCGGCCAAGCTCGGGTGGTCGCACGGGCACCGGGAGGCGATATCCACAGGCTGCCGAGATCCTCAACACACCCCGTCATCCACAGGCTCACACCCGCTCCCACGCGCTGTTTCACGTGAAACGGGGGGTGCCTGTGGACAACCGGTGTGGATAACTTTTCGACGGGTCGGTCGTTGTCCGCGAACTCGTGCGCCGAGGTGGTTCGGCGCTCCAGACCCCCGGGGCGGGAAGCGGAATGGCGGCCTCGGTGTCGCGCGCGTTGGAGGCCCGTTGACCATCAGCCCGACCCCAGGAGGTTTGATCGGCACCAGCGACCTCGCGTTCCGGTTTCACGTGAAACCGGGGTGCCGGGTCCGAGGCTCTGCCGACTCCCCGCCCGGCTCGTTGGCGGGTGCTCCGGCAGGACTGACGACACGGCTCAGCCGAGGATCACTGCGGAGGCACCGTACGCGCCACTCAGCGGCTCGCTGCGACGTCGGACGGCGCAAGGGGTGGTTCCGGTCGACCGAGCCAATGCAGAGCTTCTGTGACGCGCGTAGGAGATCTCCCGTCCCTGCGGCACGCGCCGACGCACCCGCGTGCGGTACGCGCCTCCGAATGCGGAGGCAACGCGAGCCGTCCACCCGTGTACGCCCGGCGCTCGGGGTCAGGGCGACGGCGGAGTGGGCTGGCTGACCGGAGCGAGAAGGTCGGGTCGGCGCCCTGATCCGCTGAAGCGAGAGCCGCCGACGGTTTCACGTGAAACGCGGCCCCCTCGGGATGCAGAACGGCCGCGCCCCCAATGGGTAGCGCGGCCGTGGGCGAGCGGAGGACAGGCTCAGTCCTCCCCGCTCTCCTCCTGCGGTACGCCGATGATCCCGACGATCCGCTCAAGGTCGTCCACCGTCGCGAACTCAATCGTGATCTTGCCCTTGCTCCGGCCGATGTCCACCTTCACCCGGGTGTCGAACCGGTCGGACAGCCGATCGGCCAGATCGGTCAGGGCCGGCGCGTGCGCCTTGGGTCGCCGCTTCGCGGCCTGCCCCTTCGCCGGACCGTCGTTCAGGGCCAGGGCCACGATCTCCTCGGTCGCCCGAACCGACAGCCCTTCGGCCACGATCCGCAGCGCCAACTGTTCCTGCGCCTCTGCCTCGTCGAGGCTCAGCAGAGCGCGGGCGTGCCCCGCCGACAGGACGCCGGCGGCAACCCGGCGCTGCACCTGTGCGGGCAGATTCAGCAGTCGGATCGTGTTCGAGATCTGCGGACGACTCCGGCCGATCCGGCGGGCCAACTCCTCGTGGGTGGCCCCGAACTCCTCCAGCAGTTGCTGGTACGCGGCGGCCTCTTCCAGAGGGTTCAGGTTCGCCCGGTGGATGTTCTCCAGCAGGGCGTCGCGGAGCATGGCGTCGTCGCGGGTGTCCCGGACGATCGCCGGGATGCTCTCCCGGCCCACCGCCTGGGCGGCCCGCCAGCGCCGCTCGCCCATCACCAGTTCGTACTTCTCGTCGTCGAGCTGCCGAACGACGATGGGCTGGAGGAAGCCGACCTCCTGGATCGAGGTCTTCAGCTCCTCCAGCGCCTCCTCATCGAAGACCTGGCGCGGCTGCTTCGGGTTGGGCATGATCGCGTCGACCGGAATCTCGGCGAATCGAGCACCGGGCACCGGGCTCAGCACCGGCTCCGGCTCGCGAGCCGGGGCCGGGACGGGCACCGCGGAGACGGCGGCGGTAGTGCCCGCGCCGTCCAGGCGCTCGTTGTCCGGCTCGGCCGTCGCGGTGCCAACGGCACCCGGCACCGGCCCGGTCGGGATCAGCGCCCCCAGGCCCTTACCCAGACCGCCCCGAGGACGGTTCTTCATGCCACGCCTCCCAGCGACTCATCCGCACTACGCATTCCGGCCCACCGGCTCCTTGACGCCCCGCTCGGCGATTTCCTGGGCGGCCTCGAAGTAACTCGTGGCGCCCCGCGAACCGGGATCGTAGGTCATCACCGACTGGCCGTAGCTCGGTGCCTCGGAGACCCGGACGTTGCGGGGGATGACCGCCTGGAGCACCTTGTCACCGAAGTGGTTCCGGACGTCCTGCTCGACGGCGTCGGCCAACCGGGTACGACGGTCGTACATCGTCAGCAGGATGGTGGAGACATCGAGCTTCGGGTTGAGGTGTTGGCGTACCAGGTTGATGTTGTTGATCAGCTGGTTGAGCCCCTCCAGCGCGTAGTACTCGCACTGGATCGGGATCAGCACCTCCTGCGCGGCAACCAGAGCGTTGACCGTCAGCAGACCGAGCGAGGGCGGACAGTCGATGAAGACGTAGTCGAACTCGCCCGGGTAGGCGGCGATCGCCCGGTCCAGACGCGACTCCCGTGCCACCACCGACACCAACTCGATCTCGGCGCCGGCCAGGTCGATGGTCGCGGGTACGCACCAGAGGTTGGGGATGCCCTCGACCGCCTGCGCCACCTCGGCCAGCGGCACGCTGTTGATCAGGCAGTCGTACACGTCGGGGATTCCGGTGTGGTGTGGGACGTTGAGCCCGGTCGAGGCGTTGCCCTGTGGGTCAAGGTCGACCACGAGCACCCGGTTGCCGTGCAGGGCGAGCGCCACCGCAAGGTTGACGGTGGTGGTGGTCTTACCCACGCCACCCTTCTGGTTGGCGACGCACATGACCCGGGTCCGGTCCGGCCGAGGCATGGTCACCTCGCCACTGGGATTCAGGATCTGCACGGCGCGCATCGCCTCCATAGCCAACGGTGGGTCATCCTCTTCGCGCGTCGGGGTTTCACGTGAAACGTACGTGGGGTCGGCCGCCACAGCAGCCAACGATTCAGTCGAAGCGACCGGCGCGTCGGCGACCACCGGCGCGGCGTCCCGAACGACGGCCGCAGTGGGTTGGTGTGGGACCGCCGGCTCGAAGCGAACCGCTGCGGCGGTGTTGCGGCGGCCCGAGGTCGACCGCACCTCGGCGGCGTTGACCGGTCGACTGGAGGTCTCCGGCGTCCGACGAGCACCCGCCGGCTCCTCGATGGCCGAGCCCTCCGGCTGCCCGGTGCCCGACGGCGGGTCGAGCACTGCCGGCGGATCGCTGTCGGTAGGTCGGTTCGATGGCCCGGTCGCACCGGGCGACCAGCTCGGGTAGTCGGTTTCACGTGAAACGGGATCGCTGGTCGACCCGGTCACGCGTGGATCGTCGTACCTGCCGTCGTCATGCACCTGTCATCCCTGCCCGCTTCGGATGGTCGGTCCGCGCCCCGGTCAACTTGGCCGCATCCACGCCCGCATCCCGGGAGCGTACGGCCCACGAGAGCGGTCGGAGGCCCGCGACGTCCGTCACCCGCTCCACACTATCGACGCGCGGTCAGCCTACGGCGGACGGGCGCGGCCGGTCCACGTCGGGTTCTCATCCCCTCGTCCATCCGTACCGGTACAACGAGGCAACCCACCGGCCGGAAGCCCGATGGCGCGAAGTGTCAACCGCGGCGGGAACGTCCGCCCCGGGCGCGCTTCTTCGCCGCGGGCCGGGGCGGGCCGACCATCCGCTCCCGCACGATCTCCACGACAGTGGTGGGCGGATCGATGACCCCGACGCCGCAGAGCCGCACGGCTGGCTCCCCGCCGCCGAGTCGCGCCACCACCTCGGCGTGTTCCTCGATCTCGGCGGCGGCGGACGAACCCTTGAGCGCCAACAGACGCCCACCCCGAACAGCCAGGGGGAGGCTCCACCCGGCCAGCCGATCCAGGGGCGCGACGGCGCGGGCGGTCACCACGTCTCCGCTTATCGGCTCCCGGCCGCTCGATCCGCTGGCTGCCTCGTCGGCCCGGCCGCGGAACACCCGTACCGACTTGGCCAGGCCGAGTTGCTCGACGACCTCGATCAGGAACGACGTCCGTCGGGCCAGTGGCTCGATCAGGGTGACCGTGAGGTCGGGGCGGGCGATGGCCAGGACGAGGCCCGGCAGACCCGCGCCGGAGCCGACGTCGAGGACCGTCGCGCCGGACGGGATCCGCTCCGCGACCGCAGCGCAGTTGAGCAGGTGCCGATCCCAGATGCGGGGTGCCTCCCGGGGGCCGATCAGGCCGCGCACCACCCCGTCGGTGGCCAGCAGTTCGGCGTACGCGGCGGCCAGGTCGAGACGATCGCCGAAGAGGGTCAGCGCGGCCGGAGCCAGCTCCGGCGGCAACGCCGCGTCGGCCGGTGACGGGACGCCGCTACCGGCATCGGCGTCGGCGTCGGCGTGCGAGGTAACAGGGCGGACAGCGTCCGGCCCGGGCGGCGTGCCGCCCGGGCCGGACACGGCATCGGCCGTGATGTCGTCGTGGGTCACCCGGTCAGTCCGCCGGCCGTACGACGATGCGCCGGTTCGGCTCCACGCCCTCGGACTCGCTCGCCACACCCGACATGGCGTTGACGACGTCGTGCACGCACTTGCGCTCGAACGCCGACATCGCCTCCAGTCGGACCGGCTCGCCGTACTCCTTGACCTTCTCGACGGCGTTCTTGGCGACCGCGGCGAGTTCCTTGCGGCGGTTCGCCCGGTAGCCGCCGACGTCGAGCAGCAGGCGGCTCGGCGTGCCGGTCTGCCGGAAGACGGCGAGGCGGGTCAGCTCCTGGAGCGCCTCCAGGGTGGCCCCGCGCTGACCGACCAGATTCTGCAGGCGCTCGCCGACCACCTCGACCATCGGACGGCCGGCGGCGACCAACTCGTCGATGTCGCCGTCGTAGTCGAGGATGTCGAGCAGGCCCTCGACGTAGTCAGCGGCGATCTCGCTCTGCCGGAACAGGTCGCCCTCGCCGACGGCCTTCTTCGCCCGGGTGCCACCGCCAGCGGCGGTGTCGGTGTCGTCGTCCGCCTCGGCGTCATCGGCTTCGGTGTCGTCACCGTCCACCGCGAGCGTGGCGGTCTCCTCCTCGTCCAGGGACTGCTCGGCGCGGGGGATGCTGGTCTCGGTCACGGTCTCATCTCCGTACTCGCTCGGCCGGACCGTCGGGTCCGACTGGTTTCCCGGGGCCGGCTGGAGGTCGCCGGTGCCCACGGGCACGTCTGTACGGGCAGTGTCGCCCGTGGCCGCGCGGTGCGCGGTCGGTTCCACCCGGCGCCGGCCGTACGGCGGCTGCGCGGTGCGGAACGGGCCGCCGCCGATGATCCGGCGGCGGCCCTCGCAGGTCAGCCCTGCCGTTTGGCGGGGCGGCTCTTCTTCGGGTTGTTCACCGGCTTCGCGCCCGGCTTCGGCCCGGCCACCTTGGGCGCTGCCGCCTTGACCGGCGCCGGCGGGGCCGCCTTGCCGCGACCGAACAGGCCACCGGACTTGGCGGGCTGCACCGGGTTACGGGTGGCGGCGGGGGCGACGGCCTTCTTGGCGGTCACCGGCGGCGGGAACTTCCGCAGCACCCACTGCTGCTGGCCGAGGGTGAAGAGGTTGTTGGTGACCCAGTAGATGATGACGCCGATCGGGAAGATCGCGCCGGAGATCAGCAGCGACGCGGGGATGCCGTAGAGCATCAGTCGCTGGATCATCCGCTGCTGCGGGTCCTCCGCCCAACCGGTCTTGAGGATCATCTGACGGCTGGTCAGGTAGGTGGTCGCGATCATGACCAGGACCAGGACACCAGCGATGATCTTCACGGTGCTGCCGTTGGCGCCGAGGCTGGCCAGTTCGTCGGCGGTGGAACCGAACTTGCCGGCGATCGGGGCGGTGAAGAGCTTCGCCTGCGAGGCGCTCTGGAACTGGTCGACGGTCCAGCCGTAGAGGGTCTTGTTCCCCTTGTCCGGGTCGAGCCGGCGCAGCACGTGGAAGAGGCCCAGGAAGACCGGGATCTGAAGGAACATCGGAAGGCAACCCATCAGCGGGTTGGCCTTCTCCTTCTTGTACAGCTCCATCATTTCTTTCTGGAGCGTCTCCCGGTCACCCTTGTGCTTCTCCTGAAGCTCCTTGACCTTGGGCTGGAGCGCCTGCATCGCCCGCTGCGACTTGATCTGCTTGACGAAGACCGGGAACAGGATCACCCGGACGGTGACCACCAGGAAGATGATGGCCAGGATCCAGGCGAAGTTGGTGCCGAGCACCGCGTCGACCGGCACCCCGATGGCGTCCCAGGCAGAGTGCCAGGTCAGCAGGATCCACGAAATCGCGTAGTAGATCCAGTCGAGACTCAGACTCAATTCGGGGCTCCAGTCACATCAGCACGGCGGCGGCCGCCCGGCTCCGGCACCGGGTCATATCCACCAGGGTGAAAGGGGTGGCAGCGCAACAATCGCCGGACCGCCAGCACGGCTCCCCGGAGCGCGCCGTGTCGAGCGACCGCCTCCTGGGCGTACGCACTGCACGACGGGTAGAACCGACAGCGGGCCGGCAGTGCCGGACTTATCCACCGACGGTACGCGATGATTGGCGCAATCAGCACCTTGGCACCGGTCGTCGACGGGCGAGGGCTGGTCTGCTCGGTGTCGCTCATCGGGACCGCCGCTCGCGGGGCGACCGGGCGACCGCGATGGCGGCGTCCAGGTCGGTGGCGAGCCGAGGGTACGACGCCTGCGCGGCGGCCGGGAGCGCCCGGACGACCAGGGTGCTGCCGGCGGGCAGGGCCGTCAACCGTTCCCGGACCAGCGCCCGCAGCCGTCGCCGGACCCGGTTGCGGGTCACCGCGTTGCCGACCGCCTTGGACACGACGAAGCCGGCACGGGACGGCGCGGACGACTGATCCGCACTGTTGTCCCGTACCGGCTCCGGTGAGGTCGGTGTGCTGGGGTCGACGGTCACCGGCACGGCCAGGTGGACCACGACGGCGCCACGTCCGGCGCGTCGGCCACCGCGAACCGCTGCGGCGAAGTCAGTGCTGCGCCGCAGTCGCTGTGCGGCGGCCAGCACGACTGCCCACGTCCCCTGGACCGGCCCGGTCGGCTCAGGCCGACAGGGTGGTGCGACCCTTGGCGCGACGGCTCGACAGGATGGCACGGCCGGCACGGGTGCGCATGCGCAGCCGGAAGCCGTGGGTCTTCGCGCGCCGGCGGTTGTTCGGCTGGTAGGTGCGCTTGCTCACGTCAGGCTCTCCGTTTTCGTACGCGCCCCGCGCGACGGGATCGCCGGGGTCGTGTGGTGGTCCAGGCCACCTCGACGGTGGCCCACGATCGGTGCTGCCCGGCGGAGCGGGACCTCGGCGGTGCGGGGATGCGACCGCGGACAGCAAGCACCATCACCCTAGCAGAGGGCGAGAAAGCGGCCGTTGCAGCCTACGCAGGGGGGCAATGGCCGTCAAACACCCCGAGCAGTGGACAACAGGACGCGCCCGAGGCCGGAGGACGGTTTTCGCTGATGCCGACAAGGGCGCCGCCGCGTCGCCGGTTGATGGCGCAGGGACAACGCTGTTACCGTGCCCGATTGCGGTGAGCGTCGGAAGCTCCGGTCGTCGCATCAGGCAAGACCGGACAAGGCAGTGAATCGTTCGGCACGGTGAACCCGCTTCAGCGCCCGTTCAGGCAGGGGCAGGTGCCACCCGCGTCCGGCGGTGGCCACAATCGGTCGGTACACAGGCTGTGGATAACTTGTGGATGACCACCGGTCGATCGTCCGGGTGGGTGTTGTTCCACCCGCGAACGCGGCGGGCCCGGGACGGCCGGCTGGCAGACAGACAGCGGCGGCCGGGAGCAGAGGCGAGGGGGTGGCACGACGGTGGCCGGTACGACCGACCTTGCCGCAGTGTGGTTAGCGGCGACCGACGAACTCGCCGACGAGATCATCTCCGCCCAGCAGCGTGCCTATCTACGACTGACCCGGCTGCGAGCGATCGTCGAGGACACCGCACTGCTCTCCGTTCCGGACGCGTTCACCCGCGACGTGATCGAGTCACGGCTGCGCCCGGCGATCACCGAGGCGCTCACCCGCCGGCTCGGCCGACCGATCCAGGTCGCGGTCACCGTCCGGGTGGCCGAGGACGCCACCGGCCGACCGGCCGGCACCGTCTACCGCAGCGCTCCGGAGACCGGGCAGCTCGACATCGACGGTCCAGGTCTCGCGCCGTACGACGAGGCCCAGGACACTCGACCGTCGGCCGACGCGATGATCCCTGAGCAGTCACCCGCGCCGCGTACGCCCGATCCGGTGGCGCCGCCCGCGCCTGCGGGTCCGCCGCTCGCGCCGACCGTCGACGGGCACCGCTCGGGGCTGATCCCCGCCAGCCGGGACGGGCAGGAGGCGTTGTTCAGCGCCGCCTTCGCGGAGCCCATCCGTCCGCCCCGACCGGGCCCGGACCGGCGCGGCTACGACGAGCAGGCGGCCCGCCTGGACCCGCCCGGCCCGGACACCCGGCCCTACGAGCCCCGCTACCGGGACGACTCGGCGTCGCCACGCGACCAGCATGTGATCCGTTCGCTCCCCCGGGACAGCGGAACGGACAGCGGCCCGGGTCGCAGCGCGGTGGATCACCGGGCCGGTGGCCGCGACGACCGCCGGCTGCCCGGGGCCGACACCGGCGGCAACCGGCTCAATCCGAAGTACATGTTTGAGACTTTCGTCATCGGCTCGTCCAACCGCTTCGCCCACGCGGCGAGCGTGGCGGTGGCGGAGTCGCCGGCCAAGGCGTACAACCCGCTGTTCATCTACGGGCACTCGGGGCTGGGCAAGACCCACCTGTTGCACGCCATCGGGCACTACGCCACGACGCTCGGCAACGCCCGCTCGGTCCGGTACGTCTCGACCGAGGAATTCACCAACGACTTCATCAACTCGCTCCGGGACGACAAGACCAGCGCGTTCCAGCGGCGCTACCGCGACGTCGACATCCTCTTGATCGACGACATCCAGTTCCTGGAGAACCGCGAGCGCACCCAGGAGGAGTTCTTCCACACCTTCAACACGCTGCACAACGCCAACAAGCAGATCGTGATCACCTCGGACCGGTCGCCGCGCCAGCTCGCCACTCTCGAGGACCGGATGCGAACCCGGTTCGAGTGGGGGCTGCTGGCCGACATCCAGCCACCGGATCTGGAGACCCGCATCGCGATCCTGCAGAAGAAGGCGGCGCAGGAGCGGATGTACGCCCCGCCGGACGTGTTGGAGTTCATCGCCTCCCGGGTGTCGAACTCGATCCGGGAGTTGGAGGGCGCGCTGATCCGGGTGACGGCGTTCGCCAGCCTGACCCGGTCGACAGTCGAGCTGTCGCTGGCCGAGGAGGTGCTTCGGGACTTCATGCCCGACGGCGCCGGTCCGGAGATCAACGCCGACCAGATCATGGCCTCGACCGCTGACTACTTCGGTGTGAGCCTGGAGGACCTGCGCGGCCAGTCCAGGTCCCGGGTGCTGGTCAACGCCCGCCAGGTGGCCATGTACCTGTGTCGGGAGTTGACCGAGCTGTCGCTGCCCCGGATCGGGCAGGCGTTCGGTGGCCGGGACCACACCACTGTGATGCACGCCGACCGCAAGATTCGTCAGCAGATGGCGGAGCGCCGCTCGCTGTACAACCAGATCGCCGAGCTGACCAACCGGATCAAGCAGAACAGCTGAGGGTACGACCGCCGTCGCGGCGGGGCACAGCCCGGGACACGCCCGGCCGGATCTCCGGCCGGGCGTTCTTTTTTCGGCGGCGGGCTGGACTCTCCACATGGTGTAGACCACAGGATCGAGGCCGTGACCGCCTCGACTTCCACTCGTTGTCCACAGCTTGTTATCCACCGTCGGTGGATAACTACGGTCCGTCCCTCGCCGGTTACCCACAGGCTGTGGAGAAACCCTGTGTACGAGGCTGTGGACGCCTGGGGACGACGGTCACGTTATCCACCGATCACCTTCAACCTGTGTACGAGCTGTTGAAGGTTCTGGGGATGACGACAATGGTGATCTTCCCCGCCATCCACAGGCTTGGGGAGAAAGTCGGTGGATTACCGGTGGACAACCGGTGGACAACGGTGGACAACCAGCCGCCGGAGCCGGGCTGTGGACACACAGCCGAGTTGTACCCCCGGTTCTCCACAGCTAAATCACCGGTGGATAACCTGTCTGAGCTGCGCAGACCTCGGTTTTCCACAGTTTGCACAGGTGCGATGAAGACGATGAGTTATCTCTTCTAAGAGAACAAAAACCAATCATCACCGTTGGACTTTCTGTGGATCGGGCCGAACGCTGTCGGATCAGCCGGTCAGCATCGACACGATCCATGGGGTCGGGCGCACAGCCGATGCCCCCGCGCCCTAAGGTGCGATGGGTACCCGCACGGTCGGGCGGGACGGTAGGCAGCGGTCGGCATGAGAGAGTTGTCGCTGACGTCGACGCGGAGGCATTGATGAAGTTCCGAGTGGAGCGCGACGCGCTCGCCGAGGCTGTGGCGTGGACCGCGAAAAGCCTGCCCAACCGGCCATCCGTACCAGTGCTCGCCGGGGTGATGCTCCGCGTCACCGACGGCAACCTGCGGGTCTCCGGGTTCGACTACGAGGTGTCCAGCCAGGTGACCGTCGAGGTGCAGGGCGACGCCGACGGCGCCGCGCTCGTCTCCGGCCGGCTGCTCGCCGAGATCACGAAGGCGTTGCCGGCCAAGCCGGTCGACATCGCCGCGGTCGGCGCGCACCTGGAGTTGGTCTGCGGCAGCGCCCGGTTCACCCTGCCCACCATGCCGGTGGAGGATTACCCCGCGCTGCCCGAGATGCCGCAGAGCGCCGGCACTGTCGACGCTGCCGCGTTCGCCACAGCGGTGTCCCAGGTGGCCATCGCGGCCGGCCGCGACGAGACGCTGCCGATGATGACCGGGGTCCGCGTCGAACTGTCCGGCAACACGCTGTCGATGCTCGCCACCGACCGTTACCGGTTGGCGCTGCGCGAGATCCAGTGGCGGCCGGACGACCCCGACGTGAGCATCAATGCCCTGGTGCCGGCCCGCACCCTGAACGACACCGCCAAGGCCCTCGGCCCACTGGGCGGCGAGGTCACCCTCGCTCTCGCCCAGGGCGCCGCGGGCGAGGGCATGGTCGGTCTCGCCGGCGGCACCCGACGCACCACCAGCCGCCTCCTCGACGGCGCGAACTACCCACCGGTGCGGTCGCTCTTCCCGGCCACGCACAACGCCGCCGCCCGAGTCCCGGTCAGCACGCTGATCGAGGTGGTCAAGCGGGTCGCGCTGGTCGCCGAACGGACCACGCCGGTGCTGCTCAGCTTCAGCGCCGACGGCCTGGTGGTCGAGGCCGGCGGTTCCGAGGAGGCCCGGGCCAGCGAGGCGATGGAGGCCACCTTCACCGGTGACCCACTGACCATCGGCTTCAACCCGCAGTACCTCATCGACGGTCTGGCAAACCTGGGCGCTCAGACGGCAGTGCTCTCGTTCGTCGACGCCTTCAAGCCCGCGGTGATCTCTCCCGCCGGCGAGGATGGCGAGGTCATTCCGGGGTATCGGTACCTCATCATGCCGATCCGCGTCTCGCGCTGATCGCGCGCAGCAACACCCAGATCCACGGAGGTAGGAACACATGCAGCTCGGCCTAGTAGGACTCGGCCGTATGGGCGGCAACATGCGGGAGCGGTTGCGTTCGGCCGGGCACGAGGTGGTCGGCTTCGACCACAACGCGCAGATCAGCGACGTTACGACCATCGCAGGCCTGGCAGAGAAGCTCGAGTCTCCGCGCGCGGTCTGGGTGATGGTGCCCGCCGGGGTCACCGACGCCACCATCGACGAGCTCGCCGAGGTGCTCGGTGAGGGCGACATCATCATCGACGGCGGCAACTCGCGCTTCAGCGACGACGCCCCCCGCGCCGAACGGCTCAACGAGCGGGGCATCGGCTACGTGGACGTCGGGGTCTCCGGTGGCGTCTGGGGCCGGCAGAACGGCTACGGGCTGATGGTCGGCGGCGCCCAGGAGCACGTGGACCGGCTGATGCCGATCTTCAACGCGCTCAAGCCGGAGGGCGAGTTCGGCTTCGTGCACGCCGGCCCGGTCGGCGCCGGGCACTACTCGAAGATGGTGCACAACGGCATCGAGTACGGCCTGATGCACGCCTACGCCGAGGGCTACGAGCTGATGGCCGCCTCGGAGCTGGTGACCAACGTGCCGGGCGTCATCAAGTCCTGGCGCGAGGGCACCGTCGTCCGTTCCTGGCTGCTCGACCTGCTGGACCGGGCGCTCGACGAGGACCCGGAGCTGGCCGACCTGAGCGGCTACACGGAGGACACCGGCGAGGGGCGGTGGACTGTCGACGAGGCGGTCCGGCTGGCCGTGCCGCTGAACGTCATCACCGCTTCGCTGTTCGCCCGGTTCGCCTCGCGTCAGGACGACTCGCCCGCCATGAAGGCCGTCTCCGCACTGCGTCAGCAGTTCGGTGGCCACGCCGTGCACAAGCGCTGAGCGGCGTCCACAACCTGTGTACGTTCACCGGCTGGAACTGGTCGACTTCCGCTCGTACGAGCGGGTGGCGGTCGACCTCCAGCCGGGAGCGAACGTCCTGATCGGCGCCAACGGCGTCGGTAAGACCAACCTCGTCGAGGCGCTGGGTTACGTGGCGACCCTGGATTCACACCGGGTAGCCACCGACGCACCTCTGGTCCGGATGGGCGCCACCTCCGCGGTGATCCGCTGCGAGATCGTGCACGACGGCCGCGAGCTCCTGGTCGAGTTGGAGATCGTGCCCGGCAAAGCCAACCGGGCCCGCCTGGGCCGGTCACCGGCGCGACGGGCCCGGGACGTGCTCGGTGCGCTCCGGCTCGTGCTCTTCGCCCCGGAGGACCTTGAGCTGGTCCGGGGCGACCCGGCCGAGCGCCGCCGCTACCTCGACGACCTCCTGGTCAACCGGCAACCCCGGTACGCGGGCGTGCGGGCCGACTACGAGCGGGTCGTCAAGCAGCGCAACGCCCTGCTGCGTACCGCGTACCTGGCCCGCAAGACCGGGGGGTCTCGGGGCGGTGATCTCGGCACCCTCGCGGTCTGGGACACCCACCTGGCCCAACACGGCGCGGAGCTGCTCGCCGGCCGCCTGGAGCTGGTGGCCGCGCTCACCCCGCACGTGGCCAAGGCGTACGACGCGGTGGCCGCCGGTCGGGGTGCGGCGAGCATCGCGTACCGGCCCTCGATCGAGCTGGCCGAGCCGACCACCGACCGGGCCGCGCTGGCCGAGGCGCTGACGGCGGCCCTGGCCGCGTCCCGTCCCGCCGAGATCGAGCGGGGCACCACCCTGGTCGGCCCACACCGCGACGAGCTGGCACTGAGTCTCGGTCCACTGCCCGCCAAGGGGTACGCCAGCCACGGCGAGTCGTGGTCGTTCGCGCTCGCGCTGCGGCTGGCCGGGTACGACCTGCTGCGCGCCGACGGGATCGAGCCGGTGCTGGTGCTCGACGACGTCTTCGCGGAGTTGGACACCGGTCGCCGGGAGCGGTTGGCGGAGCTGGTCGGTGGGGCGAGTCAGCTGCTGGTCACCTGCGCGGTGGACGATGACGTGCCGGCCGCACTGCGCGGCACCCGATACCAGGTCGGCGAAGGGACGGTACGCCGTGTCGGATGAGCCACCAACCAAGCGGCCGGCGGCAGGTGACGGCTCAGCTGCGCGTACCCCGGAGGCGGCGGCGGGATCGGCGGGCGGTGAGCCGGCGGCGGCCGCCAGCGGGCCGGAGCTGGCCCGTGCGGTACTCGACGCGGCGCTGTCC
>NZ_QGSZ01000304.1 GCF_003857055.1 Micromonospora inaquosa | reverse complement strand
ACATCCACGGCGAACGCTTCAAGCCGTTGCCGCACAACCGAAAGCTCGTCAGGGGTCACCGCAACATCGAACTACCCAGACCGCCCCGATGACCCCACGACACGCCGACCTAACAAAGCACTACTAGGGCCTGTTTCCTAAGGCCGGCCAGTCCTTAGGAAACAGGCCCTCGCTCAGTCGCCCGTGCGGTCGGGGCGGACTCAGGCGTTACGGCTGGCCCGGTCCAGTCGGTCCAGGTCTGCCCCGTCGAGGACGAGTTCGGTGGCGGCGACGTTCTCCTGAAGGTGGGCGACCCGGGTGGTGCCCGGGATCGGCACCACCGCCACCCCCCACACGTCGGCCTGCTGCTGGACCCAGGCCAACGCGACCTGCCCGGGGCGGACCCCGTGTCGACCGGCGATGTCGCGGACCACGCCCTCCAGGCTGGGGGAGACCTCGCCGATGTGCGGTGGGCGGCTGCGCGGGTACGGTTCCAGGTTCAGCCCGCCAGCGCCTTGCGGGCAGTACGGCACTACGCCGATGCCGAGTTCGCGGCAGACCGGAAGCACCTTCTCGATCTCCCGGCCGACCAGCGACCACTGCGACTGCAGGGCGGCGATCGGGTGGACCGCGTGCGCGGCCCGGATGTCCGCACTATCCACGTTGGAAAGCCCCAGATGCCGTACCTTGCCGGCGTCGACCAACCCGGCCATCGCGCCGACGGTCTCCTCGATCGGCACGCTGTGGTCCCGGTCGTGTAGGTAGAACAGGTCGATCACGTCCGTCCCCAGTCGGGTCAGACTGGCGTCGCAGGCGGCCCGCACGTACGCGGCGTCGCCGCGGGCGCCCAGTTCGCCGTGCGGCGTGGGCACGACACCGAACTTGGTGCACAGGATCGCCTCTGCGCGGCGCTGCCCCAGGGCACGCCCGACCAGCACCTCGTTGCGGCCGCCGCCGTACAGGTCGGCGGTGTCGAGCAGGGTGGCGCCCAGGTCCAGCGCCCGGTGGATCAGTGTTACGGCCGCACGGTCGTCGTCTGGGCCACGGGATGCGCCGAGGCGCATGCAGCCCACGCCCTGGATCGGAACGGTCAGGCCGGTGGATCCCAGTGGGGTGGTACGCATCGCGTCCCTTCGCGGTCTGCTCCGGTTACGGAACGTACGGTACCGGATCGGTCACGGCGCGGAGCTGTCTGCGCGACCGCAGGTCGGCGCCGACGATCGTGGCCCGGGCCGGAGACTGGCCCTCAGCGGAGCTGCGCCGGCTTCGGCGGCTCGCCGGTCTTCCAGATGAGCCGGAACGACAGCGACCGCAGGCGCCACCCGTGCGCGGTGAGCACCGCCTCGCCGTCGGCGGCGGTGCCGGTGACGAACAGTTCCTGCGACGTCAGCACCTGGGTGGAGATCAGGTTTGTCCGCAGCCGGGCCCGGTCGCCGTCCAGGTCGACCACTGCTGGCGAGTTCAGGTGCTGGGTACTGTCGAACTTCGCCATCGCGGTGCGATGGAACCCGGCGAGCCCCTCGATGCCCTGGTGTCGCCCGACCGGGAACTCGACCACGGCGTCGGCGGTGAACAGCGACCTGGCCCAGGCGTCGTCCAGTCCGGCCGAGTCGAGCCCGACCAGGTAGCGGTCGAGCAGAGCGGCCACCTCGCTCCGGTGGACCGCCGCCGCGTGCCGGGCAGCGGCCAGATACTCGGTGTCGACCGTGGACATGCGCGACTCCCTGCTGTTGGGTGGCCCGGGTCTCACCCCGAAGGCTCACCCATCGGTCTCGGCCGTTCAAGCCGACCCCGGCACATATGTGGTTCCCGGCGGCATTCTTGACGCTCGCCTGACACTCGGCCGATCGGGGCCTGACATCCGCGGGCGCGGCCTTTTATTTACCGGGGAACCGCGCTGACACGACTGCAAGAAGCTGACCCAATCCTGCCGCGCCCCGTATTGAACGCCGGAACCGGGTCGAGAAGCATTGGCCGTGGCCGCAGCAGACCGATTCTCCCGTCTTCCGACGCCACTTTCGCTGGGTGCACAACCAGGAGGCCGAATCGTGCGCAAGGTGCTTATCGCCAACCGCGGCGAAATCGCCGTCCGCGTTGCCCGTGCCTGCTCCGACGCGGGACTGGCCAGCGTGGCGGTGTACGCCGAACCGGACCGGGATGCGCCGCACGTGCGCGCCGCCGACGAGGCGTACGCGCTCGGTGGGAACACCCCCGCCACCAGCTACCTGGAGATCGCCAAGCTGCTCGACGTGGCGGCCCGCGCCGGCGCTGACGCCGTGCACCCGGGTTACGGCTTCCTGTCCGAGAACGCCGACTTTGCCCAGGCGGTGCTGGACGCCGGCCTGATCTGGATCGGGCCGCCGCCGCACACGATCCGCGTCCTGGGTGACAAGGTGACCGCCCGGCAGATCGCGCAACGGGTCGGCGCGCCCCTGGTCGCCGGTACTCCGGGCCCGATCGCCGGGCCGGACGAGGCGGTCGCGTTCGCCCGTGAGCACGGCCTGCCGATCGCCATCAAGGCGGCGTTCGGCGGCGGTGGTCGGGGCCTGAAGGTGGCCCGCAGTCTGGGGGAGATCCCGGAGCTGTACGCGTCGGCGGTCCGTGAGGCGGTGGGCGCGTTCGGGCGCGGCGAGTGCTTCGTCGAGCGGTACCTGGACCGGCCCCGGCACGTGGAGACCCAGTGCCTGGCCGACCGGCACGGCCACGTGGTGGTGGTGTCCACCCGGGACTGTTCGTTGCAGCGCCGGCACCAGAAGCTGGTCGAGGAGGCCCCGGCGCCGTTTCTGACCCCCGAGCAGAACGAACGCCTCTACACCGCCTCCAAGGCGATCCTCGCCGAGGCGGGCTACGTCGGGGCCGGCACCTGCGAGTTCCTGGTCGCCACCGACGGCACCATCTCGTTCCTGGAGGTCAACACGCGGTTGCAGGTGGAACACCCGGTGACCGAGGAGGTGACCGGCATCGACCTGGTGCGGGAACAGTTCCGGATGGCCGACGGCGAGGCCCTGGGGTACGACGATCCGCCGGCGCGCGGCCACTCGTTCGAGTTCCGGATCAACGCCGAGGACCCGGGTCGCAACTTCCTGCCCGCCCCGGGCACCGTCGGTGCCGTCACCACACCGTCCGGGCCCGGGGTGCGGCTCGACTCCGGCGTCGAGGCCGGCTCGGTGATCGGCCCGGCCTGGGACTCGATGCTGGCCAAGCTGATCGTCACCGGGGTGGACCGGACGCACGCGCTGCGTCGGGCCGCCCGGGCGCTCGGCGGGCTGACCGTCGAGGGCCTCGCCACCACGCTGCCGTTCCACCGGGCGGTGGTCGTCGATCCCGCGTTCGCTGGCGAGCCGTTCGCGGTGCACACCCGCTGGATCGAGACCGAGTTCGTCAACGACCTTCTCCCGTTCGACGGTCACCCGGACGACCCGCGCGACGACCGGGGCCGGGAGACCGTGGTGGTCGAGGTCGGTGGCAGAAGGATCGAGGTGTCGCTGCCGCCGGACCTGGGCGTGCCGTCCGCCCGGTCGGCCGGGGGCGTTCCCAGGACCACCCGTCCCGCGAGCCGCAGGGCGGCGCCCGCGGTGTCCGGTGACGCGGTGACCGCGCCGATGCAGGGAACCATCGTCAAGATCGCGGTCCGGGACGGTCAGACGGTGGCGGAAGGCGATCTGCTGGTCGTCATGGAGGCGATGAAGATGGAACAGACGATCAATGCCCACAAGGCCGGCGCGATCGTCGGGCTGACCGTCGAGATCGGTCACGTGGTGACCAGCGGAACCGCTATCTGCGAGATCAAGGCCCTGGCGTAACTCCGACCGAAGAAGGGGAAATGCAATGCACAGCACGTTGATCGTTGCCCGGATGGAACCCGGTGCCAGCACCGACGTCGCCGCCTTGTTCGGCACATTCGACGAGACCGACATGCCGCACCTCATGGGTACCCGTCGACGTCAGTTGTTCACCTACCGGGGGTTGTACTTCCACCTCCAGGACTTCAATTCGGACAACGGCGGGGAGCTCATCGAGAAGGCGAAGACCGACCCGCGGTTCGTCGCCATCAGCGAGGACCTGAAGCCGTACATCGAGGCGTACGACCCGAAGACCTGGCGGTCCCCGGCCGACGCGATGGCGACCAGGTTCTACAACTGGGAAGCGTCCGCATGACCGGGCGCAGAGTGGTCATCACCGGGGTCGAGGTGCTGGCTCCGGGCGGCATGGGTACCAAGGCGTTCTGGGAACTGCTCGCCGACGGACGTACCGCGACCCGCGGGATCACGTTGTTCGACCCGACCCCGTTCCGGTCCCGTGTCGCCGCGGAGATCGACTTCGTGCCCGAGGAACACGGCCTGAGTCCCCAGGAGGCCCGGCGGATGGACCGGGCCGCGCAGTTCGCCGTGGTCGCCGCCCGGGGCGCGGTGGCGGACAGCGGAATCGACATCGAGGAGTTCAACCTCTGCCGGGTCGGGGTCACCATCGGCAGCGCCGTCGGAGCCACCATGGGCCTGGACGAGGAGTACCGGGTGGTCAGCGACGGCGGTCGGCTGCACCTGGTCGACCACGCGTACGCCGTGCCACACCTCTACAACCACCTGGTCCCGAGTTCGTTCGCGGCTGAGGTGGCCCTGACGGTCGGCGCCCAGGGCCCGACCGGCGTGGTCTCCACCGGCTGCACCTCCGGCATCGACTCGGTCGGCTACGCCGCCGAGCTGATCCGGGAGGGTTCGGCCGACGTGATGGTCGCCGGCTCATCCGACGCGCCGATCTCGCCGATCACCATGGCCTGCTTCGACGCGATCAAGGCGACCACACCCCGGCACGACGACCCGCAGTCGGCGTCCCGGCCGTTCGACGGCACCCGCAACGGGTTCGTGCTGGGTGAGGGCGCGGCGGTGTTCGTGCTCGAGGAACACGACCGGGCGGTACGCCGGGGCGCGCACATCTACGCCGAGATCGCCGGGTACGCCACCCGTAGCAACGCCTACCACATGACCGGGCTGCGGCCGGACGGCCTGGAGATGGCCGAGGCGATCCGGGTGGCGCTGCACGAGGCCCGGATGAACGTCGACGAGATCGACTACATCAACGCGCACGGTTCCGGCACCAAGCAGAACGACCGGCACGAGACCGCCGCGTTCAAGCACAGCCTCGGCGACCACGCCTACCGGACCCCGGTCAGCTCGATCAAGTCGATGGTCGGGCACTCGCTCGGCGCGATCGGTTCGATCGAGATCGCCGCATCGATCCTGGCGATGAAGCACGACGTGGTCCCACCCACCGCCAACCTGCGTACACCGGACCCGGAATGCGACCTGGACTATGTGCCGCTGCATGCCCGCGACCAGGCCACCGACGCGGTGCTGACCGTCGGAAGTGGCTTCGGGGGCTTCCAGAGCGCCATGGTGCTCGCCCGTCCCGACCGGCGCATCGCATGAGCGCCGCCGTGGTGGTGACCGGCCTGGGCGTCGTCGCCCCGAACGGCCTCGGTACCCGCGCCTACTGGGCCGCGACCCGCGCCGGCAGGAGCGGGATCGGCCGGATCACCCGGTTCGACCCGGACCAGTACCCGGCTCGGCTGGCCGGCGAGGTGTCCGGGTTCGTCGCCGAGGCCCACCTGCCCAGCCGGCTGTTGCCGCAGACCGATCGAATGACCCAACTCGCCCTGGTCGCCGCCGACTGGGCGTTGGAGGACGCGGGCATCCGGCCGCAGGACCTGCCCGCGTTCGATATGGGCGTGATCACCGCCAGCTTCTCCGGCGGCTTCGAGTTCGGCCAGGGCGAGCTGGCGAACCTGTGGGGCAAGGGCAGCGAGTACGTCAGCGCGTACCAGTCGTTCGCCTGGTTCTACGCGGTGAACAGCGGCCAGATCTCGATCCGCAACGGGATGAAGGGCCCGAGCGGAGTGGTGGTCGCCGACCAGGCCGGCGGGCTGGACGCGGTGGCGCAGGCCAGACGGCAGATCCGCAAGGGCACCGCGATGATCGTGTCCGGGGCGATCGACGCCACCATCTGCCCGTGGGGCTGGGTGGCCCTGCACACCAGCGGGCGGCTCAGCACCCGCGAGGAGCCGTCGCTGGCGTACCGGCCGTTCGACGAGGGCGCGTGCGGGCACGTACCCGGCGAGGGGGGAACGCTCCTGATCCTGGAGTCGGCCCGGGCAGCGGCGGACCGGGGCGCCCGGGTGTACGGCGAGATCGCCGGACACGGCGCCACGTTCGACCCGCGGCCCGACTCTGGTCGGGAGCCGGCGCTGCGGGCGGCGATCGAGTTGGCGCTGGCAGATGCCGGGGTGGATGCGTCCGAGGTGGACGTGGTCTTCGCCGACGCGGCCGGCGAGCCGCACCTGGACCGGGTCGAGGCGCAGGCGTTGGTCGCGGTCTTCGGGCCGTTCGGGGTGCCGGTCACCGCGCCGAAGACGATGACCGGCCGGCTCTACTCCGGGGCCGCTCCGCTGGACCTGGCGGCGGCGTTCCTGGCGATGGAGGAGGGCCTGATCCCACCCACGATCAACGTCGACCCGGTCGCCGACTACGAACTCGACCTGGTCGTGGCCGCGCCCCGGCCGGCCGAGCTGCGTACCGCGCTGGTCGTGGCCCGTGGCCATGGCGGCTTCAACTCGGCCATGGTGGTCCGTTCCGACCCGAACGCCGCCACCCGGCCGGCAGTGAACCAGTAGCGAGAAGGAGACACGCAGATGGCCGAACAACTCACTTTGACCGATCTCATGCAGATCCTGCGGGAGGTCGCCGGCGCGGACGAGGGTGTCGACCTGAACGCGGACGTCCTCGACACCAGCTTCCAGGACCTCGGGTACGACTCGCTCGCCCTGCTGGAGGCGGGCAGTCGGATCGAGCGTGAGTACGCCGTCCGCCTGGACGACTCGACGATGACCGACGCGACCACGCCCCGGGCCCTGCTCGACGTGATCAACGCCAGCCTGACCCCGGCCTGACGGAAGGGAGACTCACCATGACGGCACAGGAACAGCGGGTCGCCCTGGTCACCGGCGCGACCAGCGGTATCGGGCTCGCGGTGGCGCGGTTGTTGGCCGGCCAGAACCATCAGGTGTTCATCGGCGCCCGCACCCCGGAGTCGGTGACCTCGACGATCAAGCAGTTGCGTGCGGACGGCCTGGACGTGGACGGCACGCCGGTCGACGTGCGGTCGACGCCCGACGTCAAGGCGTTCGTTGCCGGCGCCGTGGCCCGGTTCGGCACCATCGACGTCCTGGTCAACAACGCTGGCCGCAGCGGCGGCGGGGTGACCGCGGACATCGAGGAAGAACTGTGGTCCGACGTCATCGAGACCAACCTGAACAGCGTCTTCCGGGTCACCCGCGAGGTCCTCGACACCGGCGGCATGCGCCACAAGAAGCGCGGACGGATCATCAACATCGCCTCCACCGCCGGCAAACAGGGCGTGGTCCTGGGCGCGCCGTACTCGGCCTCGAAGCACGGCGTGGTCGGTTTCACCAAGGCGCTCGGCAACGAACTGGCCGTGACCGGCATCACGGTCAACGCGGTCTGCCCCGGATACGTGGAGACGCCGATGGCACAGCGGGTCCGGCAGGGGTACGCCGCCGCGTACGACACCACCGAGGACGCGATCCTCGCCAGGTTCCAGGCGAAGATCCCGCTCGGCCGGTACTCCACCCCGGAGGAGGTCGCCGGGCTGGTCGGTTACCTGACCTCGGACTCGGCCGCGTCCATCACCTCGCAGGCGCTCAACGTCTGCGGCGGCCTCGGCAACTTCTGATCCTGCGAAAAGGAGAGCCTGAACATGTCGCAGCCGAACACGCGCGAGGTCGAGCACGACATCACCGTCGCCGCCCCGGCGAAGGAGGTGTACCGGTTGATCGCCGAGGTGGAAAACTGGCCTCAGGTGTTCCCGCCCACCATCTTCGTCGACCACGTGGAACGCGGCGAGCGCAGCGAGCGGATCCGGATCTGGGCCACCGCCAAGGGCGAGGCGAAGAACTGGACCTCCCGCCGCGAACTGGACCCGGAGGCCCTGCGGATCACCTTCCGCCAGGAGGTGCCCAGCCAGCCGGTCGCGGCGATGGGCGGTGCCTGGTGGTTCGAGGCGGTATCGGAGACCGAGACCACGGTACGGCTGTTCCACGACTATCGGGCGGTCGACGACGACCCGGAGCACCTGGCCTGGATCGACGAGGCGGTCGACCGCAACTCCCGCTCCGAGCTGGACGCGCTCAAGCGGATCGTGGAGACGGCTGCGCAGACCGCCGAGCTGACGTTCGAGTTCACCGACACCGTGCAGATCGACGGCATGGCCAAGGACGTGTACGACTTCATCAACGACGCGCACCTGTGGTCCGAGCGGCTGCCGCACGTGGCCACCGTGCAGCTCACCGAGGAGACCCCGGGTCTGCAGACACTGGAGATGGACACCTGGGCCCGGGACGGATCGACCCATCGCACCAGGTCGTACCGGGTCACGTTCCCGCACCAGCGGATCGCGTACAAGCAGGTCACCCTGCCGGCGTTGATGAACGTGCACACCGGGATCTGGACGTTCACCGAGAACGACGAGGGCGTGGCCGCCTCGTCCCAGCACACAGTGGTGCTCAACCCGGACAACATCCCCCGCATCCTCGGGCCGGACGCCGGCGTCGAGGAGGCCCGCAACTATGTCCGCAACGCACTCAGCACCAACAGCAGGGCCACCCTGGACCACGCCCGCGCACACGCCGAGCGGAACCGCTGAGGCCTGCGGTGGACACCCAGATCGTCGTCGTCGGTGCCGGCCCCGTCGGGCTCATGCTCGCCGGGGAACTGCGCATCGGCGGCGCCGAGGTGGTGGTCCTCGACGCGCGGGATCAGCCGACCACCGAGTCCCGAGCCTCCACACTGCACGCCCGCACCATGGAGATCCTGGCGAGCCGGGGCTTGGGTGCCGTGTTCGGCCCGCTGCCGCAGGAGCCGCGCGGCCACTTCGGCGGCATCCCGATGGACCTCACCCTGCCCACCCGGTTCCCCGGGCAGTGGAAGGTGCCGCAGACCCGGACCGAGGAACTGCTCGGCCGGTGGGCCGTTGGCCTGGGCGCGGACGTGCGCCGGGGCTGGGCGGTGCGGCGGGTGTCCGACGACGGCGGACAGGTCACCGTCGAGGCGGCCACACCGGCCGGGGTGCGGACCCTGCGGGCGGCGTACCTGGTCGCCTGCGACGGCCAGAACAGCACGGTACGGGACCTGCTCGGGGTGCCGTTCCCGGGTTGGTCCGCGACCCGGGAACTGCTGCGCGCCGATGTGGCCGGCATCGACGTGCCGAACCGCCGGTTCCAGCGGCTGGAGCGGGGCATGGCGGTGGCCGTGCGCAGCCCGCAGGGGATCACCCGGGTGATGGTGCACGAGTACGGTCAGGGCGTCCCGGCCGTCCGTGCCGGTCGGGCACCGACCGCGGCGGAACCCGATTTCGCCGAGGTGACCGACGTGTGGAAGCGGGTCACCGGGGAGGACATCAGCACCGGCGAACCGCTGTGGGTGAACGCGTTCGACGACACCAACCGGCAGCTCGCCCGGTACCGGCACGGCCGGGTGCTGTTCGCCGGCGACGCCGCCCACGTGCAGCTGCCGATCGGCGGGCAGGCGCTCAACCTGGGCCTGCAGGACGCGGTCAACCTGGGCTGGAAGCTGGCGGCACAGGTGCGCCCGGTACCGCCGCAGGGCCTGCTGGACACCTACCACGAGGAACGGCACGCGGTCGGCCGGCGGGTGCTGGCGAACATCCGTACCCAGGCGGCGTTGCTGCTCGGTGACGCCACGGTCGAACCGGTCCGGGCCCTGCTCGCCGAGCTGATGGCGGTCGAGTCGAACCGGGCGCCGCTCGCCGGCATGGTCACCGGTCTGGAGGTGCGCTACCCGGCCGGGCCGGAGGACCACCCCGCGGTCGGTACCCGGGTGCCGGATCTGGACCAGCACGACGGCCGGGGCCTGCTGCTGGCGGCGCCCGGCAGCGACCTCGTCCGGTTGGCCCGGCCGTGGGCGGACCGGGTCCGCGCGTTGCCGCTGCCGCCGCTGTCCACCGATATCGCCGCCGTGCTGGTCCGCCCAGACGGGCACATCGCCTGGGCGGGTTCGGTGCCGCACCACCTGTGCACCGCCCTGGACCGCTGGTTCGGCCCGCCCGCCGCCGTGGCGGGACAACAACAACCCGGAGGAGGGTAAGACTCCCATGAGCACCGAGGTCATCATCGTCGGCGCCGGACCCACCGGCCTGATGCTCGCCGGCGAACTGCGGCTCGGCGGCGTCCAGGTCACCGTGGTGGAGAAGCTGGCGCAACCGACCGGCCAGTCCCGTGGTCTGGGCTTCACCGCCCGTACCATGGAGACGTTCGACCAGCGGGGCATCTTGCCCCTGTTCGGGCCGTTGGACACCAGCCCGCTGGGGCACTTCGGCGGCATCCAGTTCGACTACAGCGTGCTGGAGGACGGGCACTTCGGCGCCCGGGGCATCCCGCAGTCGCAGACCGAGGCCGTGCTGGAAGGTTGGGCCACCGGTCTGGGCGCCGAGCTGCGCCGCGGCTGGGAGCTGCTGGACCTGGCCGACGAGGGGGACAGCGTCCGGGCCACGTTCCGCACCCCGGCGGGTGAGCGGGAGCTGCGGGCGGCGTACCTGGTCGGCTGCGACGGTGGCCAGAGCCTGGTCCGCAAGCTCGCCGGGTTCGAGTTCCCCGGCACCCCGGCGACCCGCGGCATGTACCTGGCGGACGTGACCGACTGCGGCCTCAAGCCCCGGTTCCTCGGCGAGAAGCTGGCCAACGGCATGGTGATGGCCGCGCCGCTGGGACCGGGCGTGGACCGGATCATCGTGTGCGAGCACGGCACTCCGGCGGCGGACCGCGCCGAGGAGACCACGTTCGCCGAGGTCGCCGACGCCTGGCAGCGGATCACCGGCGAGTCGATCCACCACGGCGGTGCCGACTGGGTCAGCTCGTTCACCGACGCCACCCGGCAGGCCGCCGAGTACCGGCGCGGCCGGGTGCTGCTCGCCGGCGACGCCGCGCACATCCACCTGCCCGCCGGCGGGCAGGGCCTGAGTACCGGGGTGCTGGACGCGGTGAACCTGGGCTGGAAGCTGGCCGCGACGGTACGCGGCTGGGCACCGGAGGACCTGCTGGACACGTACCACGGTGAGCGGCACCCGGCCGGCGCGCGGCTGCTGATGAACACCCGGGCCCAGGGCATGATTTTCCTCGGCGGCGAGGAGGCGGACCCGCTGCGGGAGCTGTTCGCCGAGCTGATCGTCAACGACGACAACAAGCGCCACCTGGCCGGCATCGTCAGCGGCCTGGACATCCGGTACGACGTCGGCGAGGGCGACCACCCGCTGCTCGGCCGCCGGATCCCACCCCGGAAGCTGGCCACCGACGGCGGCGTGACGAGCACCTCGGAGCTGCTGCACCCCGGCCGGGGCGTGTTGCTGGACCTGACCGACGACTCCGGTGTCCGGGCGGTCGCCGCCGGCTGGCCGGACCGGGTGACCACGGTGACCGCGACCGAGAGTGGCACCTCGTCGCTGGGTGACTCCGCACTGTTGATCCGCCCGGACGGATACGTGGCCTGGGCCGGGAACGATCCGAAGGAGCTGGACCTGGTGCTGCGCCGCTGGTTCGGCCACCCGGCGGACATCGGGTCGTGAGATGACCAGCGCCGTCGCCACCGGTGTCGAGGTCCGGCCGATCATCCTCGACGCGTACGGCATCAGCCTGTCCGCGCTGGTCGGTACCCCGGCCGGGGCGCCGCGCGGGACGATCCTGGCCCTGCACGGAGCGGGTATGAGCGCCGGATACTTCCACGGGTCGGCCAACCCGGGTGCGTCCCTGCTGCGTCTCGGCGCGGAGCTGGGAATGACCGTGCTCGCGGTGGACCGGCCCGGGTACCGGCTGTCGGCCGTTCGACTGCCCGACGGGCAGTACCTGGCCGATCAGGCGGCAGCGGTGGCGGCGGCGGTGCGGGACTTCGCCACGCGGTATCCGACCGGCGCGGGTGTGGTGGTGGCGGCTCACTCGTTCGGCGGGAAGGTGGCGTTGGCGCTGGCCGCGGGCGGGTCGGTGCCCGACCTGCTCGGGCTGGACATCTCCGGCTGCGGTCACCGGTACGTGGTGGCCGCCACCGACCTGCCCGGTGCCGGCGCGGGCCGGCCCCGGGTGGCGGGCTGGGGCCCGCTGCGGCTGTATCCGCCGGACACGTTCCGGTCCAGCCGGGACGTCGTGGCACCGCTGCCGGCCCGGGAGGCGCAGGAGGCGCGGCGCTGGCCGGGCACGTTCCTGGAGCTGGCGCCAGCGGTCCGGGTGCCGGTCCGCTTCACGTTCGCCGAGTACGAGCCGTGGTGGCAGCACGACCCGGACACGCTCACCGACCTGCGGTCCCGCCTGGCGGCGGCACCCCACGTCCGCACCGAGCGGCAGTTGTACGCGGGCCACAACATCAGCCTCGGCTGGACGGCCCGTTCCCATCACCTGCGGGTCATCGGATTCGCCGAGGAACTGATCGCTGCGAAGGGAATATGAGGTGGACCGACCTGCCGACGTAGAGGATCGTCTCGCCGACCTAAAGAAGGTCAAGCAGCTCGTACACACCGGACCGGACCCGGCGGCGACCCGGCGCCAGCACGACAAGGGCAAGCTGACCGCCCGGGAGCGGATCGAGCTGCTGCTGGACAAGGATTCGTTCAGCGAGGTGGAGCCGCTGCGCAGGCACCGAGCCAGCGGGTTCGGGCTGGAGGACCGGCGGCCGTACACCGACGGAGTGATCACCGGGTGGGGCACCGTGTACGGCCGGACCGTGTTCGTCTACGCGCACGACTTCCGCATCTTCGGCGGGGCGTTGGGCGAGGCGCACGCGCAGAAGATCCACAAGATCATGGACATGGCGATCGCGGCCGGCGCCCCACTGGTGTCGCTCAACGACGGTGCCGGCGCCCGGATCCAGGAAGGTGTGGTCGCGCTCGCCGGTTACGGCGGCATCTTCCGGCGCAACACCCAGGCCTCCGGAGTCATCCCGCAGATCAGCGTGATGCTCGGCCCGTGCGCCGGGGGCGCCGCGTACTCGCCCGCACTGACCGACTTCGTGTTCATGGTGCGCGAGACCGCACAGATGTTCATCACCGGCCCGGACGTGGTGGCCGCGGTGACCGGCGAGCAGGTGTCGCAGAACGCGCTCGGCGGCGCGGACGTGCACGGCGAGGTGTCCGGAGTGGCGCATTTCGTGCACGACGACGAGCGGACCTGCCTGGAGGACGTGCGGTTCCTGCTGTCCATGCTGCCGCTGAACAACCGGGATACGCCGCCGGCCGAGGCGACCGACGACCCGGCGGACCGGCTCTGCGAACGGCTGGTGGACCTGGTACCGGCCGACGGCGCCCGCCCGTACGACGTGCGCCACGTGATCGAGGAACTCAGCGACCACGGGCACTACCTGGAGGTGCACGAGAGCTGGGCGACCAACGTGGTGGTGGCGTTGAGCCGGCTGGACGGGCAGGTGGTCGGGTTCGTGGCGAATCAGCCGCAGGTGCTGGCCGGCGTGCTCGACATCCGGGCCAGCGAGAAGGCGGCCCGGTTCGTGCAGTTCTGCGACGCGTTCAACATCCCGCTGGTCACGCTGCTGGACGTGCCGGGCTTCCTGCCCGGGGTGGACCAGGAGCACGGCGGGATCATCCGGCACGGCGCGAAGCTGCTGTACGCGTACTGCAACGCGACCGTTCCGCGAATCTCGCTGGTACTGCGCAAGGCGTACGGCGGCGCGTACATCGTGATGGACTCGTGCAGCGTCGGGGCGGACCTGTCGTACGCCTGGCCGTCGAACGAGATCGCGGTGATGGGCGCCGAGGGCGCGGCGAAGGTCATCTTCCGGCGGCAGATCGCCGCCGCCGACGACCCGGACGCGACCTACACCGAGCTGGTGCAGCAGTACAAAGAGGAACTTATGCACCCGTACTACGCGGCCGAGCGGGGCCTGATCGACGACGTGATCGACCCGGCGCAGACCCGGACGGTGCTGATCCGAGGGCTGCGGATGCTGCATTCGAAGCATGCCGAGCTGCCGGCCCGCAAGCACGGCAACCCGCCCCAGTAGCTGCCGACACGTTCGAGGAGACGTCCATGGACACCCTGTACCGGATCGTCGACGGTGACCTCGCGCCGGACGAACTCGCGGCCCTGACCCTGGTGCTGATGGCCCGTGCGGTGACCAGTCAGGCCGGCGGGGACGACCCGCACCATCCCGACCGGCGGCAGCGCCGGACCCGCAGCCGGTGGCGCCGTTTCGGACCGGTCGGGGACTACCGCAGCCCGGCGAGCTGGCGATAGCCGTACCTTCCCCCGTGACGAAAGGGCAACATCGTGCGACGCTTGTTCACTTCCGAGTCGGTCACCGAAGGCCACCCGGACAAGATTGCCGACCAGATCAGCGACGCCATCCTCGACGCGCTGCTGGCCCAGGACCCACGCAGCCGGGTCGCGGTGGAGACCCTGATCACCACCGGGCAGGTGCACGTCGCGGGCGAGGTGACCACCACGGCGTACGCCGACATCCCGGCCATCGTCCGGGAGACCATCCTCGGCATCGGGTACGACCTGTCGATAAAGGGCTTCGACGGTGCGTCGTGCGGCGTCAGCGTGTCGATCGGCTCCCAGTCGCCGGACATCGCCCAGGGCGTCGACAGCGCGATCGAGCAGCGCAGCGGTGCGGCGGAGAGCGCGCTGGACGCGCAGGGCGCCGGTGACCAGGGCATGATGTTCGGCTTCGCCTGCTCGGAGACGCCGGAGCTGATGCCGTTGCCGATCGCGCTGGCGCATCGGCTGGCCCGCCGGCTGTCGGCGGTCCGCAAGGACGGCACCGTCCCGTACCTGCGGCCCGATGGCAAGACCCAGGTCACCATCGAGTACGAGGGGCTGCGCCCGGTCCGGCTCGACACGGTTGTCGTCTCCAGCCAGCACGCTGCGGACATCTCGCTGGATTCGCTGCTCACGCCGGACGTCCGGGCCCAGGTGGTGGAGCCGGAATTGGCCGCGCTCGGACTGGCCACCGACGGGTACCGGCTGCTGGTGAACCCGACCGGCCGGTTCGAGATCGGCGGGCCGATGGGTGACGCCGGACTGACCGGCCGCAAGATCATCGTCGACACGTACGGCGGTTACGCCCGGCACGGCGGCGGAGCCTTCTCGGGCAAGGACCCGTCGAAGGTCGACCGGTCAGCCGCGTACGCGATGCGGTGGGTGGCGAAGAACGTGGTCGCCGCCGGTCTCGCCGAGCGCTGCGAGGTGCAGGTCGCGTACGCGATCGGCAAGGCCCATCCGGTGAGCCTGTTCGTGGAGACGTTCGGCACCGAGAAGGTGGCCGTGGAACGGATTGAGAAGGCGATCGGTCAGGTCTTCGACCTCCGGCCGGCGGCGATCATCCGCGACCTGGACCTGCTCCGGCCGATCTACCGGCAGACCGCCGCCTACGGCCACTTCGGCCGCGACCTGCCGGACCTGACCTGGGAGCGCACCGACCGGGCCGACGACCTCCGATCCGCCGTCGGTTAGGGCCTGTTTCATAAGGGCGGTCGAGCCGAGGCGGCGTTGGGGCGGCGATCCGGAAAGGCGCGGTTTCGTTCGGATACCCCAGATCCGTCCACCGGGCTGGCCTCGACGAGAACCCGTCGTCCGGTGCCAGCCAGGAACGCGCGCAGCTCGGCGTGCCGTCCGAACTTAGCCAGGTTGCCGGCCACCACGATGTCGAAGCGGTGTACGTCCCAGGTCCGTTGATCGAGCAGAGCGCAGCCCTTGGCAGCTCCCGCGGCGGCGTCGTCCGTTCCCGCCGGTGACCACGCGGGCCTCCCCGCTCAACCCGTCAGTGACGTGAGCAGCCGGCGCCAACACCGGCACCTTCACGTGGTCGTACCCGATGCGGACGCTGTCGGCACTGCGCTGGTCCGACACCCCGTAAGCCGCCGGTGCGGCCCGGCTGCCACACTGCTGAAAGAAGCCGATGTGAGTGCGTTAGGTGATACCGCAGGCTGCGACAAGCGGGCGTCAGCCGTTGCCGTGCTGCCGTTCCTGATCCGCCAGAGCAGCCGCTGCCCGGTCCAGGTCGTAGTGAGGAAACACAGGGATGCCCCGGCGGCGCAACGCCTCGGCCGCGACGCCACGCCCAGCGACGGTGACGCCGCTGAAGGTTCCGTCGTGAACGTAGGTGCTACCGCAGGTAGGGCTGCCCTCGACCAGGATGGCCAGCCCGACGTCGGCCTGCAGTGCCTTGTCGACCGCCCGCTGCGCCGCCGCCTGGAACAGTTCGGTGACGTCACGGCCCGATGCTTCGTGTACGTGGGCGCGGCCGTCGAGGACGTCGGCCGCGCTGCCGCCGACGATCTCGGCTGGCGGGCGCGGCACCGGGAATCCGACGGCCAGTTCTGGGCACAGCGACACGAGGCGCCCTTCAGAAGCCCACCGCTGCCAGATCGGAGAGGCGACCGGCACGCCGGTCTCGTTGAACCGGATCGGTGCGCCGCCCAGGCAGCCGCTGACCAGGATTTTCAACATGGCAACACCTGGGGCAGCAGCGCCGTCAGCGTCGCCGCGGTGTAGGTTGCCGTGACCCCCGGGGGCAGGCCGCCTCCAGCACGGTCGAGGAACGCCGTGTCGATACCCAGAGCGGCGGCTCCGGCAACATCGGACGATGCGGAGTTACCGATGTGGATCACGTCGCCGGGGCCCAGGCCGAGGCGAGCCAGCGCGAGCTGGAACGGTTCAGGGCGGGGCTTGTATGCGCGGGCTTCCTCGCTGGTCACTGCGGCGGCGACGGCGACGCCGTGCCATCGCAGCACCGCCGTCAGGTCGTCCTGGTCGACGTCGGAGACCAGGCACACCGGCACCTTCACAGCATCGAGGAACGGCCGGCTGTCGTCGTACAACGGTGGATGGCGCCAGGAGTGCAGGTGCTTCCGGAAGATCGGCTCAAGCTCCACGGATGCCCCGAAGTTCGCCACAGCCTCGGCGAGGCTGCCGAGCGTCAGGTCCGCGAGCGTACGAAAACCGGCCCCATACGCCATCTCGGCGCTGGCCTCCAGGCGTCGGGACCACTCCGTCGCGATAGCAGACGGATCGATTGCTATCAAATCTGCCACCTGTACGCAGACGTCATTGACTGAGCCTTCATCATCATGTACGAGCGTGCCGTACACGTCCAGCAAGATCGCCTGATACACAGTGAGACGCTACCCGGCAAGGATCGACCCCGGTCGGTCGCCACTGACCGACCCAGTGGCACCACGCGGCGGTATCCGAGAGCCGCACCAGCTCGCCGCCGCCTCCGCTGCTGCTCCCCGCCGGCCGTTCGATGGTGGCGGCGCTCCTCCGTCGGATGGGACGGGACAGCGCCGCAGCGGTCACGCCGGTAGCGTCGCACCGACTCGGCCGAGGTTGTCGCACGGCCCCGACACAGACAGTCGAAAGTGGTGGAACGAGTGGGCGGACGGCACGTGGGCGCGGCGGCATTGGTGACGTTGCTGGTGGCTACCCTGGGGTCGGTGGTGACCAGCCCGGTCTCCGCCCGGGCAACTGCTTCACTGGTGACGGACCCGTCGGCTCTTGTCAATCCGATGGTCGGCACTCTCGCGGCACCGGATCTGCCGGGCAACGATGCGGGCAACACCTCGCCCGGCCCGAGCATGCCGTTCGGCATGCTCCAGTGGGCTCCGGACACCGCCCCCCGGGTGCCGGGTGGTGGCTACGACCATGACGCCACCTCGATCAGCGGTTTCGGTTTGAACAGGATGAGCGGCGCCGGCTGCTTCGCCTACGGCAACGTTCCCATTCTGCCCATCACCGGCACGGTGCCAGCGGACAAGGACAATGCCACGGTCGGCTTTTCCCACACCACCGAGTCGGCGTCGGTCGGTCACTACGCGGTGACTCTCGCCAACAACGTCCGGTCGGAGCTGAGCACCGCGACCCGATCGGCGCTCGGTCGGTTCACCTTTCCGTCGGGCCCCAGCGCGACGTTGCTGGTGAAGGCCAGCGCCGGCGCGGCGGCCTCGACGGCCACGGTGACACCGGTGAGCACAACGGAGATCACTGGCTCGGTGACTGACGGGCGATTCTGCACCAAGGAGAATTCGTACACCCTGCACTTCGCCGTCAAGTTTGACCGGGCGTTCTCGGCCAGTCAGAAGTGGAGCCCTCGGCCGTTCGTGACGGGTGACGGTGGTATCGCGCTGACCTTCCCGTCTGGCTCGGTCGTGCAGGCCAAGGTGGGTATCTCCTTCGTAAGCGTCGCGAACGCCCAGCTCAATCGCGACACCCTCGCCAGCTGGGACATCTCGACCGTGCGCACGGCCGCTCGTACAGCCTGGAACGACCTTCTTGGCCGCGTCAGGATCGGCGGCGGCACCGTTGACCAACAGAAGACCTTCTACACGGCTCTGTATCACGCGCTGTTACATCCGAACGTCTTCAGCGACGCCAACCGGCAATACCGCGGCTTCGACGGCCAAGTTCGTACCCTCTCGACCGGCCAGGACGAGCAGTACGCCAACTTCTCAGGCTGGGACGTCTACCGAACGCAGGTTCAACTGATGGCGTTGCTCGCGCCCGATCGTGCCTCGGATCTGGTCCGGTCGCTGCTGAACGACTACGACCAGAGCGGTCGCCTGCCGAAATGGTCCGTGGCCAACGGAGAGTCGTACATGATGGTGGGTGATCCAGCTATCCCCACCATCGCTTCGATGTACGCCTTCGGCGCGCGTGACTTCGACACCGGCAAGGCGCTCGCCGCGATGACCACCCAGGCCGGTCGGCCCGGCCCAGTTCGACCCGGCACCGTCTACCTAGACAATCTCGGATACCTACCGCACGACGGCGGATTCGACTGCTGCAATCACAATGGCACCACGTCGACCTCGTTGGAGTACCACACCGCCGACTTCGCTCTCGCCGCGTTCGCCGAACAACTCGGTGACGCGGCGACCGGCGCTCGGTTCGCAGAGCGGGCGCAGGGTTGGCAGTACCTCCTCAACCCTGCCAGCGGGTTCATCCAGCCGCGCCTGCAGTCCGGCCAGTGGCTCGCCCCATTCGACCCAACCGACATCAACTATGACGCCTGGGCCGAGGGCAACTCCTGGCGGTACACCCTCATGGTTCCGTTCAACGCGCGTGGTCTCGCCGCCGCCAAAGGTGGCAATGCGGCGCTGAACCAGTATCTGGACACGCACCTGGCCACTCTCAATCAGATCCTCGGGCCCGGTGCCTGCCTCTGCAATGAGCCGAGTTTCGGCGCCCCGTGGATGTACGCCTACACGGGTAAGCCGTACCGCACGCAGGAAACCGTGCGCCGCGTGCAGACCGGACTCTTCCGCAACACGACGGACGGGCTCCCGGGCAACGATGACCTGGGAGCGACTTCGGCGTGGTACGTCTGGTCGGCGCTTGGCATGTATCCGGCGGTACCCGGTACGGCGGATTTGGTGCTCGGCAGCCCTCTCTTTCCTCAGACCGTGGTGACGCTGCCCAGTGGGGCCACGCTCACGATCAACGCGCCCGCCGCGCAGGCAACGGCGCCGTACGTGCAGTCGATGACGTATAACGGTGCTTCTTGGGACCGGGCGTTCCTGCCGCCAGGTGCACTGGCTTCTGGTGGAACCGTCAACGTCGTTCTAGGTACGACGCCGAACACCTCGTGGGCGTCGGCTGCCACTGCCGCCCCGCCGTCGTACGGGGCGAACGCTGTCGCCCAGGCCGACAACGCCGGCAGTAGCGCGGACTCCGCATACGGTCAGAGCAATTACGACCAGTGGACCTCAAGTTACTCAGTCGAGGCGTTGGCCGCCGCCGGTGTTGTTCCCGGAAGCCGACTGACCACCGGTGGGATCACGTACACGTGGCCCAACGTCCGGTCCGGACAGCCAGACAACGTCATCGCCGCTGGCCAGCGCCTGACGGTGTACAGCCCACCCGGGGCCACGACGGTCGGTCTGCTGGGGAGCGCCGAGGGTGACATGGACGGCGCCTCCGGCACCGCGACGGTCCATTACGCGGACGGGACGACGCAGTCCGCCACCGTCGGCTTTGGCGACTGGACGCTCGCCGGTGGCCAGCGTGTTGTCCGGCCGGACAACACGATCGTGGCGGCGATGCCGTACCGCAACCAAGGGCTCGCCGGCGGCAAGGAGCACATCCCGACGTACCTCTTCTCGACGGCGGTGCCGCTCAACCCGGCCAAGGCCGTCATTGGGGTGACGCTGCCGGCGACGGTATCTGCGGGCCGGCTGCATGTCTTTGCCGTCGGCTTTGGTGGGCACCGCGACAACGCCGGAATCAGCGACGACTCGTACGCCGGCAGTGCCGACGTGGACGGCGCGAGCTACAGCTACTCGCGCCAGGCACTCGCTGCCGCAGGTCTGCGGGCCGGCACCGCCGTGACCCATGGCGGTGTTACTTACACGTGGCCGAACCTCGCAGCGGGCGACCGCGACAACATCCGCGCGAACGGCCAGCGAATCTCCGTTCCGTCCCGGACCGGTGCCACCAAGATTGGACTGCTCGGAGCCTCGACCGGCTGGGCCGATGGCGCAGCTGGACTGGCCACGATCTCCTACACCGACGGCAGCAGCGAACTGGTCACCCTGGGTTTCAGCGACTGGACCCTCGTGGGGGGCTCCCGCTCGATGGCGCACGGGAATACGGTCGTGGCGCAGACCCCGTATCGCAACAGCGCACGGTACGGCCGGCAGTCGATCGCGACGTACGTCTTTGCCAGCACGTACCCCGTCCCCACCGGCAAGACGGTGCAGTCGGTGACTCTGCCCAGCAACACCCTGGGACAGCAGCACATTTTCGCCGTCGGCACGGGCTGAGGCGGTACGCCGGGCACCGGAGCTTGGCGGCGATCCGCGGTCAGGTGCGCCGGGCGGGAAATGACGTCAACCGTTCCCTGGGCGGCCTTGCGGTTCGCTTCGCCGCGGCACAAGCAGAACTGAGGGTTGCGTTAGGCCGTCCATGATCTGGAAATGCCCCGTCTCGGCCTCCTGGCGTCGCGCTGCCAGGAGGCCGAGACGGGGCGTCAGTTCCGGTCGTTGACTGGTTGGCCGGTGTTACTACACCTCGCAGCTATTTGATGACGTACCCCAGTATTGCCCGTCAGGGCCACGTGCCTCGGTGATGATCTCGACGTCGAAGTCGAAGCCAGGCGGGTCAGCCATGTCGTAATCCCAGTATTTTTCCCAGTAGCCCGAAGAGTTACTCATGTCGGCCAAGCCCCACCGATTGGCGAAGACGCCGTCGACGTACCGTGAGATGCCGATGTCGACGTAGGTGTTACTCAGCGGCACAATGCCCCACGCGTTGATCTCGAGGGCTGTGGCGCCGAAGTTTCGCCATTCCACATCGACGCACCTCAGATTGCTCGAGATATAACCCAATCGGATATACACAGTGTTCGACGGACTGCTCTCACCGCTCATGTTCCACGCCGTCACTCGGAAGGCGTACTGATCTCCCCGACGTAGAAAGGAGAAATGGGCGGAATTGCCATCGTTCCACATTTGGGCATCGCGCCACGATTCGTTCCGGGTGACGTTTCTCAGGTAAATGTTGTGACCGACATACGGTGTGGAGGACTTGGTCCACGCCAAGAAGGCCTCGGTCTCCCAGCCGCCCACCGACAGGTTCGACGGAGCTTTCGGTAACGGCGGCATTGGCTTCGCGGACGCGGTGTTGCTCCCCGACGCCGTACCCGACATGTTTGTTGCACGGACGCGGAACTCGTACGTCGTGCCGTTCACGAGCATGTTCACGGTGAAGGAGCAGCAGCCGACGGCGTAGGGCAGCCGTTGCCAACTGCCACCGCCCGAGCGATTCTCGATGTAGTACTGCACCCCGCTTGTCGGGCTCGCGGACCACTTCAACGTCACCTTTCCGTCACCCGCAGTGGCCGTGAGGCCGCTGGCGTTCGATGGAAAGGGTGGCATCGGACGGGCCGACGCCGTATTGGAGGCACCAGAATCACCCGTCATGTTGGTGGCCCTGACCCGGAATTCATAGGTGGTGCCGTTCCTTAACAGGTTAACCGTGTACGTGCAGCAGGTCGAGAGCGCGTACGGAAGCCTGTTCCACGTACCGCCAGAGGGTCGGCTCTCAATCCAGTAGCTGACGTTGCTCGTGGAACTCTTCGTCCACGACAACGTGACCCTTCCGTCACCTGCGCTCGCGGACAGGCTGCTCGGGGCTGTCGGCCACGGAGGCATCGGCCGCGCCGAGGCGACATTCGATGCGCCGCTGTTGCCCGCGAAGTTGGAAGCGGTCACCTTGAACTCGTAGGTGTGCCCGTTCACCAGGTAGTCCGCCGTCATCGAGGTCACGGTGACGGGAAGCGGCAGCTTTTGCCACGATTGCCCCGCTGACACATCGCGTTGATAAACGTTGTAGCTGACACCTGAGGTACCGCTGGCGGTCCACCGCAGGGTCACTTCCCCGTCGCCCGCCGTTGCGCTGAGATTGCTCGGGTTCGCGGGCAGGCCGCCCTTCGAGGTGACCCGCACGGCGGCGGAAGCCGTCCCCTCCCCGCCGATGTTTGACGCCGAGACCTTGAATTCGTAGACGTGGTTGTGCTGCATGAATCCGAGGGTGGCCTCGGTTCGATCCGTCGGCAGCGACCCCTTCGTGAAGGTCGCCTGCCCAGCAGTGACATCCCGCTGGTAGATCCAGTACAGATAGCTGCCAGCCGCAGGCGGATCCCAGTCCAGATGGATGGTGCCATCGCCGCCAGTATCGCCGCGGAGATTCTTCGGGGCCGCTGGCACGCTGTACCGGGCCGTTGCCCCGGCGACCGCCGACGCAGGCCCCGCGCCAGCGGCATTGGTAGCTACGATCTTGAACTCGTACGCGTGGTCGTGCGTCAGCATCGCCGCCGTGAAGGTGCAGCACTCTTGCACCGGGTACGGCAGCTTGCTGAAGCTCTGACCGACAGTCACGTCGCGCTGGTACACGTCGAACCAGAGGTTCTCTCCCGGCGCCGTCCAGTTCAGCTTGATGCTGCCATCGGACTGCGCCGAGGCAGTCAGTCCAGTCACCTGCCCCGGTAGCGGCATCTGCGGCTTCGCCTGCACCACGTTCGAGGCAGCGGACTCCCGACCCTGATGATCGGCGGTGACCTTGAATTCGTAGGTGTGACCGTTGGTCAGTAGACCGGCGGTGAAGGAGCAGCACTCCGGGATCGGCAGGGGAAGTTTGGTGAACTCCGCCTCGCCTTCGGTGACGTCACGCTGGAACAGGTGGTACCAGACGTTTTCCGTGGTGCTCGCCTGCCAGGTCAGCGCGACTTCGCCGTCACCGGCCCTGGCCGTGAGATTGGTTGGCGCCGCCGGCACCGGGTACGACGACGTCGCTGTCGCAGGTGCCGATCGCGGCCCCTCACCCCCCTCGTTGGTGGCACTGACCAGAAACTCGTACTGATGTCCGTGCTGCAGATACTTCGCGTTCATCGCCGTGCCACTGGTGATAGGGATCTCCAGGCGCGTCGCCTCGCTCTCGCCGGCGGTGATATCGCGTTGATAGACCCAATACCAGATGTCCGGCCCGAGGCTCGACCAGGACAGGTCGATCGAGCCGTCGCCTTTGCTGCTTGCGGTGAGCCCGGTCGGTGCCGGCGGCGGCGGCACGACGGCGGTCGCGCTGGCCGTGTTCGACTGTGGGCCGGTCCCGGCGGTGTTCGCCGCCGCAACGACAAACTCGTATCGGTGGCCGACGGTCAACTTCTTCGAGGTGGTGCTGGTCGCGCCGAACACCGGGGACTCCCACGGCACGAACTCCGTGTCACCTGCCGTTACGTCCCGTGACGACACGATGTAGTGCACATTGGGTTCGTCCACCCCGTCCCAGCGCAGGGCGATGGTGCCGTCATTGTTGGCGGTGGCGGTCAGCCTGGTCGGCGCGCTGCCGGGCGGTTGTTCAATGAAAAGCAGTCCGTCCCGCGCACTCTTGGCGTCGGCAACGACACCCTTGGTCGAGGCATCGATGAGGGCTCGCTCGACCTCTTCCGGACCGTATCCGGGATGGGCCGCCAATACGATAGCGGCCGCACCCGAGACCATCCCGGCCGACAGCGACGTTCCCCCGTCCGTGGTCGGGTCTTCGTTCAGACCGGCGGTAACGATGTCATCGGCCGGCGCCCAGATGTCGACGCAGCTGCCGAAATTGCTCCCCTGCGTGGTGGTGCTTCCCGGCGGGGGGTCTTCCGTCCATCGGACGTCGGGATAGTCAGGCGCTTGCCCCCGAGCCGTACCACCGACCACGATGGCACCCGGAACGTCCTTGGGTGCCTGCAAACAGGCGTTGCTGTTGGTGTTACCGGCGGAGGTAACGACGGTGAGCCCGCGTCCGAGCACACGCTCCACCGATCGCCGCACGCGGGACTTGTCGTTGCCGGGAACACCGAAACTGAGGTTGACCACAGCCGGCTGCTTCGCGTTCCGGTAGACCCACTCAATGCCGGTGATGATGCTGTCATTGCGCGCCTTGCCGGTGCATCCGAACACCTTCACCGGCACGATGTTCACCCCCTTGGCGACCCCACTGGTCGAACCGCCGAGGGCTCCGGCAACCTCGGTGCCGTGCCCGAAGCAGTCCGCCGTGTCGGTGGACAAGTCGATGCCATTGAATCCGGCGCCCACGCGACCGGAGAACTGCGCGTGGCCCGGCCGAAGACCGCTGTCGACGACGTATGCCGTTACGCCCGCACCGCTGTTCGGGTACCGGAAGAGGCCGTCCAGGTCCGTGCCGCGCTGATCGACGCGGTCCAGATGCCAGGGCGCGCCGCTCTGCTGCCCGGCACTGTCCAATGACACCGTCACGTTCTGTTCGATGTCTACGACGTCGGGATGCGAGGCCAAGTCCCGGGCCTGTGCCTCGGTCAGCTCCGCGGAGAACCCGTGCAGCGTCGACGGGTAGAGCCTGCCCAGCGTGCCGCCATGCTGAGCCAGGAGTTGGCGGCTGAAGTGTTCCAAGTTCTCCGGCGGCACGGCGCCAGTTCGAAGACTGACGATGTAACTTCCGGCGATCGCCTCCGGGGAGGTGGCGTAACCAATGACGTCGACAACCGGTTTGGTGCTGTGCATGGTGATCTCGACGGCCGCGCCAAGCGACCCCTCACCGGAGGAGTTGACCGCCGCCACCTTGAACTCGTAGACGTGTCCCGGAATCAGCAGGCCGAGGCTCTGCGACGTCGCCGCCACGGAGGCGGGGAGCCGCGCGAAGTGCGTTTGTCCACCAGTGACGTCGCGCTGGTATACCCGGTACGAGGTGGCCCCGGCGACCGCTGTCCACGACAGCTGTGCTGTGTCGTCCTGACCGGTGACCGTCAGACCAGTGGGAGACGTTGGCGTGCCTGACGACGACGGCAACGGCCAGTCGACCTCGATGAAGCGTGGCCGGTACAGGCGGGCGTCGGCCCGCAGGTCGGAAAAGTTCAGGCTGTTGACGTTGTAGGACAACAGCAGCTTGCCGCTGCGTGCCAACTCCGGGTGCATCCGGACGTCGTAGACCACCTTCTTGGCGTCAGGCTGCACCTCGGGGGCGGTGTAGACATACCGGGGGCCGGTGAATGGCCCGGTCGGCGATGAGGCGGTATATACGGCGATCTGTGAGTCGAACAGCAGGTTGTTCTCGTGGGTCACCAGGACGTACTGGGTGCCGATCTTCTCCACTGAGTAGGCAGTGCCGACACCGCTCATAACCGGGCCCGCGGTGGCGGCGTCGCGCGACCACCCCGTGCCGGTCCAGAATTCCCACGTGCCGCCGACTGCCCCAGCCGCGGCCCGGGCAATGTGGGCGAATTTCATCCGGCCCGGAGCTGATGACGTGCCGTAGACGTAGGTGTAGCCGCCCTCTGACAGAAGCGCGGACCCCCAAGAGATCGTCGACGGGAGCGGAAGGTCCACGACCGACGCCACGGTCAGCGACGGCAGGTTAAGGGTCGCCATGGCGTTACCAACGACTTCGAAGTCGAGGGCACCGCCTCCGCTGACGCGCACCCTGCTCAAGAGGACCTTCAGCACGCCCCCTTCGACCATGCCGTCCGCAGGCCAGAAGAATTCGTCGTTCTGAGAGGCCGGCGTGATGTAGGCCCGGGGTTCCGTCGGCGTCCCGCCATGCAGCGTCTTCACGAGCTGCGTGCCGTCCTGCACCACCATGGTGTTGTTCACCATGGGGCTGTAAGCCGGCCTGGTGTAGTCGGCGTTCACGGTGCCGAGGAACGTATCCGAGAATAGCCAGACGACACGTCCGTCCGGCAGCGCCACGGAGGTGGTCCCATCGGCGCCGGTCCAGTGGTTACCTGCATTGCCGTAGGCATTGAACAGCGTGTTCAGATCGCCGGCTGCCATGCCTCCGGCCGGGATACCTGCTCTGGCCGGGGTGGCGGACACGACCGCCATGCCCACCGACGACGTGAGCACGATAGCGAGCATTGCCGCCAGCCGCGACGCCAGCCACGGGGGCTTGAGTATATTGATTTTCCACACCGGCGCAGTGTGGCAGCCGGCAAGATCGACGTTGGTCCCTGACGGTAACGTTCGAGCAACGGGGCTAGCCTCACACGACTGCTATCGTCAGCACGATGCCCGACAGCCCATCGGAGCCAGTGCCCTTCCGCACCCTCTTGCATACCACGCGCTATGCCGGCCGCCGCCGCCCGCGTCCTGTTGGCCTGTTCAGTGTGGACAGCAGGGAAGAGTGGGCCGCCGAATGGGATCAGCCAGCGCGCCGCACTGAGGGAGAGGTCCGCTGGGGACAGGAACTGGTTTTGTTCGTGGCATTGGGCGCGCGCCCGTCGAGCGGCTTCGAGGTGACCATCGACCAGGTCGACCTGTGCGACATGGAGCTGCGAGTGCACGCACGGGAGAGTCAACCTTCCGGCGCGGTGCTCGACATCCTTACCCGTCCAGTTCACGCGGTCGTGATCCCGCATCTCAGAGGTGTCGAGTCCATAACGCTGATTCAGCGCGTCGTCACCTCGAGGGACTAGGTGTTCCGCCCAGAGAGGTTGGGGACGCGGCTGGTGGGTGGGCCGCCGTGTGCGGTGTGCACTGTTGGTTGGTGAACGGAGCGTCGATCGAGGGCCCATCCGCCGTGAACGCCAATACCTCTCACGCCGGGATGCCAGCCTTCCCGGAGGTGGAGGCCCCGAAATCGGCGCAGGCGTCCGTGACGGGCTTGGCCCACACCTCTGGGTCGGTGAACCAGAAGTCATGTGGCACACCAGGGACGGTTGAGAGCCTTCCGTGTGGAGCCAGCGTGGCGAGCTGCGCCAGGGGCCACGACGGGCGGATGCCATCGCCGGCCGCGATGAGATGCATCGGCACGGCGCAGGCGGCCAGTCCCGCCATAGATCGGGTTGATGAATCCACCTGTGCGCGGACGGTGCGGTGCTGGGCATTCAGTTACTGCTTCCAGGCCGGTAGTGGGCTGCCGTCGCGGTTCTTGCGGTACGGGCTGATCACCTCGGGGTTGCCGCGATAGCCGCCGTCGGCCATGACGGGCCGGCCGGCCAACTTCTGGTCGATGCCGGAGGTGCGGTAGACGATCGTGTCGTTGCGGTTGCCCGGCTGAGGGTCGCCGACGGCGATGACCAGGCGGGTGCTGGCGTCGATGGCCACTTGCAGGTTCGTCGAGTACCGGTAGTTCTTGCCAGACGCTGCGAGGCGGTGGTCCCGCGTTAGCGGGGGTCAGCCCCGTGAACGGAAGAATCCACTCCTGGCGGGCTGCGGAGATCACCTGTACCCACGCGTCCTCGGTGATCATCCTCGGCGGACAGAGGGTGGGGTCATGAGGAGTAGAGGCCTATCAGAGAGGACGACGTGAGCAGCCAGTACATCGTCATTACCGGGGGACCCGGAGCCGGCAAGACCACGCTGATCGACAGCTTGCGGCGTGCCGGTCACGCCTGCATCGACGAAGCGGGGCGACAGATCATCCAGGACCAGCTATCGATCGGCGGTCAGGCGCTGCACACCGGGGACTCACGACTGTTCGCCGAGGTCATGCTCAGCTGGGAGATCCGCTCCTACCGCCAAGCCAGCCGGCATCCCGGACCCGTCTTCTTCGACCGGGCGATCCCGGACCTCATCGGCTACTACCTCCTTCTCGGCCAACCCGCTCCAGCGCATGTGACGGCCGCAGCGCAGCTGTTCCGTTACCACCAGCGTGTGTTCATCGCCCCGCCCTGGCCGCGGATCTACACCACCGACAGCGAACGACACCAGGACTTCGCCGAGGCCGTGCGTACCCATGACGCGATGGTCGCCGCCTACACCCAACACGGCTACGAGCTCAGCACCCTGCCCCGCAGCGACGTCGCCTCGCGCGTCCAGTTCATCCAGCAGCACACGGCAGCCATCGATCCCGGAGCGTCGGGTTCGTAGCAGCTCACGGGCGTCGAGGTCGAGGAAGCTCAGGGTCGCTACGTCGATGCGGATCCCGACCCGGCGCCCGCCGAGGATTTCCGAAGTGGATCACCTGGAACGGTCTTCCAACCCGGCGCTCTGAGCCCGTCAATCGAAGAGCCTGCCGAGCAGGGCTGATTGGCCGGCGGCTAGTACGACAGCCGCCGTTTGAGATGTAGCTGTTGGGGCTGGTGGACGAGGTGCGGCCACCGCATGATCGTCTGTCTGTTGTGGACATAACGTTAGATCTGGCGGTGGCCGCGTGCCACAGCGTA
>NZ_QGSZ01000396.1 GCF_003857055.1 Micromonospora inaquosa | reverse complement strand
AACCCGCACCGGCCCGGCCGCCGCCCCCGGCGACGGCCGAGGCGACGGCGGCCGGGCCGGTGCCGGCGGGCTCGTGCGGGGCGTCGGCCCCGAGCAGGTACGGAATGCCGCCCAACGCCGTACCCAGCACCGGCCGGCCGCTCGACAACGCCTCGATGATCACGGTGGGCAACACGTCGTGCCACATCGCGGCGACGATCACCACCGCGCTCGCCTCGACTGCTGCCCGCACGCCGGCCCGGTCGAGCTGACCGAGGTAGACCACGTCGGGCCGCTCGGCGGCGGCTGCCTCCACGAGGTGGCGCAGCTCACCGTCGCCGGCCACCCGCAACGTGCCGAGCGCACCGACCGGGTGCCGACGCCAGGCGTCCAGCAGCAGGTCGACGCCCTTCTCCGGGGAGAGCCGGGCCATGTAGAGGAACCCGTCACCGAGCGGCGCCGGTCGACCCGGGTCGGGTACGGAGTTCGGCTTCACCACGATGCGTTCGTCCGGAATGCCGTAGTCACGGAGGTGGTCGGCGATCGCCGAGGTGAGCGCGATGTACCGATCCACCGAGCGCCAGGTGCCCCGGTGCACGGCCAGGGTGGTCGCCATCAGCGCGCTCTGCGCCGCCGAATCGCGGTAGCAGCGGTGCTTGATCGCCGGCACCCCCAACACCCGGCCCTTGCAGTCCTGACAGATCACCCCGTCGCGGAAGTAGATCCCCGACGAGCAGACCTGCCGGTAGTTGTGCACCGTCTGCACCACCGGCACGCCGTGCCGGTGCGCGGTCCGCACCACCCAGGGCGAGAGCAGGGGGTACGGGTTGTGCAGGTGCAGAACGTCCGGTCGGTGCTCGGTGAGCAGCCGGCTCAGGTCGTGCTGGGCCCGCGGAGCCCAGATCGGCGAGATCGGCAGCAGCGCCTTCGCCGCCTTCGACATCGACGGGATCTCGTCCGAACTGCGGATGAAGGGCAGCACCTCGACGCCAGCGGCGGTGAGCTGCGCGATCTCCGAGTCGACGATCGTGTTCTCACCGGAGGGCTGGGCCTCCCGGTACCGGTTGTGCGCCACCACGATTCTCACGGGAAAGAAGGCTACCGTTGTGTCGTGCCCGAGCTACCGGAGGTTGAGGCGCTCGCGGGTTACCTGCGACAGCGCGCGGTGGGGCGACGTGTCGATCGGCTGGAGATCGCCGCGATCAGTGCCCTGAAGACGTACGAGCCGGCGCCGACCGAGGTTGCCGGCCGGGCGGTGGTCGACGCCAGTCGGCACGGAAAGTTCCTCGATGTCCTCTTCGAGGGTGGCCTGCACCTGGTGGTGCATTTGGCGCGAGCCGGCTGGCTGCATTACCGGGAGGCGTTCCCCGCCACCACCCCGCTGCGGCCGGGCAAGGGCCCGATCGCGGTGCGGGTGCGCCTCGACGACGGTTCCGGCTTCGACCTCACCGAGGCGGGCACCCAGAAGAAGCTGGCCGCGTACCTGGTCACTGACCTCGCGGCGGTGCCGGGAGTGGCCAAGCTGGGCCCGGACGCGCTCGCCGCGGATCTGCCGACCTTCACCGAGCGGTTGCGGAGCCGGCGGGGGCAGGTCAAGGGGGTGCTGACCGACCAGTCGGTGCTGTCCGGGGTGGGCAACGCGTACTCCGACGAGATCCTGCACGCCGCGAAGCTGTCCCCGTTCGCGATCACCGATCGGCTCACCGACGCCCAGATCGCCACCCTGCACGCCGCCACCCGACAGGTCCTCGGCGACGCGGTCGAGCGGTCCCTCGGTCAGCGGGCCGCCGAACTCAAGGGTGAGAAGCGCTCCGGTTTGAAGGTGCACGCGCGTACCGGGCTGCCCTGCCCGGTGTGCGGGGACACCGTGCGCGAGGTGTCGTTCGCCGATTCCAGCCTGCAGTACTGCCCGACCTGCCAGACCGGCGGAAAGCCGCTCGCTGACCGTCGGTTGTCCCGTCTCGTACGGTGAGTAATTCCACTCGGTGATTACGGAACGGAATCGCCCTTACTGTGTCGAAGCTCCGGTCCGCCGGTCCCGTTTGGCGGGTATCCATCGGTATAGTGGCCCGGTCCCCGGCTTCTGATTGGTGTGGAGCCGGCCAGTTCCCGCCGCAACCATCGGTCGCCAATCTCCTTCGGGGCGGCAACCGGTCGGGCCCGCGTGGGAGACTGGGACGGTGGGCGACCCGGGCCTTCACGCCGAGTGAGCGGCCCGTGTCATGCGGGAGGACATGGGTGAGGTGACGGCAGGCCTCCAGCGCCCGGTAACCAACGAAGGCCGGAGCAAACTCGTGCGGCACGTCGACAGCTTCGAGATTCAGCCGCCGACGCCGCCTACGCACAACGGTGTACCCCGGTCGGCGTGGGCCAGGGCGCGACGTCGCGTCTCCCGCTGGCACCGCCCCTACACGGCGATCCTGCTGCTGCTCGACTTCAGCGCGGCCGCGTTCGCCAGTTGGATCGCGATCCAGCTCTTCGACCAGGCCGCCTCCGGGTTCTCCGGCACCAAGCAGGACCCGACCTGGTTCCACACCATCTCCTACCTCCTGCTCCCGCTCGGCTGGGTCGTCATCCTCTGGGGCAACCGGGCGTACGACCGGCGCTATCTGGGGCTCGGGCCCGACGAGTACAAGCGGGTGATCCGGGCGTCGGTGACGGTGGCCGCGAGCGTCTCCTTCCTCGCCTTCGCCACGGTGACCCAGCTCTCCCGGTTCACCGTGGGCACCGCGCTGGTCGGTGCGGCACTGCTGATCCTCTGGGGCCGGTTCGTGGCCCGGTGGGCCCTGCACTACATCCGCCGGCAGGCCGGCCAGGCCGCGCACCGGATGGTGCTGGTCGGCACCCTGCCGGAGTGCCTGGAGGTCTACGCGGCGGTCACCCGCAGCCCGTCCGCCGGGCTGATGCCCGTCGCCATCCACATCACCAACGGGTACGCGGCGGCCCGGGGGGTGCCGACCCCGGTGCCGGTGTACTCCGGGCGAGACGTGCTGGCCCTGGTCCGCGAGGTCGGCGGGGACACCATCGCCGTCTGCGGGTCGGCCAGCGCCGAGCCGGGTGAGCTGCGACGGCTGGCCTGGCAGCTGGAGGGTTCCGGTGTCGACCTGGTGGTCGCCCCGCAGCTCACCGACATCGCCGGCCCCCGGGTGCACATCCGGCCGATCGAGGGTCTGCCGCTGCTGCACGTCGAGGAGCCGACCCTTTCCGGCCCGGCGCTGCTGGCCAAGAACCTGCTGGACCGGGTCGCCGCCGGCCTCGGCCTGCTGCTGCTGTTCCCGCTCTTCGTTGCCATCGGCGTGGCGATCCGGATCTCCGACCCCGGGCCGGTCTTCTTCCGCCAGCCCCGGGTGGGGCACGAGGGGCGCACGTTCCGGGTGTGGAAGTTCCGGACCATGTACGTCAACGCCGAGGAGCGGCTGGCCAGCCTGGTCGACCGGAACGACACCGACGGCATGCTGTTCAAGATGAAGGAGGACCCGCGGGTCTTCCCGGTCGGCCGGTTCCTGCGGGCGACCTCGCTGGACGAGCTGCCGCAGCTGATCAACGTGCTCTGGGGCGAGATGTCGCTCGTCGGGCCCCGACCGCTGCCGGCCGACGATGGTGACTTCCTGGGTGACGTGCGCCGCCGACTGTTGGTCCGCCCCGGCATGACCGGGCTGTGGCAGGTCTCCGGTCGCTCCGATCTTTCCTGGGACGAGTCGGTGCGACTGGACCTCTACTACGTCGACAACTGGTCGCTCGCGTACGACCTGAGCATCCTATGGCGCACTGTCGGGGTGGTGCTCGCCCGCAAGGGCGCGTACTAGAGGGTTGGCTGGCCGGCTCGCAGGGGCGAGGATCGCTGCGTGGCTGCCAACCTCTCCGCCGTGGTCGGCGTCGTCTCACTCGTCACCGCGCTGACCGCCGCCCTGTTGGCGGTGCTGCGGCTGCGGGCCCGCCGGGGCATCGCCACCGCCACCCAGCGGGCCACCTACGAGGTGCTGCACACCGCCGGGCTGGCCGCCGAGCCGCTGCGGGCGGGGTTGAGCGACGCCGGCGCGGCGAAGGCCGTACGCCATCTGCGGGCTCTGGTGGGCGCTGTCGGGTTGGCGCTCACCGACGCCGACCGGCTACTGGCCCTCGACGGACGGGGCACGCACCACGGTGAGCAACTGCTCGCGGCGGCCCAGCGGACGGTGGACACCGGCCGCTCGACGGTGCTTGGTGAGCAGGAGCTGCGCTGCGACCGGGTCGACTGCCCGGTCCGGGGGGCGGTGGTCGCACCGTTGCTGGGGGCGGACGGCCGGGTGGTGGGCGCGCTGGTGGCGGTCGCCGACAGCCCACCACCTCCGGGGTTGGTGCAGGCCACCCTGGAGACGGCGCACTGGGCCGGAAACCAGCTGGCCCTGGCCGAGCTGGACTCGTCGCGGGAGCGGCTGGCCCGCGCCGAGATCCGGGCGTTGCGGGCGCAGATCAGCCCGCACTTCATCTACAACGCGCTGACCGCGATCGGCTCGTTCGTGCGCACCGACCCGGAGCGGGCCCGGGAACTGATTCTGGAGTTCGCCGAGTTCACCAGGTACTCGTTCCGGGCGCACGGGGAGTTCACCACACTGGCCGAGGAGCTGCGGTCGATCGACCGTTACCTGACCATCGAGCGGGCCCGGTTCGGCGACCGGTTGCAGGTGCGGTTGCAGATCGCGCCGGAGGTGCTGCCGGTGACGTTGCCGTTCCTCTGCCTCCAGCCGTTGGTGGAGAACGCTGTTCGCCACGGGTTGTCCCGCAAGCCGGGCACGGGCATGGTGAGCATCGAGGCCCGGGACGCGGGGGCCGAATGTCACATCACGGTGGAGGACGACGGAGTGGGAATGGATCCGACCACACTGACCGCCGGCATCGCCGAGCTGGCCCGCGGCACCGGCGACCCGGGTGACGACACGGGCCAGCACGTCGGCCTCTCCAACGTCGACGAGCGGTTGCGTTCGGTCTTCGGGGACCGGTTCGGCCTGGTCGTGGAGACCGGCCTGGGCTCGGGCACGAAGGTGAGCATGCGGGTGCCGAAGTTCCACCCCGGCGTGCGGGCAGGCTCGTGAGCGAGCGGACCGGGACGGGCGTGGTGAACGCGTCCGGTTTCCTGCGCGTCCTCGCGGTGGATGACGAGCCGCCCGCGCTCGACGAGTTGGCGTACCACCTGCGGGCCGACCCCCGGGTGGCCCGGCTGCACACGGCCGGGGACGCCACCGAGGCGTTGCGGCTGCTGCGCGACGCCGATGTGGACGTGGTCTTCCTGGACATCCGGATGCCCGGCCTGGATGGCATGGAGCTGGCCCGGGTGCTGCGCCGCTTCGCCCGCCCACCGGCGATCGTGTTCGTGACCGCGTACGACGACGGCGCGGTGGACGCCTTCGATCTGGGCGCTACCGACTACGTGCGGAAACCGGTTCGCGCCGACCGGCTGGCCGAGTCGTTGCGTCGGGTGATCGGCTCGCGGGTGGTGCCGTCGCACCCGGCTGCGTTGGCTCGCGCGGAGGAGGACCCGACCATCCCCATCGAGTTGGCCGGCACGACCCGGATGCTGCCCCGTTCGGCGGTGCGGTGGGTGGAGGCGCAGGGCGACTACGCCCGGTTGCACACGGCGGAGGGGTCGCATCTGGTGCGGGTCTCGCTGGCCACGCTCGCGGAGCGCTGGGCCGATGCCGGTTTCGTCCGGGTGCACCGGTCGTACCTGGTGCAGTTGAAGTTGATCGCGGAGTTGCGGCTGGTCAACTCCGGCTACGTGGTGGTGATCGACTCCACCGAGCTGCCGGTGAGCCGGCGGCACACCCGGGAGCTGAAGGACAAGCTGGTCAGGGCCGCGAAGCAGGATTGGAGTCGCTGAGCCGGGAATGGGAAGCACTCTGCCGTACGTTGTACGATAGTCCGTACGACTTCCGGGAGGCTTGCGTGACCGAGACCCCGTTCAACGCCGAATCCGAGTTCGACAATCAACTCGACCGACTGGTGCGGCTCGGTTATCCCGCCCTCGCCGGGCTGACCGAGAACACCTTCCGCGACCTGGTCGCGCCGCTGCGGGCCACCGCGGTCGAGGGCACCGCCGGGCTGCCCGCCCCCACCGACGCCCGGGTGCCGTTCCTGCTCGTCATCACCCGCGACCTGATCGGGGTGCCGGAACGGGTGGCGCTGACCACGCTGGCCGGCAAGCGCAAGCCCGGCGTCGTCGACCGGAACTACGCCGAGGACGACCTGCCCCGCTTCGACCCGATCAAGGAGCTGGAGGTGCCGGCCGGGCCGGCGTACCTGCTCTTCGACATCGACCGGGGCGAGGAGTTCCGCAACCTGGCCCCGGCCACCGCCCTGGAGAAGATCACCGCGCAGGACCGGCTGCCGCTCTCCATCGACGAGGGCCTCGCCTTCATCACGCTGCACCCGGCCTCGTTGGCGAGCAACAGGTGCTTCTCGCTGATCGGCTCCCGCTGCGGCGACAAGCGGGTGCCGGCGCTGTGGATCAGCCAGGGCGCGCCCAAGCTCGGCTGGTGCTGGTACGGCAACCCGCACACCTGGCTCGGCTCCGCCTCAGCCCGACCGGAACGCATCGGCCTGGAGTGACGCCGGGGGGGCGGGCGGCTTCCGGTAACGGGTCAGAAGATGTCGGTCAACGGCAGGGCGAGGGGGAACGGCTCCTCGGTGCGGTAGACCTCGCCGACCGGCAGAACGGCCTGCTCGCGGTAGCCGCCCGCGCCGTTCACCAGCACCGTCAGGGTCTGCTTGCGGGGCTCCACCAGCCAGTACAGCGGAATGCCGACGGCAGCGTACTCGTGACGTTTGAGCACCAGGTCGCGGCCGGCGTTGCTCGGCGAGATCACCTCGACGACGAGGAGCACGTCGGAGGGGTCGAGCGCGGCACCGCCGCTGTCCAGTGCGCGCTCACCGGCGACGAAGAGATCGGGCACGAAGTACGACGAGCGTTTCGCACTCACCCCGATGTCCTGACCGACGAGCACACCGGTGGGGGCCTGCCGGTCGAGGATCCGGCGGAGGCGGTTGGCGACCGCCCCGTGGAAGACGTCCGCATGGGGGGACACGAGCAGACTCCCGTCGAAGATCTCGTAGACCTGGTCGTCCTCGGGGAGGCTCTGGAGGTCGTCCACCGTCCAGGCGTCGCCCCAGCCGGGCCGGGCAGGGTTGGTCACCGTCACACCTCCTCTCTACCGGACCACAGTGACAGCTCGATCGGTTGTCCACAACGAGCCTCGGGAGTTCCCACACGCCAGCCGGCCTGGTCCCGGAGTTATCCACAGGGATGAGCGGTTCTCCACAGGTTATTCACAACGCAAACCACGGGTACCGGTGGTCGAGGACGAACGGACCATCGCCGAGTCCATCGCCGCCCGATTACGGGCCTCGCGGCGGACGGGCCCAGCGCGGTCGCGCAGTTCCACGCCGGACAGCCGGATCTGGTCGCGGGGCACGTGCTGCGGTCTGCGCGGCTGGTGAGCGTGAACGCTTGACAATCGCGTACGGCGGGCGAGACTGCCGGGGTGGCCAAGCAACTCCCTGATGTGGGAACGGGCGGTGCGGTACCGCCGCCCCGGCGGTCCCGGATCGTGCTGGCCGAGATCACCCGGCAGGACACCCGCGCCGAGCGGACCCGCGCCGAGTTGGCCCAGCAGACCCAGGTGGGCGAGGCGCTGGTCCGCGGCCTGGTCCGGGCCCAACTCGCGTTGGCGCTGCGGCTGTCCCTGGTGGTGGCCATCGGGCTGGGCGGGCTGCCCTGGCTGTTCGCGATCGCGCCCGCGCTCGGCCGGACCACCATCGCCGGCGTCAACCTGCCGTGGCTGCTGCTCGGGGTGGCCTCCTTCCCGTTCCTGATCGCGGTGGGTTGGGCGTACGTGCGGCTGGCCGAGCGCAACGAGCAGGACTTCACCGATCTGGTGCAACGGCCGGAGCGCTGAGGTGGGCAACGAATTCGTGGTCCCGGCCATCGTCGCGGTCACCCTGGTCACCGTCGGGATCGGCTTCTACGGGCTGCGGTTGGCCCGGACCACGTCCGACTTCCTGGTGGCGTCCCGGGCGATCAGTCCGACGTGGAACGCCGCAGCGATCGGCGGGGAGTACCTGTCGGCGGCGAGCTTCCTCGGCATCGCCGGGCTGGTCCTCAAGTACGGCGTGGACGTGCTCTGGTACCCGGTCGGGTTCGCCGCCGGCTACCTGGCCCTGCTGCTCTTCGTGGCCGCACCGCTGCGCCGCTCCGGCGCGTTCACCCTGCCCGACTTCTGCGAGCTGCGGCTCGGGTCGCGTCGACTCCGCATCCTGGCCACCGCCTTCGTGATCTTCATCGGTTGGCTGTACCTGGTGCCGCAACTCCAGGGCGCCGGGCTGACCCTGACCACGGTGACCGGCTCCCCGTACCCTCTCGGAGCCCTGCTGGTGGCCGGCGTGGTCACCGCGAACGTGGCGCTGGGCGGAATGCGCGCGATCACGTTCGTGCAGGCGTTCCAGTACTGGCTCAAGCTGACCGCTCTCGCCGTACCGGTGATCTTCCTGGCTCTCCAGTGGCAGGCCGACGGCCGCCCGGCGGTGACCCCACCCGACGGGCCGACGTTCCGGGCCGCGACCACCGTCGTGGTCGAGCACCGAGCGACCCTCACCCTGCCCGACGGTGACATCCGGGAGGTACGCCCCGGCGACGAGCTGACCTTCGCCGCCGGTGACCCGGTGCCGGCGGTGTCCGGGGCGGCCACCGATGCCAACGACTGGTTGCTGCCCAGCACCGCCGGTGCCGACGACCGGGGCCTGTTCGCCACGTACTCGCTGATCCTGGCCACCTTCCTGGGCACCATGGGTCTGCCGCACGTGCTGGTGCGCTTCTACACCAACCCGGACGGCGCGGCGGCCCGGCGGACCACCCTGGTCGTGCTGGCGTTGGTCGGCCTCTTCTACCTGCTGCCCACCCTGTACGGGGTCCTCGGCCGGATCTACACCCCTCAACTGCTGCTCAGCGGCCAGACGGACGCGGTGGTGGTGCTGCTACCCGGGGCGGCGCTGGGCGACGGGCTGGTCGGGCGGCTACTCGCCGCGCTGGTCGCCGCGGGCGCGTTCGCGGCGTTCCTCTCCACCTCGTCCGGGCTGCTGACCAGCGTCGCCGGGGTGATCTCGACGGACGTGCTCGGGCGGGGATCGGTGCGTGGTTTCCGGCTGGCCACCGTCATCGCCGGTGGTGTGCCGGCGGTGCTGGCGCTGCACGTCTCCGGGCTGGACGTGTCGCAGGTCGTCGGGCTGGCCTTCGCGGTCGCCGCGTCGAGCTTCTGCCCGCTGCTGGTGCTCGGCATCTGGTGGCGCGGGCTGACCGACGTGGGCGCCACCGCCGGAGTGGTGGTCGGCGGCGGCGCGGCGATCGGCGCGGTGCTGGTCACCGTGCTCGGCCCACCGCTGTCCGGCTGGCCGGCCACGCTCATCGCGCAGCCCGCCGCCTGGACGGTGCCGCTGGCCTTCACCGTGATGGTCGCCGTGTCGATGGCAACCCGCCGGCGGGCCCCGGCGGACATCGCCGCCACCATGCTCCGCCTGCACACCCCGGAAGCCCTCCGCATGTGAGGCCAGGCAGCCTCGTCCGCCTCACTACCGCGCCGATCTTGCAGTTTCGGATGTCGACATGGGGTGATACGCCCTATCCGTCGGGACAGCACGTGCAAGATCGCGGAGTGGTCCGCCTCGGGGAGGATCGCGGGTCCACCCAGCGCCGGACGGCGGAACTGGCGATCGACGGATACCGTCGGGCGCATGACTGTTGAGCACCCCGCGCTCGCACTGCGCGGCCTGGCCAAGCGGTTCGACGGCACGATCGCGGTGGCCGGCGTCGACCTGGACGTCCCCGCCGGCTCCTTCTACGGCCTGCTCGGCCCGAACGGTGCCGGCAAGACCACCACCCTGTCGATGGCGGTCGGGCTGTTGCGTCCGGACGCCGGCTTGGCCCAGGTGCTCGGGCACGACGTCTGGCAGGACCCGGTCACCGCCAAGCGGCTGCTCGGCGTGATGCCCGACGGGGTCCGGTTGTTCGACCGGCTGACCGGGGCGGAGCTGCTGGCGTACAACGGGTTGTTGCGCGGGATGGACCCGGCGGTGGTCGACCAGCGGGCCGCCGAGCTGCTGGACGTGCTGGCGCTCGGCGACGCCGATCGGACGCTGGTGGTGGACTACTCGGCAGGCATGAAGAAGAAGATCGGCCTGGCCTGCGCGCTGCTGCACGGGCCTCGGGTGCTGGTGTTGGACGAGCCGTTCGAGGCGGTCGACCCGGTGTCCGCCGCGCTGATCCGGGACATCCTCACCCGGTACGCGGCCGGTGGCGGCACTGTGGTGTTCTCCAGTCACGTGATGGAGGTCGTCGAGCGGCTCTGCTCGCACGTGGCGATCCTCGCCGACGGCACCATCAAGCGGGTCGGGACCCTCGACGAGGTCCGTGGCGACCGTTCGTTGGAGCAGGTCTTCGTCGAGGTGGTCGGCGGGCGTACCGCGACCGGTGAGGAGCTGTCGTGGCTCTCCCGGTAAGTGCGGACGCCACCGCCGCTGCCCCCGTACGGTCGGTTTCCGCTCGCCACTTCGTGCGGCTCAAGCTGCGGGTGATGGGCAACAGCTTTCGGGGTCAGGGCTGGCGGATCGCCATGTTCATCGGCGGCGCGTTGCTCGGGCTCTGGTTCGCCGCCAGCGGTTTCTTCCTCTTCGCCGCGCCGGGCCTGACCGGCAACGGCGAGTACGCGGTGCTGGTCGCGGCGGCTGGTGGCGGGCTGCTGGTGCTCGGTTGGCTGCTGCTGCCACTGGTCTTCTTCGGTGTGGACGAGACACTGGACCCGGCCCGGTTCGCGCTGCTGCCGCTGCCCCGGCGCACGTTGGTCACCGGCCTGTTCGTGGCGGCCCTGATCAGCGTGCCGGTGCTGGCGGTGCTGATCGCGTCGTCCGGGCTGGTGTTGACCGCCTGGTCGTTGGGTGGCTGGTCGGCGGGGTTGGTCGCCGTCCTGGGTGTGCTCGCCGGGCTGCTGCTCTGCGTGGCCGCGAGCCGGGCGGTGACCAGCGCGTTCGCCACCATGTTGCGGTCCCGACGGGTTCGGGACCTGGCGGCCGTGCTGCTGGCGGTGACCGCCGCGTTGCTCGGCCCGTTGCAGATCTTCGGCCTCGCCGCGCTGCGCGAGGCGGACTGGGCCCGGCTGACCGGTGTGGCGACCGTGATCGGCTGGACGCCGTTGGGCGCCCCGTGGACCGCCGGCATCGACGTGGCCGAGGGCCGGGTGTGGGCGGCACCGGTCAAGTTGCTGATCACGGTGGTGGCGCTCGGCGCACTGCTGGCCTGGTGGTCCCGTTCGCTCGAGTCGGCGATGGTGGGGGCGGCGAGCGCCGGTAAGGCTCCGGCACGACGCGGAGTTGCCGGTGGCGCGGTCGCCCAACTGTTTCCCCGGGTCGCCGGCTGGGCCCGCCGGGACCGGTTCGGTGCCCTGGTCGCCCGGGAGGCCCGTTACTGGTGGCGGGACGCGCGCCGCCGGGCCAACCTGATCACGGTCGCGGTGGTCGGCATCTTCGTGCCAGTGATGATCAACGTGACCGGCGGGGACTTCGCGGCCATGGGCGAGGAGGGGTTCACGGCGGCCGCCAGTGACAGCTCACCGGTCGTGGTCACCCTCTCGATGGTCTTCGTCGGTGTGCTCGCCGCCGTCACTCTGGCCAACCAGTTCGGCTTCGACGGCAGCGCGTACGCCGCCAACGTGGTGGCCGGGGTGCCCGGCCGGGTCGAGCTGCGGGCCCGGATGACGGCGTTCTCGCTGTACGTGCTGCCGATGCTGGCGGTCGTCGCGGTGGCGCTCTCGGTGCTGTTCGGTAAGCCGGGTTGGATCGGGCTCACGATCGGCAGCCTGGTCGCCACCTACGGCGCCGGGCTGGCGGTGAACAGCCTCGTCTCGGTGCTCGGGGCGTACTCGCTGCCGGAGACGAGCAACCCGTTCGCGATGAACAGCGGTGCGGGCCTGGCGAAGGGGCTGCTCACCGTGCTGGCCATGCTCGCCTCGACGGTCGCCGCGGTGCCGATGGTGGTGGCCGCCGCGCTGCTCGGCGACGCGTGGCTCTGGCTGGCCCTGCCGGTCGGCGCTGGTTACGGGCTGGGCGCGGCGCTGCTGGGTGCGTACCTGGCCGGCGACGTGCTGGACCGACGTCAGCCGGAACTTCTGGCCACTGTCACGCCGCGCCGCTAACCGGCGCGGCGGCCAGCGTCGGTGATGAAGTCACGCCAGGCAGCCGGAGCGAAGGTGAGGGTTGGGCCGGAACGGTCCTTGCTGTCCCGGACCAGCACGACGCCGGGCAGATTGTCCGCCACCTCGACGCAGTTGCCGCCGGAATCGGTCGACCGAGTGGAGGTGCGCCAGCGTGGTTCATTGATCGTCATGGTGTCACCTTCAGCTTCCGGATCAGATCCATCGAGGCGCTTGTGGAGAGTGCTTCGCCGAGCAGGCTATCCCATTTGCGATCAATCAATCGGAGTGTCTCCGGGTCGTCCATGACGTGTCCGCGAGCAGCATTCTCCAGGTAGAGCACCCTGTCCCCGTCTGGCAGATCGGCGAACACGAAGCCGCCCCCAAAGCCGACATGCTCCCCGACGCTCAGTGGAATGACGTGCAATCGGGCGGACGGAAGGTCTGCCACGTCAAGCAGTCGGCCGAGTTGGGCGTTGAGCACGGCGTGACCCCCCACCGGACGGTGAAGGCCCATCTCGTCCACCAGGAAGACACACGTTGGCGGCGCATCCCGGGACAGCAGGAGCTGGCGTTCCAGACGAACCGCGACAAGCTCGTCAACCACCGCCGGCGGATGCAGCCCGCCCGCCGAGATGACGGCACGGGCGTACTCCTCGGTCTGAAGGAGGCCGGGCACGAGACATGCCTCGAAGGCACGTAGGCGCGTCGCCCGCTGTTCGTATCCGCGCCAGGGAACAAACCAGGACGGGCCGTACTCCTGATCGGCAGTTTTGAGGAGTTCGGCGAGGAGGCCGCCGGTGGCGAGGGCTTCGTCGGCGGCGACCGCGAACTCCATGGTCGGCCGGCGTCGGCCGGTTTCGATGGCCGCGACGGTGGACGGACTCCACTTGGTGAGGCTCGCCAACGCCTCCTGGGACACCTCGGCACCGGCTCGGGCGGCCTTCAACGCCCGCACCCACATTTCGACGTTCATCCTTACCTCTCCGGTAAGTACGCGACCGCGCTGTGTAGTAAGCCCTGGCATCCTCCCCTGTCGGCGCCTTTCCGTCCAGGGTGGAGAGCACGCGGCCCGGCCGGTGGAGGCGACGTCCCGGCGACTGGGTCCTGCGTTCGGGCCGCCCCGGTCATCCCCCGGCCGGGGCGGCCCTCGTCGACCGGGAGGAGATCAGCGATGTTCGGGTTCATCCGTGGCAGAGACGGGGCGCGGTGGTCGTACCGGAGAAGGAAGGTTGCGGCACCGGCGGCCGTGCCGGGTGCGACCGGATCGGAGCGGTCGGCAGGCCCGCCGAATGAACCACCCGCATGGGCGAACGGGCCGACGGTGGCCCTGCCGCGACCGGGCCGGGCCGGCTGGCTGACCCCCGCGCAGACCTGGCGGGCGAACGGTGGCCGCTGGTGATGCCCGCCGCCCGGCCGCAGGACCGGACCTCGGACCACGCAGACGACCAGACGACGCACTGCACCAGGGATCGTTGTGCCACCCCGAGCGTGATGCCCCTCAGACATCAAGATGACCCAGGGGCATCACGGTCATTCGGGCATCGCCCTCGAGCGAGCGGACCGCGCCACAACCGGTCGACTTCACCGCACCGGCCAGCCGGAGAGCCGGGGTGAGCCGGCCGCACCTGCCGATGCGGCCGCTCTGGCGGTGTCGCGGCTGCGGGGCGCCCTGGCCGTGCCAGTCGGCGCGGCTGGCGCTGCTCGCCGAGTACCGGCACGACCGCGTGGGCCTGCTGGTCTACCTGGGTGCCCTGATGGCGGAGGCCGGCGCTCAGCTCACTCGGCTCAACGGGCGACCCGCCGACCTGCACGAGCGCTTCCTGGGTTGGGCGCGGGGCCGGGGCGGCACAATGTTTCACGTGAATCATGAGCCAGGTGCCGAGATCCACCACACCGATCCGTTCGCGGTGCCGGCCGGGCAACGGTCGCCGGTACGCCGACTGCGGGGGCGACTAGCCGCACCGGTGACCCTCTGGACGGCGCCCGGTCCGGCCGGGCTGACCGTTTCGTCCACCCTGGTCGCCGAGGGCGAGCCGGACCGGTTGCTCGGGCTGATCGACGCCGAGTCCGACCTCTGGGCGGCCGTCGAGGAATCGGGGCGGTTCGCGGTCACGCCGCTCGGCCCGCCACACCGGCAACTCGCCGACCGCTTCGCCGGCCTCTTTCCCGCCCCCGGCGGGCTCTTCGCCACCGGCGGATGGGTCGAGACGCCGTACGGGCCGGTCCCGGCGGACGCCGCCGGCTGGGCCGGGTGCCGGCTGGACACCGCCCGGGAGTACGGCTGGGGCCTGCTGGTCGAGGCCACGATCGAGGCGGTCGACCTGGCCGAGGAGTCCGCTCCGCTGCTGCACTACCGCGGTCGCTATCACGAACTGCCAGCCTGAACGGCAGCCTCATGCGGGTCCGACCGATCATCGCAGTGACCTGAGTCACTTGGCGCAGCCAGCCAACCGCTCGGCGCACTCGCCGACCGGCATCGATCTCAGCCTTCCCTGCCGGGGAGTGCGCTCTTTACGGTGCGCGAAACTCCTCTGACGCCTGTGAAGGTGGTGATCCACAGATGTCCACGGACACACCCACTCCGGCCGCTTCCGAGTCGGACAAGTATCTGGCCGTACAACGGTCGGACGAGTTCGCCGGGCTGCGGCGTGCGCTGCGCGGCTTCGTCTTCCCGATGACCGTTGCTTTCTTCCTGTGGTATGCGCTCTACGTCATTCTCTCCGCGTACGCCCGGGACTTCATGGGCACGAAGCTGTTCGGCAGCAACATCAACGTCGCGCTGGTCTTCGGCCTGCTCCAGTTCGTCTCCACGTTCCTGATCGCCTGGCTCTACTCCCGGTACGCGGACCGGAAGATCGACCCCATCGCGGACCGGATCCGCGCCGAGATCGGGGAGGTGACCCATGAGCAAGGTCCACGCGGTTGAGACGTTCCTCGCGGCTGAGGCGGGCAACCACACCGCCCGCAACCTGACCATCACGCTCTTCCTGGTCTTCGTGGCGGTGACCCTGGCCATCACCATCTGGGCCAGCCGGCAGACCAAGACGGCTACCGACTTCTACGCGGGCGGCCGGTCCTTCTCCGGCTTCCAGAACGGCATGGCGATCGGCGGCGACTACATGTCGGCCGCCTCGTTCCTCGGCATCGCCGGCATCATCGCGCTGTACGGCTACGACGGCTTCCTCTACTCGATCGGCTTCCTGGTCGCCTGGTTGGTGGCCCTGCTGCTGGTCGCGGAACTGCTCCGGAACTCGGGCCGGTACACGATGGCGGACGTGCTGGCCTTCCGGATGCGTCAGCGTCCGGTGCGTACGGCGGCGGCGGTCTCCACCATCACGGTGTCGATCTTCTACCTGCTGGCCCAGATGGTGGGCGCCGGCGCGCTGGTCGCGTTGCTGCTCGGCATCCGGCCCGGCACGACCTTCCTCGGCATGGACGCGGACACCGCGAAGATCGCCACCATCATCATGGTCGGCGCGCTGATGATCATCTACGTCACCGTGGGCGGCATGAAGGGCACCACCTACGTGCAGATCGTCAAGGCGTTCCTGCTCATGAGCGGTGCGCTGTTGATGACCATCCTGGTGCTGGCGAAGTTCAACTTCAACCTGTCGGCGCTGCTGGGCCAGGCGGCCGAGGCATCCGGCAAGGGCAGCGCGTTCCTCGAACCCGGGTTGCGGTACGGCGTCGAGGTCGCCGGCAACTCGACGCAGACCTTCTACAACAAGGTTGATCTGCTGTCCCTCGGCATCGCCCTGGTGCTCGGCACCGCCGGTCTGCCGCACATCCTGATCCGCTTCTACACGGTGCCGACCGCGAGGGCGGCCCGCAAGAGCGTGCTCTGGGCGATCGGCATCATCGGCACCTTCTACCTGCTCACCCTCGCCCTCGGCTTCGGCGCGGCAGCGTTGGTCGGCAGCCAGGCGATCACGGCGCAGGACAAGGCCGGCAACACCGCCGCACCGCAGCTGGCCGAGGCGCTCGGCATCGACTTCTTCGGCGGCGACCTGGGTGGGGCAGCCCTGCTGGCGATCATCGCGGCGGTCGCCTTCGCCACCATCCTCGCGGTGGTCGCCGGATTGACGTTGGCCTCGTCGTCCAGCCTGGCGCACGACTTCTACGCGAACGTGCTGAAGAGGGGCGAGGCGTCGGAGCGACAGGAGGTGCGGGTCGCCCGGATCTCCGCCCTGGTGATCGGCGCGGTGTCGATCGCGTTGTCGATCTACGCACAGAACCTCAACGTGGCGTTCCTGGTGGCGCTGGCCTTCGCGGTCGCCGCCTCGGGCAACCTGCCGGCGATCCTCTACAGCCTCTTCTGGCGGCGGTTCAACACGTCCGGCGCGGTGTGGGCGATCTACGGCGGGTTGCTCTCCGCCGTACTGCTGGTGTTCTTCTCGCCGGTGGTCTCGGGTGCGGCGACGTCGATGTTCCCGAACCACGACTGGCAGTGGTTCCCGCTGTCCAACCCGGGCATCCTCTCCATCCCGTTCGGTTTCCTCTGCGGGTGGATCGGCACCGTCATCTCCAAGGAGCACGACGAGGACAAGTACGCGGAGCTGGAGGTGCGCGCCCTCACCGGCTCTGGCGCCCACTGACCACGGTGCCCGTCAAGGGGTCCCCTGCTGACGCACGACGTCAACAGGGGACCCCCTACGCCGTTTCGGCGGTCGGTAGGCTGAGCGGTATGAAGGTTGCTGAGCGCTTTGGTTCCGGTCACCGCGTCCTCGTCACCGGCGGAGCGGGCTTCGTCCCGTCGCACCTGGTAGACGCCCTGATCGCCCGAGGTTGCACGGTGGTCGCGCTGGACAACTTCGTGACCGGCTCCAAGGAGAACGTCGCCCACCTGCTGGATCGGCCGACCTTCACCCTCGTCGAAGCGGACATCTCCGACGGCCTGCCGACCCACCACCCGGCGATGGCCGAGCGGTTCGACGCGATCCTGCACATGGCCTCTCCGGCCAGCCCCACCGACTTCGCCCAACTGCCGGTGGAGATCCTCCGGGTCGGCTCGGTCGGCACCCTGCACCTGCTGGAGCGCGCGGTCGCCGACGGCGCCCGGTTCCTGATGGCCTCCACCTCCGAGGCGTACGGGGACCCGAAGGAGCACCCGCAGCGGGAGACCTACTGGGGCAACGTCAACCCGATCGGTGTCCGCAGCGTCTACGACGAGGCCAAGCGCTTCTCCGAGGCAGCGACGATGGCGTACCACCGCTACCGCGGGCTCGACGCGGCCATCGTCCGGATCTTCAACACGTACGGTCCGCGGATGCGCCCGGACGACGGCCGCGCCATCCCCACCTTCATCTCCCAGGCGTTGCGCGGCGAGCCGATCACCGTGCACGGCACTGGCAACCAGACCCGGTCCATCTGCTTCGTCGAAGACCTGGTGCGCGGCATCCTGCTGCTGCTCGACTCGACCGAGACGGGCCCGGTCAACTGCGGCACCGAGCACGAGCTGAGCATGCGACAACTCGCCGAGTTGATCGTGTCGCTCTCCGACAGCACCTCGAAGGTGACCTATGTCACCCGCGGCTCGGATGACCCGGAGATGCGCCGGCCGGATCTGACGCTCGCGCGTGAACTGCTCGGATACGAGCCGTCGGTCGCGCCCGAAGATGGTCTGCGACGCACGATCGAGTACTTCCGCACCCGGCTGGGGTGACGGGATCTTCGGGTACCACCCGCCGCTGAGTGTCGCCTGAAGGCGGCAGTGGCTCTGGCTACGTACCCTGAGTTACATGTCCGCGACCTCGTCAGCCGGCGTCCCGCATCCGTACCTGCACCGCAGCGCCGGGCGCGCGTCGGTGCCCGGCCCCGACCGGAGCGCCTCCGGGCGTGCTCGTCCGAGCGAGGGGCGCTTCTACCCGTCGTACGACGAGGAGCAGTCGCAGCCCGGCGGTCCGGCGGGGCCCACGGGGCCCGGCGGCCCGGGTGGCGCCGGTGGGCCGGGGCGGCGCGGCCCACGACCGCGCTGGGGGCGGATCGCCCTGGTGGCCGGGGCCGCGGTGCTGGTGCTGGCGCTGCTCGGCAGCGTCGGCGCCTGGTTGTACGCCCGGAACCTCAACAGTGATCTGGCCCGCACCGACCCGTTCTCGGAGATCACCGGTGGTCGGCCCGCCAAGACCGTCGATGGTGCGCTGAACATCCTGCTGGTCGGCAGCGACTCGCGGGACCCGGACGCACCGGTCGACACCAAGAGCCAGTGGCGCGCCGACACGATCATCGTCATGCACATCCCGGCCGACCACCAGGAGGCCTACCTGGTCTCCATCCCCCGGGACCTGTACGTGCCGATCCCGGAGAGCGCCGGCGCGGACTGCGGCTCCGGTTCGCGCGCGAAGATCAACGCAGCGTTCGCGTTCGGTGGGCTGCCGCTGGCGGTACGCACCGTGGAGTGCTTCACCGACGTTCGGATCGACCACGTGATGGCGATCGACTTCGGCGGTTTCAAGGAGGTCACCGACGCCCTCGGCGGGGTGGACCTGAAGGTGGAACGCACTATCACCTCGATCCACAAGCCGTACCGGACGTTCACCAAGGGCACCAACCACATGGACGGCGCGGAGGCACTGGACTGGATCCGGCAGCGCAAGCAGTTCCCGGACGGGGACTTCGCCCGGATGCGGCACCAGCAGGAGTTCCTTCGGGCGCTGATGGACAAGGCGGCCAGCACGGGCACGCTGGCGAACCCGAAGAAGCTCAACGATTTTCTCAAGTCGGTGACCGCGGCCGTAACCGTCGACCAGTCTTTCTCGGTTACAGACATGGCGCTGCAGTTCCGTAACCTGCGCGGCCAGAACCTCACCTTTGTGACCAGCCCGAACTCGGGCAGCGACACCATCAACGGCGAGTCGGTGGTGGTGTCGGACCGGGAGAAGGCGCTCGCGATGTACCAGGCCATGTCCGCCGACAGGATGGCCGACTGGGTCAAGGCCAACCCGCCGAAGAGCAACGACGGCGGCTGAGCCCGGCCCGAGGGGCACCAGCCGTTCGGGTCATCGAGCAGCGACGATCGTCTGAGTCTGCGAAATTCGACGTCCGGATTGACCCGGGATGAACTCGCCAAGTCGATTTGATGTACGTACAGTGGTGCCGCCCCCTCCTGATCACGAGCTGGAGCACGCATGCCGGTTCAGGCCAGTCGTCGCCCTTCTTCCCCCGGGTCCGCCGCCCCCAGCGGTCGGGTCGCTGCGGCCATACCCGTGCAGACGCGCCCCGCGGGCGGCGGGCCGACCCTGCCCCCGCCCGGCAGCGGCGGTGATGGCGGTGGCGACCGCTCGGGTGGCGGTGGGTCGAAGAAGCGGACCAAGCGCAAGGACCCGCTCTGGGCCAGGCTGACCGTGGTCTTCGGTGCCGTGTTGATGCTGAGCAGCGGCGTGGCCATCGTCGGCAGCAAGGCGCTGATCGGGCAGGCGACCAGCGGCATCGCGAAGGGCAACCTGCTGGGTGAAGCGGGCAAGTCCGACGCGGAGGGCGGTGCGAGCCTGGACGGCCCGATCGACATGCTGCTGCTCGGTGTGGACGCGCGGGAGCGCTGGGCCGCCGACGACGTCCGCTCGGACAGCATCATCATCCTGCACATCCCGGCCACGCACGACCAGGCGTACCTGATCTCGATCCCCCGGGACACCGAGGCGCAGATCCCGGCGTTCGAGAAGAGCGGCTACGGCGGCGGCTCCGGGAAGATCAATGCCGCGTTCCAGGCCGGTGCCGCCAACGGTGGCGGCTGGGAGGGTGGCGCCCAGCTGATGGCCCAGACGATCAAGCGGCTCACCGGGATCAGCTTCGACGGCGCGGCGATCATCAACTTCGGTGGCTTCAAGAACGTCATCGACACCCTGGGCACGGTGCGGATCTGCGTCAGCCAGGAGGTCCAGTCGCTGCACATGTCGTACGTCGACGGCAAGCCGATGTGGAACGCGGATGCCAAGAAGACCGGCAAGTCGCGGACCCCGGTGGTGCACAAGAAGGGCTGCCAGCAGATGGAGGGTTGGGCCGCGCTCGACTACTCCCGCCAGCGCAAGACCCTCAAGAACGGCGACTACGACCGGCAGGCCAACCAGCAGCAGCTGATCAAGGCGATGGCGAAGAAGGCCACCGAGGGCGGGATGTTGACCAACCCGACCAAGATGAATCAGCTGATCAAGGCGGCAGGTGGGTCGCTCGTGCTGGACACCGGCGGCGTGAAGATCGAGAACTTCATCTTCACCATGCGCGGGGTCACCGGCAACGAGCTGACCATGCTCAAGACCAACAACGGCACCTTCAACGCCAACGGCAACAACACCGAGGGCTTGAACGAAGAGACGATGGCGATGTTCCGGGCCGTCAAGCAGGACAAGCTCGCCGAGTTCGTCTTCACCCACCCCGAGGTGATCTCCACCCGCAAGTGAGGCGGTAGTCGCGGAAAGCCAGCGACGACCTCGTCACCGCCCGTAGCCTGACGTGAGCAGGTTTCACGTATCGGCTGCGGGGAGGCGGTCACGTCCAGGTGGGGACGGAACGCAGCGGGCCGGGCCGGAGCGACCCCGTCCGCCCGGTCACCTCGCGCCCGTGGGTCACGGATCCTGCTCGGCGTCGGCCTGGCCCTCGTCCTGCTGGCAGGGCTCGCCGTGGCCGGGCTCAAGACGCTCAGCCACCGGTACGACCGCACGGTGACCAAGGAGCAACTGCTCGACGCCGACGCCCGCACCGAACGCACCGACCTGGACGGGCCGCTCAACTATCTCCTGGTCGGCTCCGACCGACGCCCCGGCGACAGCGGCCCGGACCAACGCTCCGACACCATCCTCATCGTGCACGTCCCCGCCGGCCAGCGGGAGGCGTACCTGGTCTCCATCCCGCGTGACCTGCTGGTCTCCATCCCGCCCGCGAACGGCTTCGGTGGTGGACGAGACAAGATCAACGCGGCGTACGAGCACGGCGGCGGCGGGGAGGCCGGCGCCCAACTGCTCTCCGCCACCCTGCACCGGCTCACCGGAATCCAGTTCGACGGCGCCGCACTGATCGACTTCTCCGGCTTCCGGAAGGTCATCGACCTGCTCGGCGGGGTGGAGATGTGCGTCGACACCGAAGTCCGCTCGATCCACACCAACCGGGTCTTCACCACCGGCTGCCACCAGATGGACGGGGCGCAGGCGTTGGACTACGTCCGACAGCGCTACGACCTGCCCGGCGGTGACTACGACCGGCAGCACCACCAGCAGCAGCTACTCCGGGCGATGCTGGACAGCGCCGGCAGGGCGGACCTGCGAAGCAACCCCGTCAAACTGGACCAGGTGCTCCGGGCGGTGGGCAGTTCCCTGACCGTCGACACCAACGGCGTACCCCTGGAGGACCTGCTCCTCGCGCTGCGCGCGCTGCCGCCCGACGGGATGCGCGGCGTCCAGGTGCCCTCCTCGCCGCAGACCATCGACGAGGTCTCGTACGTGGTGCTGGACAACGGGGGCAACGGGCTCTTCGAGGCGCTCCGCGGCACCCGGCTGCCGGCCTGGGCGCAGGCCAACCCCCACTGGGTGACCCGGTTGTGACGGTGTCGACGGCCCGGTCGGTGTCGAACCGGGCCACGAGGATCTAGTGTTGCTTCCTGTGTTCGGACCCCAGGTTCCCACCGTGCCCGTGACCGAGATCGCCGACGAGACCTACCTGCTGGATGTGCGGGAGGACGACGAGTGGGCGGCTGGCCACGCGCCCAACGCCCACCACCTGCCGATGATGGAGCTGCCGGCCCGACTGGCCGAGGTGCCGACCGACCGGGAGGTGGCTGTCGTCTGCCGTTCCGGCGGGCGCTCCGCCCAGGTCGTCGCCTACCTGATCAACAACGGCTGGGAGCAGGTGCGCAACGCCGACGGCGGGATGCGCCAGTGGGCTGCTGTCGGCCGACCGGTGGTCGACGCGAACGGGCAGCCCGGCCAGGTCATCTGAGGCCGACGGAATGGGCGGGCCACTGGTCTTCGCGCACCGCGGCGCCTCGTTCGACCTACCCGAGCACACCCTCGCCGCATACCTGCGCGCCCTCGACGAGGGGGCCGACGGCCTGGAGTGCGACGTCCGGCTGACCCGGGACGGGCACCTGGTCTGCGTGCACGACCGACGACTCGACCGCACCAGCAACGGTCGCGGCCTGGTGAGCGCGCGGACACTCGCCGAGCTGGACGCCCTGGACTTCGGCTCGTGGCACCCGGGCAGCGCTCCGGACGGCGACCTGCCAGCGGACGAGTCACACACCCGGTTGCTGACCCTGGCCCGGCTCCTCGACGCGGTGCTCGCCGCCGGACGGCCGGTCCGACTGCTGGTCGAGACAAAGCACCCGTCCCGCTACGGCTCGAACGTGGAACGGCGGCTGGTCAGCCTCCTGCGCCGGTACGGGCTGGCCGATCCGGCGCCGGACGACCCGGTGCAGGTCACCGTCATGTCGTTCTCCCCGCTGGCGGTCCGTCGGGTGCGCGAGCTGGCCCCGACGCTGCCCACCGTGCTGTTGCTGGAGGTGTTGCCGCGCTGGCTGCCGTTGGGCCGGCTGCCGTTCGGCACCCGGATCGCCGGGCCGGGCATCGACCTGGTCCGGGCCCGCCCGCGGCTGCTGCCCACGCTGCGCGCGGGCGGCAACCAGGTGTACGTCTGGACGGTCAACGAGCCGACCGACCTGGAGTTGGTGTTGGCCGCCGGGGTGGACGGGATCATCACCGACCGGCCGGCGTACGCCCTCGCCCGGCTGGACCGCTGACCCCATCGGCCGGGCGGGGGTGCCCAAAACCGGGTCGGCGGGGCAGACTCGGCACATGCCGGAGCGTATCGATTTCCCCGCTCTCATCGCCGGCCACACCGTCGTGATCGAGATGATCAACTCTGGGGACGCGGGCCTGCCGGTCCTCACCCAACTGCTCCGGGTGGCCCAGCCGGCGCTCGGCGCGACCGGGATGGCGTTCGTCGAGTTCGGCCCGACCGGCGGTCGGGTGATCGCCGCGACCGGCGCGGCGGAGTGGGCCCTCGGCCGACCACTGGCAATCGACGACCCGGACACCGTCTGCCTGCTCGCCGGACCACGGGTGCGCCAGGTGCGGGTGGGTGACCTCAGCGGCAAGCTGGCCAGCGAACTGGCCGGCAGTGGCCTGCGCCGGATGGTGGTCTCCCGGGCCGAGATCGGCGGTCACACCGTCGGCAGCCTGCACGCGCTCTATCCGGGCGACGACGAGCCGGGCCCCGAGCAGCAGGGGGTGATCGCCTACCTCGCGTCCTGCGTCGGGCACATGTACGGCGACCAGAGTGGCCTGCCGGTGCACGGCGACGGCCCGGTGGTGGCGGCCCTCGCCGACGGGCTGGCCGTCGTCGACCGGGACGGGCACGTCCGGCTCTGGAACCCGGCCGCCGCCCAGGTCACCGGCCGCACGGTCGAGCAGGCGTTGAACCACCCGTTGCCGTTCCCGCTGCCACCCTCCGGGCAGGTTCGGGACCACCGGATGCCGGACGGCCGCTGGCTGCGGATCACCTCCGGCGAACTGCCCGGACCGGGCACGTTGCGGGTGGTCACCTTCCGCGACATCACCGACCAGCAACGCCGCGACCACGACCGGGAGCTGTTCGTCGCGGTGACCAGCCACGAGCTGCGCACCCCGGTCACCGTCATCAAGGGGTACGCGGACACCCTCACCGACCACTGGGAGTCGCTGACCGACGTCGACCGCCGACAGGCGGCCCGGGTGATCGGGCAGCGCGCCAACGAGCTGGCCCGGTTGGTCGACCGGCTCCTCAGCTCCGCAGCCGAGGTGGGGCCGGGCGACGACCCGCCCACCCCGTTCGACCTCGGCGAGGCGCTGCGCTGCGCCGTCGTGGACCTGCCGGCTGAGCTGCGCCGCCGGCTGGTGCTCCGCCTCCCCAGCGATCTACCCAAGGCGCTCGGTCACCGGCCCAGCCTGGCCACCGTGCTGACCGAGTTGACCACCAACGCCGGTAAGTACTCGGCACCGGACTCGCCCATCGAGATCACCGCGTCGGGCGACGGCCAGCTGGTGGCGTTCCGGGTCAGCGACCAGGGCATCGGCATCCGACCCGAGCACGTGGAACGGGCGTTCGACCGGTTCTGGCAGGGCGAGTCCGGCGACCGTCGCGGCTACCCGGGTGCCGGGCTCGGCCTCTATCTCGTCCGCCGGATCGTTGAACAACAGAATGGATGGGTATCCCTACGTCCGAGGACCGGCGGCGGTACGGTCGCAGAGGTGCGGCTACCACGCGGTTGACCGAGGGTGGCGCGACGTGGAGGCGACGGTGGCAGCGGCAGCGGTAGCGAGAGATCAAGCCTGGTGCGTGGTGGTTCCCCACCACCCGGGCGGAGCACGGCTGGCCCGACACCGGCTCGCCGCTGAGCTGGCGGACGCCGTACCCCCGACGCTCCTCGCGGACCTGATCGCCGTGCTCGCGGAGCTGGTGGGCAACGCGGTGCGGCACGCCAGACCACTGCCCGGCGGCGTGATCCGGGTCGCCTGGCGACTGCGCCCCTCGGCCGGGGGCGCACTGATTCAGCTTCGGGTCACCGACGGCGGCGGCGTGAGCACCGGCCCACGTCTCCGGACGGCCAGTCCGGACTCGGCGGACGGGCGCGGGCTGCACATCGTGGCCGGTCTGGCCACCCGCTGGGGCGTCGAGCAGGACGGCATGGGCCAGCGCGTCTGGGCGGAGTTCGACCCGGTGCCGGCACCCCGACCCGGCCTGGTGCCGGCGGGCTGAGTACGGCTCGGGCGGGTCCCGGCCACGGCGAGCCGCCCGGGGCTCTAGGCTGTGACGCCGTGAGTAAGCGTCGAAAGAGCCAGCGCACTGCCGCCGACACCACCCCCCGCCGCGACAAGGTGCGGGACGTCTTCGTCCCGCGTCCGTTCGACGGGCTGGTCGACGAGTGCGAATGGATCGCGCTACGCGAATTGGTGCCCGCCGCCTCCGCCCCGCTGCGGCTGGCGCCCGCCCTGGTCGAGGAGTTCGGTGACCGGGCGGCGACGCTCGCCACGGTGCTGCCGATGGCCGCCCCGGCGATCACCAAGCCGGACGGCCGCGTGCTCATCGGTCTCCAGCGCCACCAGCAGTCCGGCGACGTCTCCCGGGATCTGGCCGACGCGTTGCTCAGCGCGTTGCGCACCGAGCCGGGTGGCCAGGTGGCCGTGCCGCCACTGCCGGGGCCCGGGCCCCGTCTGCAGGACATCCTCGTGGACGGGCCGCTGGACATCACCATGCACGACGGTTTCGACTTCTGGCTCGACCCCGGGGCCGCCGACGATCCGACCGTCCAGGCGTCGCTGGAGCGGGCGAACGCGGCCATCTACCCGACGGTGCGGCTGACCGCGGCGAAGGCCGCGTACTGGTGCCAGGTCCCGGAGAAGGCCCACGTGCGCTGGGTACTGCCGGACGACGAGGACGCCGCGCTCGACGCGCTGGCCCGCCTGGGCGCGGCCGGCACGCTGACGCTCGGCGAGCAGACCAAGTTCGCCGGCATGTTCCGCGCGCACGGTCGACTGGTGCCGGTCTGGGACCTGCCGGAGGAGACTCCGGCGGCCGAGTGGGAGGAGCCGGTGGCGCAGTTCGCCAAGCGGTACGCCGAGGCGCTCACCGTCACCGACCCGCTCGACGCCGCCGACCGTCGGGCCCGGCAGGGGCTGCTGGGCCGCCAGCTCACCCTGCGCTGAGCCGGGCCTGTTCCGCTCGGCCGGGGACGGGTAGCGGTTCGCGGGTGATCGGGCAGGACATGCAGCGGGGTCCACCGCGGCCGGAACCCAACTCGGAGCCGACGATCGGAATCACCTCGATGCCGGCCCGCTCCAGTTGGGCGTTGGTCTCGGTGTTGCGCTCGTAGCCGACGCAGAGCCGGGGTGCCAGCGCGAGGGTGTTGTTGCCGTCGTCCCACTGCTCGCGTTCGGCGGTGACCGGATCCAGCCCGGTGTCGATGACCCGGAGCAGGTCGAGGTCCATCGCGTCGGCGGCGGCCCGCAGGAACGGTGCCGGCCCGTCCACCCGCGGGTCCTCGCCGTCGCCGCCGGCGATCACCGTGTACGCGGACAGCGTGCTGGCGATGTTGGGATACATCAGGACGGCATCCACGTCGACCATCGTGCACACGGTGTCCAGGTGCATGGTGGCGCGCTTCTGGGCGATCGGCACCACCAGGATGGTGTGGGCCAGGCCGGCGGCGAAGACCTGCCGGCCGAGGCGTTCGGCGCCGGCCGGGGTCGTCCGCTCGCCCACCCCGACCGCCAGCACCCCGGGTGCGAGCAGCAGCACGTCGCCGCCCTCCAGGTGCTCCAGGTTGGGTCGGTAGACGAACTCGGTGCCGGCGAACCGGGGGTGGTAGCGGTAGATGGCGTCGGTCAGGGTGGTTTCGCGTCGGCGGGCCGGCATGGCCAGGCTGGTGACACCGACCCGGTCGCCGATCCAGAGCGACGAGTCGCGGGTGAACAGCAGGTTGGGTAGTGGGTCGATGACGAAGTCGTGCCGGTCCATCAGCGTGTAGACCAGCCCACCCGGCCGCTCGGAGCTGATCCGCAACTCCTCGTGGGCCAGCCCGGCGGTGAGCACGTCGGCCAGGGCGGCCGGGTCCAGGTAGGAGAGGTGGTCGGCGACGCGGGCGCGCAGGGTGTCGCCGAGCCGCCGGGAGCGCAGCACCTCCTCGGTGAGTTCGGCCCGGGCCTCCGCGACGGCGAGCGTCTCGGCCAGCAGGGTGGCCAGGTAGAGCACCTCGACGTCGCGCTCGCGCAGGGCGGCGGCGAACGCGTCGTGCTCCTCCTGCGCGCGTCCCACCCAGGGGATCGCGTCGAACAGGAGCGAGTCGTTGTTGCGTGGGGTGAGCCGGGCCAGTTCGGGGCCGGGCCGGTGCAGCAGTACGGTGCCGAGCCGTCCGACTTCGCTGTCGACGTAGTGGGTCACTCCCGCAGCGTAGGGCAGGGTTTAGCGGCATCCGATAAAAGAACTGTGGATGAATATGGCATTCATCCACAGTCATTCCGGCGTTCCGGCTTGCCGAACACCGGTAGTAGCAACGTAGGGTAGTGAGGACATAACTTCGAGGGACCTTTTGCCGGAGGTCGCGATGACTGTCTTTCCCGCACGACGAGCCGTACCGTCCGCTCGGGCACTGCCGCCCGTGGCGGTGCCACACCCCCGCGTCGAGTCGCCGGGGGTTCTCGAACCGGTCCGTCCGACACCGCTCGAATGGGCCCGTCGCCGTCGGGCCGAGCGGGGTGCCCGCCGCCTGGAGGCGGCCGGGGCCCGGGCGTTGGGCCAACTCGATCATCTCGGGCCGGCCTGGCACGTGATCGAGTGGCCGCGCACCGACGTGACAGACGTCCTCGACCGCGGGCAGGACGACCGGGCCGGGTTCCTCGCCATCGGGCCGAGCGGCCTCTTCGCCGTGACCATCGCCGACCACGGCCGGGCCAGGGTGCTCGTCGCCGGCGACGTGGTGCAGATCAACGGCAAACGGCCCCCGTACGTGGCGGAGTCCCGCCGGGACGCCAAACGCGCCAGCAAGGCCCTCTCCGACGCCGTCGGGCTGACTGTTCCGGTCACGCCGGTGCTGACCTTCGTCGGCTCCGGCGTGATCAGCGTCTACGGCCTTCCGAAGGACTGTCTGATGGCCACCCACCGGGAACTGGACCGGCTGCTCGTGGCCGGTGGCAGCCGGATCAGCCCGGCCACCGCCGAAAAGCTTTCCCGGGTCGCACAGCACCCCAGCACCTGGCTGAACGGCACGTACCGTCCAACGGCCGACTACCGGTGGTATGACGAGGGCCGAACGGCCGCTGACAAGCCGGCCCACCGCCGGTAACGTCACCGGCGACGCCACGCGGCTCCGGTCCCCCTCACCTCACCGGTCTCCGCGCCGTCACCGGTCGTCTCGGTCAACGCCGCGCGGCCCGGTGACCCGGTGCGCTCGGTGATTCCGTCGGCGACCCGCTAGCGTGGACAGTCGATCGGTGCACATAGGAGGCGCGGTGGCCCACGTCGAACTTTCGCTCTCGGAGGCGTTCGTGCCGGCGGCGCGGGCCTCGACAGAGCCGGAGTCCGACAACGTCGGCCAATGGTCGTCGACAGTCTCCCGGGCCGATGAGCCGTGTCTGCTGATCGACGCCGACACCCGGGTGATGGCGATCTCCACGGCCGGCTGCGAGTTGCTCTGCCTCGGCGAGCCGGACGGGCTGATCGGGCGACCACTGCTCGACGGCGGGCTACGCCTGCTCGACTTCACCGCCAACCGGGGCGAGCTGACCGAAGCCGAGATCGACAAGATCCCGCCCCTGCTGGCGCTCTCCTCCGGCAGACTCGCCCGAGGGCTACTCCGGGTGCAGGCCGCCTCGGCGAACCGCTCCGACGCGACCGTCGACGCGATCTCCACCCCGGTGCTCACCGACGGCACCGTCGCCGGCTCACTCACCTTCTTCTCCGAGGTCTGACCTGCGACGCGGTGTGTCCTTCGCCGCATGCGGCGTTGCCCGGGCAGGCCCACCCGAAGGCCGTAGGGTGCCCTCATGCTCGATATCGCTCTGCTGCCAGGGGAATACGCTGTGTGCCGGATGGCCGCCGGCGCCACCCTGCCGTACGCGCTGTCGACCGGGCTGCGCGGAGCGGACGTGGTGACGGTGAGCTGGACCTCCGACGGGATCTCCGTGATCTGCCCGATCGACCGGGCACCGGCGCAGGCAGTGGTGGAGACGACCTGGCGATGCCTACGGGTCACCGCCCCGGTGACGCTGGCCGGCACCGGCAGCCTGGCCGCGCTCGTCGACCCACTCGCCGAGGCCCGAGTCAGCGCCGTCACGTTCTCCACGTTCGACACCGACTATCTGCTGGTGCCGACCGTCCGGCTGACCGAGGGAACGGCCGCGCTCCAGCGGGCCGGGCACCGCGTCACCGGCTGACCTTCACCCGATCGGCCGCTCACCCTACGATGGGCTCGGCCACCCCGGCCGCGACGAATTCTCCGATGTCTTCGAGGATCGGCCCGTGCCGTTCACCCCACCCCAC
>NZ_QGSZ01000120.1 GCF_003857055.1 Micromonospora inaquosa | reverse complement strand
GACCTTCCCCGAGGACGCGGACATCGGCGTCCGCGTGGGCTCGACCGAGCCGAAGCCGTGTCGTCCCGCCGGGTCCGACCGGCCCGCCGGGGCGCCCGCGCGCCGCTCTCCGCGCCGTCCCTCGGGCACCGCGGTCTCCTCGCTGCCCTCGTCCATCGGTGAGTCGTCGTCCGCACCCCAGGGCGCGTCGGCGTCGAAACCGTCGCCGGTGCCCCACGGCTTGGTCGCCTCCGGCTCCAGCCGGTCGTTGTCACCGCTGCGTCCCTTGTGCGCCGTCATGGCCACCCCGCTCGTCGGTCCGCCGCTGCCGGCGGACGCTGTGCCGTCTTCGGGCCGGGACTGCCCGCCCGAGATCCTCGCCTGACAGGTCAGCGGCGCGCTGCTGCGCGCGTGTCGACTCGTCGTCGCGCAGGATTCGTTCGTCGCGCTGGTGCACGCGGGGCCGGCCAGCGCCCCGCCGTCGAGGTGGCGGCGGGATGCCGGTCGGCCCGACGTTCAGCGTCCGGCCATTGCCATCGGCCGCTTGCCGTTGCTCATTGTCGCCATCTTGATCATGCTCTTGGAGGCGCCCTTCATCCCACCGGCGCGACCGAGCATCCCCCGGAACACCTGGCCGGGCTTCTGCTGCTCACCCATGTACGCGGTGACCACGACCAGGGTCCCGGTCAGCGCCGGAATGGCCCACTGGAGCAGCTTCATCTGCCGTTGCGATGAGGCCACACTGGCCGGGGTCTGATGGTTCGGCTCGGTGGCGCCGCTCACCGACGGGCCGCCAGCCTTCTCCAGCCGCATGCCGACCAACCGGCTGTAACCGGTGACCGCCAGCGCGCCGATGGTCAACGCGGTCTTGATGGCGCTGGCCCGGCCTACCCCGGACTGGGCCGCCACCCGTGGGCTCTCGGTTACCAGTTCGCCGACTGCGCCGGCCAGGTGGGCGCCGATCGCGGCCGCGTTGACCGGGGTCCACTTGGACCATCCGGCCGAGGCGACCGGGAGCCGCTGGGTCGAGTCGCTGATTTTCGCCGCTGCGCCGTTGACACCGAAGGCACCCATGAGGGAGCCGCCAAACCAGGCCGCCAGGCCCAGATCGTGCATCGAACGCAGTGCGGTGTGCCGTTCGGACATGTGATCCCCTTCCGCCGTGTCGGGCGGTGCGGCTTACCCGCCGCTCGGGCGGCTAACCCCGCCCCAGCCAGGCCCATCCGCGCCGGAGCGGGCAGCTACGGGACGTCCGTGCCCTCGGCGGGTCGGCCTCGCCTGGGCAGGAGTCGTTCGCTCGGTGGCGGGTAGATCCCGAGCGACGCCGACGAGAGGGGAACGCGATGTCGCAGCCGGACGAGAGCCGGGAGAAGACCCCCAAAACAGACGCGGTGCTCATGCACCCCGACAACGACCTGAAGCGGAACACCGCCGAGGTCGCACCCCGCAAGGAGCACGCCGAGATTCAGGTCGAGCGGGACGGTGAACTGGTGCCGCTGGACCAGGACGAGTGAGCCGGCCCGAGCCCGCCGACCGGCGGCCACGGCTCAGCGGGGCGGCAGGTCGCCGGCGAAACCGGCGATCCGCCGCGCCAGCGGTGCACTCGCCCGGACCCAGGTGAAGTGGTCCAACGTTGCCCCGGCCTGCGCCACTGTGTACCGCTCCCGGGTCACCGGCGCGTCGCGGAGCTTCGCGCAGAGGTAGTCCATGGTCTGGTGCGGCGTGTACTGGTCGTCGTCGACACTGACGGCCAGCACCGGGGTCCGCACCGCGCGGACCGCCGCCTCGGTGTCCGTACCGTTGAGCCGGGGGAATCGGCCGGTCCGCGCGGTGGACGCCCAGTCGCGGATCACGCCGCGCGCCTGCCGGCCGCCGAAGCCCCAGCCCGGCCAGACCCCGAGCAGCGCCGCCGTGGCGGCGATGCCCTGGGTGTAGGGCAGCACGCCGAGGCCACGCCGGCCCGGATAGCTGCGCCAGTAGGGGATGCCGACCGCGATCAACGCCAATCCGTCCACCTCGCCGCCGCCGTGCAGGGCGAGGTGCAGCAACGCGGCCTGCCCGCCGAGCGAGTGCCCGAGAAGCAGTCGGGTGCGTCCGTCCAGTCGGGGTTTGAGGGCGGCCAGGACGGCGCCGACGTCGTCGGCCAGCTCGGCGTAACCGTGCCGGTCCGTCCGACTCGGCGCGGGCGTGCTCGCCCCGGTGCCGCGCAGGTCGGCCACGACGACGGCCAGCCCGGCGGTGCGTAGCGCGGCGGCGAAGGGCCGGTAGTACCGGGCTCGGACCCCCATCGCGGGCCAGATCACGACCACCGGCGCGCCGGTCACTCCGGCGGGCTCCGGATAGACCTGTACACCCAGTCGGCCACCGTCGACGTCAATGAACTCCTGCGCGTACTCCGGATCCCCGTTCACCGGCCCAGCCTACGGCCTGACGTTACCGACGGGTAGCAGCCAGCCGTCGGCCGACAGCCGCGGTGTACGGACAACGCCGCGCGCTCGATGGACGCGGCGGAGGGCCCCGCCGGGTGGCGGGGCCCTCCGAGTGGCGCTGCGGTCAGGAGACCGAGATCGCCCCGTTGCTGGCGCGGACGCAGGCCACCGAGCGGGCGCTGGTGGAGGCCGCGCCGCTCAGGCACTGGCCGAGCACCTGGTGCCCGGTGGCGTTCGGGTGCCAGGACTCCTGGCAGGTCTGGAAGTAGCTGACGCAGGTGTTGGCGATCCGCTGGATGGCGATCTTGTCCTTGCCGGCGAGGCTGGTGACGAAGGTGCCGGTCGCGCCGTCCTGAAGCCGGATCGGAGTGGCCAGCGCGCCGCTCGGGCTGCTGGTCTGCTCGCAGAGCCGGGCGCCGTTGAAGGCCTGCTGCACGTTCAGGTGCACCAGGTCGTCGGCGGGGAACTCGGCGGCCAGGGTGTCCCTGGTGGACTTCACGATGCTGCCCAGACCCTGGGAGAAGCGGTGCCCCGGCGCCAGGCTGGCCCGGTGGATCGGGCAACCGCCCGCGTACCGCTCCGCGCCGAGGTCACGGAACTTGTCCCGGGTGTCGTCCCGGCTGTCCTCCTCGTGGAACTTCTGGTTCAGGTCCAGCGGCAGCGGGTTGGTGTAGTCCTGGAACACCACCCGGTGCTGACCGTCCGCGTCCACCTGGTCGAGGGTGGTCAGGATCTGGCGTACGGCCGCGGTGGTCTCCGCGGTCGCGGCGCTGATTTGCGCGGCGGTGGCCAGGTCGGCGTCGCTGCACGGCTTCTGCTCCACCGGCCCGTTCAGGTACGCCCAGAACTCCCACCAGCCGGTCCAGGCGTCGGCGATGAACCTGTTGGCGCACTTCTCCGCGACGCTGCCGAAGGTGAACGAGCTGTTGTTGGAGCCGAGGCCGATCAGCACCAGGTCGATGTCCTGGGTCTGCGCGACGGCGCGTAGTTGGCTCAGCTGCGAGGCCACGGTACGACCGTTGGCCCGCGCCTGGGAGGCGTTGGCGATGTCGTGTGGCTGGCCGCCGGAGCAGGCCAGATTGAACCGGTTCTGGATGCCCGGCAGGTTTGCCTGGTTCAGCGAGGCGTTCGCCGAACGGTGGCAGAAGTACGCGTTGTTGTTCGCCGCGGTCCAACCGGGGAAGCCCTGGCTGACGCCGTTGGCGTCGACCACCGGGGTGTACGCCCCGGCGCCCTCGCCGCTGATGAAGCTGTCTCCGAGTGCCACCGCGGCGGTGGGCAACGCGGCGGACGCGGGTGTGGGCAGCGCGACGGCGGTCGACAACGCGGCCATGGCGATCGTTAGTCCCGCGGCGAGCGCGGTACGCCGGAACCTGGGCATGGGGCCCCCATCCATCGAAAGATGAAAGATTCTCTGAGGGCGCGATCAGATCACTCCTCTGCGACGGGCGTCAATGGCCCGTAACAGATTCGTTCGATGAAAGACATCCGCGCGTAGGCAGGACGCCCTACCGTGTCGAGGTCGGTGCGCGGCTACCGGGCGGTCGGGGGGCCGCCGCGGCGGTTCAGCACGGCCGCGCCGGCGGCGTTCAGACCGACACCCCAGATCAGGAGTACGCACAGCCACTGCGCCCACCGCAGCGCGGTCATCTCTCCCGAGAGCAGGTTGCGCACACTGCCGAACGGGGTGAGCCACGGCTGCGCCGGACGGAGGGCGTCCCCGGCGCCCAGCAGCGCGAACAGCCCCAGCGGCAGGATGATCGTGGCCAGGAAGGCCACCACCACCGAGCGCAGCAACAGGCCCAGCCCGGTGCCCACCAGGCCGGCGACGATCTGCACCAGCACACTGCCCACCGCGACCGTCGCGGTGAACCGCCACGGCTCGTCGGCGACGTCGGCCGGGGTGAGGGCCAGCGTCGCGGCACAGATCAGCACCCCGACGACGCCGATGACGACCGCCGGCAGCCCCACCGCGAGCACCATGGGCAGAACCGGGCGGCGGACGGGGGCTCGCCGTAGGTCGCGGACCAGCAGGATGCCGAAGAGCGGGGTCGCGACCGACATCAGGCTCTGGACGGTGCCCGAGAGCTCGGCGAAGGTCCGGTCGGCGGGAGCCGTCGCCGCGACCAGCGCCACGGCGGCCAGCAGCCCCACCGCCAGGGTGCCCACCAGCAACCACCGTCGGGCCGTCGTGCCGAGGGAGCGCCGCAGAGCTTCGCGGAGTGCCTGAGCCATCTCGACCGCCTCCTGATCTCCTCGACCGGGACGGGCGGGCATCCCGCGCTCAACCGGCCGCGATCATGGGTGAGCGTACCGGCGGCCCTGTCTCTGCGTGGTCCCATGATCACCCGCCGGCTGTTCGTTGGCTCACGTCCGGCGGGCCACGCGCGGCGGGTCGCGTAGGTCCTCCGGGAGTTGTCCTAGCCTCGGGCTAGGCTCGCTGCGGCGCGCCACGCCGGCTGATGTCGCCGGCGACCGGCAGCACACCGCCGAGACCGGGGAGTACGACCAGTTGACCGCAGAGCCTGACACCCTGTACGGGGCCGATGACCTCACCCACCTTGAGGGGCTGGACGCTGTCCGCAAGCGGCCCGGCATGTACATCGGTTCCACTGACAGCCGTGGCGTGGGTCACCTCGTCAACGAGATCCTCGACAACTCCACCGACGAGGGTGTCGCCGGTCACGCCGGCCACGTCGAGGTGATCCTGCACGCCGATGGCTCGGTGCAGGTCGACGACGACGGCCGGGGCATCCCCACCGACGTGCACGCCAAATCCGGCATCTCCGGCGTCGAGCTGGTGCTGACCCGGCTGCACGCGGGCGGCAAGTTCGGCGGCTCCGGCTACAAGACCTCCGGCGGTCTGCACGGCGTCGGCGCGTCGGCGGTCAACGCGCTGTCCCGCCGCTTCGACGTGACCGTCCGCCGAGCCGGCAAGATCCACGCGATGTCGTTCCGGCACGGCGTGCCGGGCATCTTCGACGGCGACGGGCCGGACGCACCCTTCACCGCCGGCCCCGGGCTCCAGGTGACCGGCGCCATGAAGCGCGGCCAGCGCACCGGCACCTCGATCCGCTGGTGGCACGACGCCCGCTACTTCGAGACCGGCGCCGCGCTCGACGTCGACGCCGTCCGGATGAAGCTGCGCAACACCGCGTTCCTGGTCCCCGGCGTGACCTACCTGCTGCGCGACCTGACCGGTGAGTCGCCCGTCGAGGAGCGGTTCCACTACCCCAACGGGCTCAGCGACATGGTCGAGTTCCTCGCCCCGGCCGGCGACCGGCCAGTCTCCGGCATCCTGCTGGTCAACGGCGGTGGCACCTACCGGGAGAACGCCGCCGACGCCAACGGCGTCATGCAGTCCAACGTGCAACGCCAGGCCGAGGTCGAGGTGGCGTTCCGGTGGGGCACCGGTTACGAGCGCACCGTCGAGTGCTTCACCAACACCATCCGCAACGCGCACGGCGGCACCCACCGCAAGGGCTTCGAGCGGGCACTGGTCCGCGCGCTCGCCGACGCGATCCGTAACACCCGCGGCCTGCTCAAGGCCAAGGAGGAGCCGCCCACCCTGGACGACGTCCTGGAGGGGATGACCGCGGTGGTGCACGTGCGGATCCCCGAGCCGCAGTTCACCTCGCAGACCAAGGACGAGCTCTCCACCACCGGCATCACCAAGGTGCTCCAGTCCCTGGTCGACGCGCACATCAAGGCCTGGCTGGAGGATCGGCGCACCAAGGCCGAGGCGCGCACCGTCCTGCAGAAGATCGTCGACGCCGCCCGGGTGCGACTCACCCAGAAACAGCAGAAGGACGCCGCTCGGCGCAAGACCGCCCTGGAGGGCGCGTCCATGCCGCCGAAGCTGGTCGACTGCCGGGCCACCGGGGTGGAACGGAGCGAACTGTTCATCGTCGAGGGAGACAGCGCCCTCGGTTGCTTTACCGGTGACACGAAAGTCGCACTGGCCTCAGGGCAGAGTCGATCCTTCGCTGACTTGGCTGCAGACTGGCAGCGAGGCATCAGCCACTTCGGTTACACGACCAACAAGGCCGGCCGGGTGGTGGTCGCCCCCCTGGTGGAGCCCCGGCTCACCAAGTCTGACGCGCCGTTAGTGCGGGTTACGCTCGACAACGGCGAGTCGGTGCGCTGCACGCCGGATCATCAGTTCCGGCTGCGCGACGGCTCCTACCGTCGGGCTGACTCGCTCGTCGAGGGCGACTCCCTGATGCCCCTGTACCGCCGCCTGTCCAGTAAGGCGGAAGGGCACAACCTCCAGGGCTACGAGCGGGTCTGGATGAACGACCGGGACGAATGGGTCTACACCCACTACCTGGCTGACGCGTGGAATCTGCGCCATGGCAAGGACAGCGCAACCAACGGGAATGTCCGTCACCACATCGACATCAACAAGCGCAACAACGACCCGCGCAACCTGCGGCGGATGACCTGGCCGGATCACACCGCACTCCACGCCGCAATGATGGGCGAGCATGTCCACGTCGGTTGGCGGGAGTGGTTCGCCAACGGCGGCCGGGAGCTCCGGTCAGCCATGCTGACGGCTCAGTGGCGGGATCCTGATTTCCGTGAGGCGTGTCTCGCTCGCCTGTTCGCGCTCAATGAGTCGCCAGCGTTTCGCGCTAGATGCGAGAAGGGCTTCCAGGACTGGTACAACGCGCTCGGCGCCGAGGAGCAAGGCGCTTACGCCGAGCGGATGCGTGAGCGGCAGGCCACGTACTGGGCGCACCCTGAGCATCGGGCAGCGGCAGCCGAACGGGTTCGCCAATACTTTGCTGACCCGTCTCGTCGCCAACAGTGGCGCGAGCGCTCGGTGCAACAGTGGCAGGACCACGAATTGCGCACCTGGCGCTCTCGGAAGACTGTAGAGCAGTTTGCGGACCCCGACGAGCGAGACCGCCAGCGCAATGCGGTGTTGGCCTGGCATCGGGACAATCCAGAATTTGGTGATCAACATTCCCGTCGGATGAGGCGGCGGATGACTGATCCGAGCACCGGTCACCTGGCGAAGGTGCAGGCCGGACGTACTCGATACGTCGACAACGTGCCTCGTGAGGAACGCGTCGGCCAGCAGAACGAAGGTCGCCGTCTAGCAGCGCTCCGTCGGCTGGCACCGTTGCTGGCGCATCCCGATGAGGAATTGTCAGCCGCTTACGAAGCCGAGCGGATGCGTACCGCTCGCACCGGCCTCCGCTTCGCGCGGCTTCTAGCCCTGTACGACGGAGATTACGGCCGACTTCGTGACGCCGCGTCGCTTGTCAATCACCAAGTGGTGTCGGTGGAGGTGCTCGACGAGACAGCCGATGTCTACGACCTGACGGTTGACGGGTACCAGAACTTCGCCCTCGAAGCTGGTGTGTTCGTCCACAACAGCGCCCGGGTGGCGCGGACCTCCGAATACCAGGCGCTGTTGCCGATCCGCGGCAAGATCCTCAACGTGCAGAAGGCCAACCTCCAGCAGGTTCTGGACAATGCCGAGTGCGCGGCCATCGTGCAGGTCCTCGGCGCCGGCTCGGGGCGCACCTTCGACCTCTCCGCGCTGCGCTACGGCCGTGTGCTGATCATGGCCGACGCCGACGTGGACGGCGCCCACATCCGTACGCTGCTGATCACCCTGTTCGCCAGGTACATGCGGCCGCTGATCGAGGCCGGGCGGCTCTACGCCGCGATGCCGCCCCTGCACAAGATCACCACCAAGGGGCGCAACCCGCAGACCGTCTACACCTACACCCAGGCCGAGATGGAGACGACGGTCCGCAAGCTGGAGAAGTCCGGCAAGCAGATCGTCACCCCCATCCCACGGTTCAAGGGTCTCGGTGAGATGGACGCCGACGAGCTGTGGGACACGACGATGAACCCGGCCACCCGTGCCGTCCGCCGGATCACCCTCGACGACGTCGACGCCGCCGAACGCATCCTCGAACTGCTGATGGGCGAGAAGGTCGAGCCGCGCCGCAACTGGCTCATCGACTCAGCCGACCGTGTCGACCGGGATGCGATCGACGCGTGAGCGAGCGACAGCGAGCGAATCATCGAGCCAGCGCCCGTTCCGTTCCCATGGAGAGCTGAGTCATGGCACGCCGTAAGGAAAACAAGGTCGATCTCTCCTCGTTCGACCAGGCCGGCGCGCGGGTCTTCGACAACCCGCTGGTCACCGAGGTCTCCGACTCCTACCTGGAGTACGCGTTCTCGGTCATCCACTCCCGCGCTCTGCCCGATGCCCGCGACGGCCTCAAGCCCGTGCACCGACGCATCCTCTGGTCGATGTACGAACAGGGCTACCGCCCCGACCGTGGGCACGTGAAGTCTGCCCGAATTGTCGGGGATGCAATGGGAAAGTACCATCCGCATGGCGATACGGCCATCTATGACGCTATGGTCCGACTCGCGCAGGACTTCTCCCTCAACGTGCCCCTCATCGACGGGCACGGCAACTTCGGCAGCCCGGACGATGGCCCGGCAGCCTCGCGGTACTGCGTTACTGGAGACACCCGCATTCGACTTGCTGACGGCACCAGCCCTCGAATTGCTGATCTGGTAAGCATCTCTGCAGACAGCGAAGCCGATGTCGACTTCGAGGTGCTCGACAAAGACGGTAAAGCTGTCCAGGTTGACAAGGTGTTCAACTCCGGCGTCCATCCGACGGTCCGGATCGGCACGGACGCCGGTTTCTCGCTTCAAGGCAGCGAGAATCACCTGTTGCTCTGTCTTGAGGCGCCCATGGGCGTTCCCATTTTTCAATGGCGACGGCTCGATGAGCTTGCAGTCGGCTCGATCGTCTGTGTGGCACGGAACGCTTGGTCCCAGGTCATACCCACCGCCCGTGAATACTCGCTGGGCGTCCTCGGCGGCGCGTGGGCGTCCGAGGGCTTCGCGAGTGAGTCCAGGGCTGGATTCAACAACACCGACGCGCACTTCTTCGATGAGGTTCTGCATGCGTACGATCAAGTGGTTGGCGGTCGGCGTTATGTGAGCGAACGGCAGACTCGTCGCGACCGGAAGCGCGTTCAGGAAATCGATGTTCAGATTTATGCCGGCGGTATGGACGCTTTCCGTACAAGTCCGTTGGCTGAATTCATCGGGCATCAGGCCCGAGACAAGTTTGTACCGGAATTCGTCTGGAACGGTGGCTGGGGTGTTAAGCGGGCCTTCCTGATGTCCCTCTTCGAAGGGGACGGCGGGGTGCGGGTCGCCAAGGACAGCTTCACCATCCAGTACACGAGTTACAGCGAGCGGCTTACCAGAGAGGTCCAAGAGCTGCTCGCCGAATTCGGCGTCGTCGCCTGCTGGCGCCGTTACACGCGCCCCAGCGGCTCGATCGAGCACCGCCTGGTGATTTCCGGTCTGCGGAACATCAAGGCATTCGCCAATCGGGTGGGCTTCCTCCGCACCAAACAGGCAAAGCTGGACAAGGTTCTGCGACATGCGCCATTGCGTCCGCATCGGCTGAGCAAGGACCATGTTCCCTTCGTTGCCACCTACGTGCGTGACACCTTGGACTTCGACCGTCGTGGTAGCGGCCGCAAGTGGCTGACGACGCACAACTTCGATCGCGTCGAGCGGTGGGAGACCGAGCGTCTCCGGATCATCGATCGCATCAAGGAGCCGGAGCTTCTGGCGACCATCCTCCCGATCATGGACTCTGGCTACCGGTTCGAGCGCGTCACCGACGTGACGCCCTGCGAGCCGGCGGAGGTCTACTCGGTTCGGGTCAAATCCGAGGACCACTCCTTCCTCGCGGGCGGTTTCGTCAACCACAACACCGAAGCGCGGATGTCCCGCGAGGCCATGCTGCTCGTCGGTGAGCTGGGCGAGGAAACCGTCGACGTCGAGCCCAACTACGACGGGTCGCTGACCCAGCCGACAGTGCTGCCGGCGGCCTTCCCCAACCTGCTGGTCAACGGCGCGTCCGGGATCGCGGTCGGGATGGCCACCAACATGATCCCGCACAACCTGGCGGAGGTCGTCTCCGCGGCCCGCTGGCTGATCAACCACCCGGACGCCACTCTGGACAAACTCATGGAGTTCGTCCCCGGCCCCGACCTGCCCACCGGTGGGGTGCTGCTCGGCCTGGACGAGGTGCGGCGGGCGTACGAGACCGGGCGCGGCGTGGTGCGGATGCGCGGCAAGGTGGAGATCGGCCCGATCGAGGGCAGCCGGGGCCGTCAGGCGATCACAGTGGTCGAGCTGCCCTACGGCGTCGGCGCGGAGAAGGTCATCGCCGCGATCACCAACGAGGTCACCAAGACCAAGCGGCTGACCGGCATCGCCGACGTCAAGGACCTCACCGACCGGGAGAGCGGCACCCGCCTGGTGGTCGAGTGCAAGGTGGGCGTCAACCCGCAGGCGCTGCTCGCCGACCTCTACCGGCTGACCCCGCTGGAGCAGTCGTTCGGCGTCAACAACCTGGTCCTCGTCGACGGGCAGCCGCGCACGCTGGGCCTGAAGGCGCTGCTGGAGGTCTTCCTGGCGCACCGCTACGAGGTGGTCACCCGACGCACCTCGTACCGCCGACGCAAGCGGCAGGAGCGGCTGCACCTGGTCGACGGTCTGCTGATCGCGTTGCTGGACATCGACGAGGTGGTCCGGCTGATCCGGGGCAGCGACGACGCGCAGGCCGCGAAGGACGGGCTGATGAGCCGGTTCGGCCTCTCCGACATCCAGGCCACGTACATCCTGGACACCCCGTTGCGTCGGCTGACCAAGTTCGACCGGATCGAGTTGGAGGCCGAGCAGGAGCGGCTGCGCGCCGAGATCGCCGAGCTGAGCAAGATCCTCGACGACGAGCGGGTGCTCCGGAAGGTGGTCTCCGACGAGTTGGCGTCCGTGGTCAAGCAGTTCGCCACCGAACGTCGTACCACGCTTGTCGACGGTGACCTGAAGGAGGTGCTGGCCGCGTCCGCGCCGGCCGGCCCGCTGGAGGTCGCCGACGACCCGTGCCAGGTGATCCTCTCCGCGACCGGGCTGGTCGCCCGGACCGCCGCCGAGTCGGAGGAGAGCTCCGAGGGGCGCCGCCGCAACGGCCGGGTCAAGCACGACACGGTACGCGCCATCGTGCACTCCACGGCCCGTGGACGGGTGCTGCTGTTGACCAGTGCCGGTCGGGCGTTCAAGGTCGACGTCCTGCCGCTGCCGGTGCTGCCCGAGCAGGCGGGCACTGTGTCACTGCGGGGCGGTATGTCCGCGGCCGAGCTGGTGCCGTTGGCGGCGGGGGAGACCGTCGTCGGCCTGGCGCCGCTCGGCGGCCAGGCGGAGGGCTCACCGGGGCTGGCGTTGGGCACCCGGCAGGGCGCGGTGAAGATCTGCGCGCCGGAGTGGCCGGTGCGCTCCGACGAGTTCGAGGTGATCGGTCTGCGCGACGGTGACGAGGTGGTCGGGGCGACCTGGCTGACCGATGGCACCGAGACGCTGACCTTCGTCACCTCGGAGGCGTCGCTGTTGCGCTTCCCCGCCGGGTTGGTCCGGCCGCAGGGCCTCAAGGGCGGCGGTATGGCCGGCATCAACCTGCCGGCCGGGGCACGGGTGGCGTTCTTCGGCGCGGTGCGCACCGACGACCCGGGGCACGGCGAGCCGATGGTGGTCACCTCCACCGGCGCGACGGTCAAGGTGACGCCGTTCAAGGCGTACCCGGCGAAGGGCCGGGCGACCGGCGGCGTGCGCGCGCATCGCTTCCTCAAGGGTGAGACGGACGTGGCCGTGGCCTGGGTGGGCCCGCGGCCGGTCGGCGCGACCGGCACCGGCGACCCGGTGGAGTTGCCCGCGGCGGATCCCCGCCGCGACGGGAGCGGCTTCGCGGTGATGCTCGGCCCAACGGTGGTAGGCCACCTGATCGAACGCGACTGACCTGGAGTTGTGCGGGTCCTGCCGCTCAATCCGCCGCATGGTCGTGCCCGATCCACTGTTGAGCACGACCATGCGGCGTGGGACGTCCCGCGGTACTAGGCCGGCACCGGACGTTCGAGGCGGCGGCGAACCTCCTCGGCCGCCGGGTCGCCCAACTCCTGGTAGATCCGTGCGGCCAGGCGCCAAGCGTCGGCGGCGGCGAACCGGTCGCCCATCCCTTCCCGGGTGTCCCCGAGCCGGATGAGGGTCTCCGCCTCGTGATACCGGTCCGCGGAGTCCCGAAAAAGTTTGATCGCCTGCTCGTAGCAGTCGACCGCCCGGTCGCGTTCACCGAGGCGGTCGTAGGCGAAGCCGAGGCTGTCCAGCGTCGCGGCCTGACCGTTGCGGTCGTCGGTCCGTCGTTGCTGGTCGAGGGCCTCGGTGCAGCTGGCGATGGCCTGAAGATAGTCGCCGGTGGTGGCGAGCAGCCAACCGATCGCGTTGAGGGTCCGGGCTTCGCCCGCGTGATTGCCGACCAGCCGATAGAGCCGCAGCGCCTCACGACCGTGCGCGAGCGCCTCGTCGAGCCGGCCGTCCAGGTAGCAGAGCTCACAGTAGTTGTGCAGCGTCTGGGCCTGGCCGATCGGGTCACCGAGATGTCCGTGCAGCTCAAGCGCGCGTTTGAGCCGGTACTCGGCTGTGGTGCGGTCGCCCAGTCGGATCAGCGCGCGGGAGAGCAGCCGGTTGGCGACGGCCTGACCGGCGAGGTCGTCGATCTTCTCCGCGGCACCCAGCGCGACACTCTGGATGGCGAACTGGTCCTGCCAGAGGCCACGCGGCGCCACGAAGGTGGTCAGCGCCCACGCGATCTGCCAGGCGTACGCTTCGAAGCCGTTCTCGGCGGCCTGTCGGACGACCCGGACCAGCACCCGGTGCTCCGCCGTGAACCAGGCGAGCGCGCCGTCGTGATCGGTCACCGGCCGTCTGCCGGGCACGGACAGCGGCGGCACCGGCTCGATCGTGGGCCACTGCGGCTGGAGCAGCAGGGCGGCCGGGTAGGCGGCGTGCAGGTAGTGGTCGTACAGGCGCTGTCGGGCTGCGACGTGTTCGTCGTCGCGCTCCGACGACTGTGCGAGCTCGGCCGCGTAGGCGCGCAGAAGGTCGTGGAAGGCGAACCGGCCGGGCGTGTGCTCGGTGAGCAGATGGAGTCGGGTCAATTCCCGCAGGATGGGTGTGACGGCGGCGGCCGGCACACCGGCGAGCGCCGAGGCCGCGGCGGCGGTCAGGTCCGGGCCCGGATGCAGCCCCAGCAGGGTGAACAGCCGGGCCGCGTCCGCACCGAGGGCCAGGAACGACCACGAAAAGATACGCCGGACGTCACCGTCGGCCAACGCGTCCAGCCTCGCCTCGGCCGAGTGCAGTTCGGCGGCGATCGCGCTGAGCGGAAACGTGGGATGGGTGGCGACGCGTGCCGCCACTATCGACAGTGCCAGCGGAAGCCGGCCCGCGGCCTCGATGATGTCGGCCACCGCCGCGGACTCGGAGGCGAGCCGGCTGACCCCGAGACGTCGGGCCAGCAGGCTCCTCGACTCCTCGGCCGTGAGCAGGTCCAGTGTCAACGGGGTGGCGCACTCGGCGGCGATCAGGCCGCCGAGCCGGTCACGGCTGGTGACCACGACCATGCAGCGGCCCGCACCGGGCAGCAGGGCGCGCACCTGGGCGGAGTCGCGAGCGTTGTCGAGCACCAGGAGCATCCGGCGGGAGGCCAGCAGGCTGCGGTAGAGGCCAGTCCGGGCCTCCATGTCGGAGGGGATCCGGGTGTGGGGAACGCCGAGCGCTTCGAGGAAGCCGGACAGGGCGTCGGGCGGGGACACGACGCCGGCTTCGTCGTAGCCGCGAAGGTTCACGTAGAGCTGGCCGTCGGGGAATTGGTCGGCGACCCGGTGCGCCCAGTGCAACGCCAGGGCGGTCTTGCCGACTCCGGCCATGCCGGACACCACGGAGATGGCCACACTTGTCGGCCACTGAGCCCCGCCGTTCAAAAGACCGTCGAGGCTCGCCAGTTCGACGCTGCGTCCGACGAACTCCGGCACCGCACGCGGCAGTTGCTCGGGGCGTTGAATGAGCGGCCCCACTTCTGTTTCCGGCGCCGGCCGGTCCGGCGCCGTTGGCGGTTGCGCCGCCAGCCCGGGGCGGTGATGCAGGATGTCGTCGTACAGGGTGACGAGCTCGGGTGCGGGATCGAGGCCGGTCTCCTCCGCCAGCGTCTGTCGGGCCTGCTGGAACGCATCCAGTGCGCCGGCCACGTCTCCGATGCGGTACAGGCCCACCATCAGCTGGCCCCACGCCCGCTGTCGCAGCGGGTGTCGGTCGAGCAGGCCGCGCAACCGGTGTACGACGTCGGCCGACGCGCCGAGGGCCAGCACCGCCTCGGCGTAGTCCTCCTCGACGAGCAGCCGGCGCTCCTCCAACTGTGCCACCCGGCGAGCCAGGGTCGAGCGCAGCGGCAGGTCGGACAGCGGTGCACCACGCCACAGGCGCACCGCGGCGGAGAGTTCGGCCTCGGCCCGGTCCAGATCGGATGCGGCGAGCGCCTCACGGCCCCGCGTGGCGGCGGCATCGAACAGGTCCAGATCCCGTTCGCCGGGGCCCACCCGCAGCAGGTAGCCGCCAGCCGCTGCGGTTATCCCATCCCAGGTCGTCCCACCGCCCAGCGACCGCCGTAGCCCGCGCACATAGGTGCGAAGGTTCGCGGCGGCCGACGGCGGCTCTTCGTCGCCCCACAGCATCGCTGTCAACTCGTCGGTGCCGACGACCTCGTTCGGGCGCAGCAGCAGGGTCGCCAGCAGGAGACGCTGCTTCACCGAGCCCAGTGGAACCGACCGACCGTCGTGGTACACCCGGAACGGGCCGAGGAGTTCGAAACGCAACCAGGCACCTCACATGTGGGCACTGCCATGTGCCGCCACGTTTACACCACCCGGACAACGCGGGGTGAGTAGATGATCTATACGCCAGTTGTGCGGCGGTTGTACGGGCCCCACCGTACCGTTCAACCGTCCCGCACCGCCCCATCCACGAGCATCCAAGCGCCGGGCCTGGCTGCACGGCGATGGCGCGCGGCCACACAGGACCTATTGCCCACTCATTGCCCAGAATTGGAGCAAAATCGATGCATTCAAGGGTTGCCGCGCTGCTGACTGCTGTCGCACTGGTGTTCGCAGCAGTGGTCGTGACCGCAGGTCCGGCCTCCGCCGCCACGGCCCCATGCCGCCAGTACGTCTACGGCTACGGCGGAACCGGCAACTGCGTCAAGGCCATCCAGGGAATCGCGAACGTCCTCTCGATCACCAACTCGGCCCGGTCCGAGGCGGGTCCGGTCGCCCGGGACGGCCGCTTCGGCGCAAAGACGCAGGCCGCGATCATCAAGATCCAGCGTGCGGCAGGAATCGGTGCCGACGGATACGTTGGCCCGCAGACCTGGGCGACGCTCTGCTACCACGGCGCGTTCTGGGGCCACGACATGCAGGCCAAGGCCGACTACCGCTGGGCGAAGTCGTACGCCTGCTGATCCGCCCATCGGCCGCCCGGCTGACACCGCCGGCCGGCACCGCGCCCTCCGCGGCGTTGTGCCCTCATGATTCCCGACCAGAGGAGATGTATGTCGTCGCTCCACTCCATCCGCCGCGCCCTCAAGACAGTCGCGGTGCCCGCCGTCGGCGTGGCACTGGCCATCGGCATCAACGTCACCATCGCCACGCCCGCTGCGGCCAGCGGCTCCTACACGGGCAGGGCGTTCGTCCATGGCACCGGCGCGGTGTCTGACGACTTCGATGACGAAGGCGTCACCAACGTCACCACGCACCGCAACTCGAACGTCGCCTGTCTCTGGCAGACCATTCTCTGGGCGAATGGCTACCTGCCCTCGTCCGGGATCGACGGCGTCTTCGGCGACCAGACCGATGCCGCGACGAGGAACTTCCAGCGCGACAAGGGCCTCTCGGCGGACGGCTCCGCGGGCCGGAACAGCTGGACGAAGGCCGGTGACAGGCTGGTGCAGCGCGACGACCAGAACGGGTGGCGGTACGTGGTGTACCGCGGGGCGACGGGTTCCAGGAGCCCATACGGCTCGCACGAATTCGTCGTGCAGCGCTCGCCCGACGGAAACTACCGGTTCTACCCGCCTCAGGGTGGCGGCCCCTACTGGGCCGCCTACAACTCCCGCACCTGCTGACCAATGACTCGCAAGGTAGGCCCGGACGGGCGGTGGGGCCGTCCGGACCTACCTTGCGGTTCTGCGGCCGATCGCCATCGATCCAGCGCGGCCGGGCGCGTCGATGAAGGCCGCGACGAAGCCCCGGGCCTGCAAGCCCAGGGTCAGGCGACGTTGTGCGGGCGGAACTGGACGCTTACTCGCGCGCCCACGGGGCGGGCGGTCTTGGGGATGGCGTGCTCCCAGGTGCGTTGGCACGAGCCGCCCATGACGATCAGGTCGCCGTGACCCACCGGGAAGCGCCGGCCCGCACCGCCGCCGCGTGGGCGTAACAGCAGCGGTCGGGGTGCTCCGAAGGAGACGATCGCGACGATGGTGTCGGTGTGCGCCGAGCGGCCGATGGTGTCGCCGTGCCACGCCACGCTGTCGCGCCCGGAGCGGTAGAGGCACATGCCGGCGGTGACGAAGGGCTCGCCCAGTTCGGGCGCGTAGTAACCGGTCAGTGCGGCCCGCGCGGCGGTGAGCACGGGGTGGGGGAGTTGCCTCGCGCCGTCGTACCAGCAGAGCAGACGGGGCACGTCGACCTCGGCGTCGTACATGGTGCGCCGCTCGGCACGCCAGGGCACCTCGGTGAGCAGGGTGTCGAGGACCGAGTCGGAGCCGCGCACCCAGCCGGGGAGGTGGTCGACCCAGGCGCCCCGGCTGAGCTGGTGTCGGCGGATCTGGCCGGGCAGCGGCTCCAGGGTGGGCCCGGCGTCGGCCAGGTCGAGCATCGACGGCTGGTAGGCGGCCTGCGTCATGCAGCCACCCTAGCAGCACTTTCGTACACCCGTGCGAATTGTGGCGGCGGCCTGCCGGCGTCAGCGCGTGACGGCGGCGGGGCGCACCGCGTCGAACACCGCGTCCACGACCCGCGCCCGGCCCTGCCCGGTGACGGTGGACCAGGCGCGCGCGGCGAGCGTCGCCCGCCGCTGCGGCGAGCTGAGCAGCCCGTGCAGGGTCCGCGCCGCCGTCGCACGGGCGGCGCGTCCGGCGACGCCGCCGGCGGTCAGCTCCGGCAGCTCGCCGAGGCCGGCGGCCACGCCGTGCCGCACCACCCGGGCGTACGACTCACGTTGGTTGTCGACCACGCAGACCAGGGTGCTCGCTGCGCCGAGGCAGCAGAGTTCCCAGGTTGACGTGCCGGCGGCGCTGACCACCAGGTCCGCTTCGGTGATCAGTGCCGGTAGCGAGGTGGTGGGCGGGACCGGCCGGATGAGCTGCCCCCGGCCGGGGGTGATGTCCTCGACCTCCGCTTCGATCTCTGGTCGCCCGACGATGACGGTGAGGTCCATCGGGTGACCGGTGGCCACCAGCACCCGGGTCAGCACCGGGGCCGCGCCCACCGCGTCGGTGCCGCCGAAGAAGGCCAGCACCCGGGGGCGGCTGACCGGTGTGGCGGGCGGGGCGACCGGCGGTCGGGCGTTGATCACGCTGTCGCGCAGCAGGGCGTACCCGCTGCCGGCGAGCAGCCGGCCCGGCAGCCCCGGCGGTTGCGCTGCGGGCCGCAGCCCCGGCAGCTCCGCGCCGAAGTTCTGGTCGAGGTAGAGGTCCGCGACCTGGCCTCGGCTGTCACCGTCGATGATGGCGAGGGTGTACACGCCGGCGGCCCGCAGCGCGCCGGCCCCGGCCGGGTCCAGGTCGTAGGAGTCGAGGACCAGCACGTCCAGTGCGTGTCGGTGGGCGGTGTCGACCAGTTCGGCCGCCGAGTCCGGGCCGGGGAGCAGCGGGATGCCCCGCGCGGCCAGCTCCGCGGTGGCCCAGTCCAGCCGTTCGACGGTGCCGAACACGGTGACGTCGGCGCCCCGGGCGAGGAACTCCTCGGCGAGCGCCAGGCAACGGATGAGGTGGCCGACGCCGCGCCGGGGCCCGGCGTCGCAGCGCAACCCGACCCTCAGCGTGTTCAGGACTCCTCCAGCTGCTTCTGTCGGACGTCCGCGTTGAGCGCGCGCAGCCGGGGCTGGCCGTCGAGCCAGTCGGCGAGCTTGGCCAGCGGCACGCTGACGTCACCGAAGTGGTCGACGATCGCGCTGACCAGTGCCCAGTCCTGCTCGGTGTCGAGGGTCAGCCGCAGCGCGGAGCGGTCCGGGGTGAGCGTCACCCCGAGCACCCGGAACAGTTCCGGGTGGGTGCACGCGTACGAGGTGACGTGCACCCGGTGGTGGTCGGTGGCGAGCCGGCCCAGGGTGCGGAGTGTCTCCGCTCGGATGATCTCGACGTCCAGCCCACGGGGCAGGGTCCGGGCGATCGACGTGCTCACGTAGTCCAGCCCGGGGACCGCCCGGTACACCGACGCGACCAGGTTGATGATCTTCGGGTCGAGCAGCGGGCAGTCGGCGGTGAACCGCATGACGGCGTCCCCCGGGTGCGCCGCGAGGGCGCCCACGAACCGATCCAGCACGTCGTCGACCGGCCCGCGGTGGCACGGCACGTCCAGCCGCGCGCACTCGACGGCCACCGCGTCGTCGACCGCGTCGGTGCTGGTGGCGACCACCAGGTCGGCCAGGACGCCGCTGTCGCGGGCGGCGCGGACCACCCGGCCCAGCACGGAACGGCCGGCGAGTGGGCGGAGCACCTTGCCGGGCAGCCGGGACGAACCCATGCGCGCCTGCACGATGCCGACGATCCGTGGCGCGACGTCGCCCACGGCGGCCCCGGGCACCGGTACAACGCTCACTGCTGCTCCTCCTGCTTGGGGGCGAGCACAGCGGTGGCCCGGCGTTTGGCGGCGCGGACACCGCGCTTGGCCAGCCGGGCCGGAGTGATGGCGAGCCGACCCACCCGATAGCTGAGCGACCCGCTGAGCAGGCCGATCGTCGCCTCAGCCCGGCGCAGCGCCCGTTCCCGCGAGGTGAGCAGTTCGTCGGTCCACGCGGTCAGCGCGGCCAACCGGGTGAGTTCCTCGCGCTGGCGCAGCCACGCCTCGCGCAGCTGCTGGTAGCTGTGCCCGCCGACCGGCGGACCGGTCGGCGCGACGGCGTGCAGCTCGGTGGCGAGGTCGACCCGGCCACCGGCGTCCAGCCCGTGCAGCGCGGCGGTGATGGCAGCCTCGACCTCGACCGCCTCGCTCACGGTGGCGCGGTCGAGATCGAGGCCGGCGAGGCCGCCGAGCACCACGGTCAGGCCCACCACGTCGAGAGTGGACGGCCACGGATGGGCGTACCCGCCGGTGAGCAGGCCCGCGGCGAAGCGCCACAGCCCACGGGCGAGCACCACGTCGGCGGGCAGCGGGGCGGTGGCCCGCCAGCTGGGGTCGAGCACCGCGTACCGCTCGCCGTCGAACACGACGTTGTCGGCGCCGGCCAGCGCCGCCGCGCCGGCGATCCGGCCGTCGGTGTCGGCCTGGTCGGCGAGCCAGCCCGCGTACCCCTGTAGCAACGCGCGCACCGTGCTCAGGTCGCGGCGCAGGGCCGCGTCGAGCAGCAGGGTACGCAGCAGCCGGCCGGACGGTACCGGCCCGGACAGCGCGTCCGCGTCCCGGTACGCGGCTTCCCGGCTCGCGAACGGCGCCACGGCCGGCGTCCTCGCGTCGCTGGTGGGGATGAGCCCCCAGCGCCAACCGGAGGGGCCGTGCAGCACCTCCAACACGCCGATCTCGGGGCGACCGGTCTGCACGAGAGCCACCGGCAGGTCCCGGTCGGCTGTCGGCGTGCTCGGGTCCGTGGGGTCGGCGGGACGGTGGGCGAGCGTCAGCCAGCCCGGTGCGAGGTCGGCGGCGCGCCCGGCGTGCAGCGCGTCCACCGCCAGCCGGGCCGGGTCCTGGAGCACTGTGGCGCTGGTGAAGCCCCCGGCGCAGGCGCCGTGCAGCACCGCGTCGAAGAGGCCGGAGCCGGCGTCCCGGTCGAGGTGGTCGGCGTCCAGCAGCGCCGTCGGCGTGCTGACATCGGGGTACGCGGCCCAGCACGTGGCCGGCAGCAGCCCCGCCACGCTGAGCCGCGCGCGCAGTTGATCCCGGTTGGCCGGGTGGGCGCGGTCCAGCACACCGCCGATCGCCCAGGCGGAATCGTCCCGGCGGGCGTACCAGGGGGTGGTGTCGACCAGCCGGTGCAGCCCCAGCGGGTTGTCCAGGCGCAGCAGCAACGCGCCACCCGGTCGCACCGCGGCGACGAGTCGGGCCAGCACGCCGTCCCAGCCGAGCTGGGTGCCCTCCACCGACTCCACCGGGTCCAGTCCGGCGGCCGCGATGACCACGTCGTACGTCTCGTCGTCGGGCAGCCCGGCCGGGCCACCCACCACCAGGCGGGCCGCCCGGTGCGCCAGCGCCACCGCGTCCGGGTGGCTGCGCAGCAGGCAGGTCACCTCGGCGTGGGCGAGCTGGTCGAGCAGCGCCGGGTCGTGTGGGCCGGCCACCAGGACCCGGGCGCCGGGCGGCACCAGCCGGGCGGCCAGCGCGGCGAGCGGCCCACCGTCGGCCAGCCGTTCCTGCGGCAGGTCGGACCAGGCCAGCATCTCGCCGCCCGGCAGGGTGATCCGGCCGGCGGGTGCCGTCTCAGTCGTCACGGTCTTCCTCTTCCTCCTGGAGGTTCGCCCAACCGAGCAGCTCGCGCAGCTCGGCCGGCGTGCAGCGGTGGTCGGTGCCCAGCTCGGCGCGGGCGATCTCGACCGCGGTGGGCAGGTCGACAGTGCTGCCGTGCAGCTGCGGCCACTGCCGCCGGATCCGCGCGGTGCCGCCGAAGGTGGGGTCCTCGTTGGACAGGATCATCGGGTCGCCGTAGACGGCTGGCTCACACCCCGCCGCGATGCCGTAGAAGATCGCGCTGGTCAGCCGGTTGGAGGCGACCCGGCGGTGCCGGCGAAGCTCGGTGAGCTGCCGGTCGAGGAAGTCCGGGTCGGTGTCCTTCCACCAGTGCCCCCGGTAGCCGTGGCAGATCACCCGGAACCCGGCGCGCTCGTAGAGCCGGCGCACGTTGCGCATCCGGTACTCGTGCCAGTAGAGGCAGACCGTCACCGGGCCGGGTTCGGTGTCGCGGATCAGGGCGATCAGTTTGCGATGGTCGCCCTTGACGTGCTGCCCCTCCCAGCCGTGGAACGGGTACCAGATGGTGCCTTCCCTCTCCTCGGCCGGTGGTTCATCGGGTCGCATGGCCAGCAGGTAGACGAACGGCGCGCCGATGACGACCACGTTGCGTCGACCCACCGACCAGGCCCGGCGACGGGTCTGCTCCGACCAGAGCAGGCTGGGGGTGCGCTCGGCGTACGGGTGCCCGGGGGCCAGACCGTCACCGATGTTCCAGCCGTGCTGCACGTACCCGTTGATCCGTGGTGGGTGCCGGTCGCCGAGGCCGGCGTAGCGGGCCAGCACGTGCGCGTGGCCGTAGAAGTGGTTGGCGTGGTGCATCAGGTTCCCATCAGGCGGCGGTACGCACCGAGCCGACCCGCACCGCGGCGGTCAGCGCGTCGATGACGCGGTCCTGGTCGGCGTCGCTGAGGCCCGGGTAGAGCGGCAGCGACAGCTGTTGGGAGTAGAACGACTCGGCCACCGGGCAGGAGCCACGTCGGTAACCCAGGTCGGCGAAGGCCGGGTGCCAGTGCACCGGGATGTAGTTGACCTGGACCCCGATGCCGGCGGCCCGCATCCGGTCGTACACCTCGCGGCGGCGACCGTCGAGCACCCGGATCGGGTAGAGGTGCCAGGCCGGGTCGGCCCACGGTTTGCGGGCGGGCAGCAGGACGCCGTCCAGGTCGGCCAGCGCCTCGTCGTAGCGGGCGACCAGGGCACTGCGCCGGGCGGTGAACTCGCCGAGGCGACGCAGTTGACTGCGGCCCAGGGCGCAGAGCACGTCGGGCAGCCGGTAGTTCAGCCCGAACTCGTGGACCTCGTAGTACCAGCCGCCCTCGTCCTCGACGCGCAACTCGTCACGGTCGCGGACCACTCCCACGCTGCGGAACCGGCGCGCCCGTTCCAGGACCTGCGGGTCCAGTGCGGCGACGGCACCACCCTCGGCGGTGGTCAGGTTCTTGGTGGGGAAGAACGAGAACGTGGTCAGGTCGGCGAGCGAACCCACCGGCCGGCCGTGGTACGTGCCGCCGATCGAGTGCGCCGCGTCGGCGAGCAGCAGCGCGTCGCTGCCGGCCATCGACGTGCGCAGCGCGTCGTAGTCCGCCGGGTGCCCGGCGTAGTCGACCGCCGCGACGACAGCCGTCCGCGAGGTCACCGCTGCGGCGGCCGCCGCCGGGTCGAGGCAGAACGTCTCGTCCTCGACGTCCGCGAAGACGATCTTCGCGCCGAGGGCGGCGGCGCTGCTGGCCGTCGCCACGAACGTCATCGGCGAGACCACCACCTCGTCGCCCGGCCGCACCCCGGCGGCCGCGTACGCCACGTGCAGCGCCGCGGTGCCGTTGGAGACGGTGGTGACGCCCACCCCGCCGGTCCACCGGGCGAGGTCGGCCTCGAACGCGGCGACCTGCGGGCCGGTGGTGAGCCAGTCGCCGCGCAGCACACCGGCCACGGCGGCGACGTCGTCCTCGGTGACCGAGTGCCGCCCGTACGGGAGCATCCCCGTCATCAGTTGATGCCGAGCATGTCGCGCAACTGCTCGACGGTGAGCCACTCGTCGTTGGTGTCCGACTGGTAGGCGAAGCCGTCCGGCACCGGGTCGCAGTCGACCGGTGCCTGGTAACCCCAGGTGGCGATGGTCGGCTGGACGATGAACCGCCCCTCGGCGCGCAGCGTCCGCCGGCTGTCGTCGGGCGCGATCATCTCCTCGTGCAGCTTCTCGCCCGGCCGGATCCCGATCTCGTGCGTGGTGGCGTCCGGGGCCACGGCCTCGACCAGGTCGAGGATGCGCATGCTCGGGATCCGTGGCACGAACAGTTCGCCACCCTGCATCTGGTCGAACGAGTCCATGACGAACTGCACGGCCTGGTCGAGGGTGATCCAGAATCGGGTCATCCGCTTGTCGGTGATCGGCAGGCTCTTGCCCTCTGCGGCCAGCCGACGGAACAGCGGGACGACCGAGCCGCGGCTGCCCACCACGTTGCCGTAGCGCACCACCGCGAACCGGGTGGGGTGCTGGGCGGCGTAGTGGTTGGCCGAGACGAACAGCTTGTCGCCGACCAGCTTCGTCGCGCCGTACAGGTTGATCGGGCTGGACGCCTTGTCGGTGGAGAGCGCGATGACCTTCTTGACGCCGGCCTCGATCGCCGCGTCGACGACGTGCTGCGAGCCGGTGATGTTGGTGGCGATGTACTCCGAGGGGTTGTACTCGGCGGTGTCCACCTGCTTGAGCGCGGCGGCGTGCACCACGTGGTCCACACCGTGCATGGCCCGGGTGAGGCGGTGCCGGTCCCGGATGTCGCCGATGAACCAGCGCAGCCGCGGGTCGTCGCCGAGTTGCTGGCGCAGCTCGTACTGCTTGAGCTCGTCGCGGGAGAACACCACCACGCGGGCGGGGTCGGCCTCGTTGAGGATGTGCCGGAGGAACGTCCTGCCGAAGGAACCAGTTCCCCCGGTGATCAGAATGGACGATCCATTCAACTCACTCAATGTGGTGCTCCCGTGTTCGTGGATGAACGAGCGGCCCTGGGCCAGCCGACCGGGGTGACACGCTAGCCATGGCGGGTTAACTCCCCGGCGCTCGCGGGTGAACCACAACCTCTGCTCCTGTGAATGCCGGACACCGCGCAGGCGAACACTTCCGGCCGCCCCGGATGTGGGCTGACCTGGCCGGATCCGACCGCTACAGTGGCCGCGCGAACGACCGGCGGCAGTGCGCGCGACCCGGTCCCGCGTTCACCCGACATCCACACCAGCTCGGTGCGAGCGGGCCAGCCAGTGCAGCACCGACGCCAGCCGACGAGCCCGACGGGTCGGCGCGGGGCCTGGTCCGGCCGGCAATTCTGGAGGCGTTGATGGCACCCGGTAGTGACGTGATCGACCGGCCGGTGGTGGTCGCCGAGACGCCCGGCGGCCCGCCCGCCCGGCGGTGGCTGGTGCCGCTGCTCCTGCTTGCCGGGTGGGTGCTCAGCGTGGCCTGGCGGATGTGGTTGTCCCGGCACATCGTGCTGCCGATCGCGCACACCGACGAGGACAGCTACCTGAACACCGCCCGCGCGCTGGCCGGTGGCCCGGGCGGCTTCAGCAGCGAGAACGATCTGCTGCGTCGGGTCGGCTACCCGATGCTGATCTCGCCGGCGTTCCTGGGGGACCGGGATTTCACCGACAGCTACCGGATCGTCCAGCTGATCAACGCGATGGTGAACTCGACGCTGCTGCCGTTGGCGTACCTGTTCGGGCGCCGCCTGTTCCAGCTGCGCCGGTCGTACGCGCTGCTCGGCGCGGTCGCGGCGGCGACGCTGCCGGCGACCGCCTTCTACGCGGGCGTCGCCATGATCGACGCGGTGCTGGCGCCGCTCGTGGTGGCCTGGCTGCTCGCCGTGCACCGCTGGATCGCCCGACCCGGCCCGGTCGCCGCCGCCACCGTCGGCCTGCTGGTCGGCGGGTTCCATCTGCTGCACTCCCGTGGCCTGGTGATCGTGGCCGTGCACGCCGGACTGGTGCTGCTGCTGTTCGTCCGCCGCCGGATCAGCCCACCCGTGGTGCTCGCGGCGCTGCTGCCGGTCCTCGCCATGGCGCTCGTCAACGAGGCCGCCATCCGCCACCTCGGCGGCAGGGTCTACCTGCTCGGCAGCACCCCCGACGGCAGCACCTTCGAAGCGCTCGCCTCCGCCCAGGGGCTGGTCCGTACGAGCGCGGCGGTCACCACCCAGCTCTGGTACCTGGTGGTGATCACGTTCGGGATGGCCGGGGTGGCCTGGGCCGGTGCCGTGCGCGAGCTGTGGCGCCCCCGGCACGGCGACGCGGGCCGCTGGACGATGGGGGTGGCGCTGGTGGTGACCATCGGGGTGGCCGGCGGCGCGTCGGTGATCCTGTCCGGCATCACCGGCAAACCGTTGGACGCCATCTACGGCCGCTACGTGCAGATGCTGGCGCCGTTCTGGCTGCTGGTCGGGCTCGGGGTGCTGTTCACCGCCGGCTGGCGGGTGGTGCAGCGCCGGGCGGCCGTCGCGGTGGCGCTGCTGGTCGGTGGCGGTGCGCTGGTCGCCGCCCGACTCGCCTATGTGGCCAGCCAGGGCCACCGGTTGCGGTACGGCGGTTTCAGCGCGCCGGACCTGGCGGCGTTGACCGGGGGCTGGCGGGAGCTGCGACCGGTGGTCGGGTCGCTGGTCGGCATCGCCGGCTGCGTGCTGCTCGTCGCCACGGTCCGGGTGCCCCGCCTGCGGCTGCCGATCGTCGGCGTCCTCGTGGTGGCCAACCTCGTCACGATGCAGGTGATCGACCAGCGGATCGTGCGACCGGCCGCCGAACGCACCCAGCCGACGCCCCGGGTGGCCGACGTCGGCGTACGCCCCGGCGAGCGGGTGTGGGCCTCGACCGGCGTGCAGTACATCCTCCGGTTCAATCTCAGCCACCAGGTGACCTGGACCGACGTGCGGTGGTTCGGCGACGGGCGGCCGCCGGCGGTGGCGCAGGTGGTCTTCGCCCGTTGGGCGCCCGGGCAGGCCGACGACTGGGACGGCACGGCGTACGGCTTCGTCCGGCTCGGCGGCAACCCGGTGCAGCACTGGGCGGCGTGGCGGCGGGTCTGATCCGCGACGCCCCGGTGGACACCGCTGTCCGTGAACGGCGGATGTCCACCGGAAACACTGTCGGTTAATGATTTCGGGCCATTACGCGAAAGCGTTCGACAATCAGCGTTGGCGGCGATCCTCCCGAGCCAGGGAAATCGGGATGACGGTAATTTCCCGGCCGTCGGCAAGCTCCTGTTTCGGGGTGCCCTCGACGAATCGGAACCGCCGGTTCATCTGTCGTACGACGGTATTGTGGCCGAGCACCTCGCCGTCGAGTCGGTCCAGGTGCAGACCGTCGAAGGCGTACTCGACGGCCTCCCGCATGACCCCCAGCCAGGCGGGCAGCGTCTCATCCCGCCCGGCCAGCCCCTCGGCGTCGAGATAGAACCCCCACGCCCCGGTACGCGGGCCGTCCAGCCGCAGGTCGAAGAAGGTGACCACGCCACAGGGGCGGTCGTCGCGCAGGTACACCAGCACCCGTCGGGAGGGGTCTTCGCGGACCGCCGACCACCACCGGGCGTGCTCCTCGGCGGTGATCTCGTGACTGGTCTTGCTGACCTGTCGATTGGTTTCCTGATTACGCCAGGACAACATCAGATGAACGTCGTCCGTCGTCGCTTCGCGCAGCACGTGCGTCTCGCTTTCCTAGCCGTTCACGTCGGGCCCCGGCACCTTACCCGGGCCCACCGGGAAATGGGATACGCATTCGTTGGGTTGTAGACTGCGGCGCATGAACGAATTGAGTCGCGCGCAGATCCGCGACCTCATGGCTCAGGTGTTGAAAAACCAGGACAAGGAGCTGCCGGCCGACGACGCCGCCCAGTTGCGGGAGATCGGCTTCCGGTCGCTCGACTTCTCCGAGCTGGCGCTGCGGGTGGAGGACGAGACGGGGGAGGAGCTCAACTTCGACGCCCCCGGGCTGCGTCGCATCGCCACCGTCGGGGACGTCCTCGACTTCCTCGTCGAGCTGCAACACCAGTGACCGTCGCGACGTCGCGCCACGACGCCCCCGCGCCTGCGGAACCGGCCGGTGTGGACAACCGGCTCGTCGTCGGTGGCGCCGCGCTGACCTGGCGTTCGCTGCCGACGCCCGCCCTGCCCGGCCCGGCGGCGGTCCTCGCCCACTCGGCCGCGCACGCGCTCACCGCGGCGCGGCAGCACGCCGTGCACGGCACCGAGCTGCTGCTCAGCACCGCGAGTCGGGTCGACGCGGCGATGCGCACCGAGCTGCTGGAAGCCGGGTTCACCGTCAGCGTCCTCGACGACGACGGCGTGCACCCGAGCGCGCCGGCCCGGCCGCGAGCCGCCGAGCCGGGCCGGCTCTGGCTGCTGACCTCGGGCTCCACCGGGCGTCCGAAGCGGGTCGGGCACACCCTCGACACGCTGACCACCGTGCGGGTCGACCAACCCGGCCGCACCTGGCTCTGCCCGTACGCCCCCGGCACGTACGCCTGGTGGCAGGTGGTCACCCTGTCGCTGACCCAGCCCGGCCAGCACCTCGTGGTGGTCGAGCCCGACGAGCTGGACGACTGGCCCTCCGTCGCGGCCGCGCACGGGGTCGATGCGGCCTCGGGCACCCCGACCTTCTGGCGGCGCACCCTCTACCGCGACGCCGACGCGCTGGCCCGGGTGCCGCTGCGCCAGATCACCCTCGGCGGCGAGCCGGTGGACCAGGCGATCCTGGACCAGCTGCGGGAGGTCTTCCCGGCCGCTCGGATCTCCTGGATCTACGCGTCCTCCGAGGTGGGGGCGTCCATTGTGGTGCACGACGGGCGGGCCGGGTTCCCGGTCGACTGGCTGGACCGGGAGACTCCGGGCCGGCCGACGCTCTCCGTGCACGACGACGAGCTGGTGGTCACCTCCCCGTACCACGGGGCCGGTCTCGCCGGCCCGGTCCGCACCGGCGACCGGGTGCAGGTGCTCGACGGCCGGGTGCTGATCACCGGCCGACTGGACTCCGACGAGATCAACGTCGGTGGCAGCAAGGTCTCCGCCGGCGTGGTCCGCGGCGTGCTCGCCGGTCATCCGGCGGTGGCCTGGGCCCGGGTGACCGGCCGCCGTGCCCCGGTGCTCGGGCGGATGGTGGTCGCCGAGGTGGTTCTCGTCCCCGCCGAGCCGGCCTCCGCCGACACCGGTGTGCCGGACGAGGCGGCGCTGGTCCGTTGGTGCGCCGACCGGCTTTCCGAGCACGCGGTGCCGCGCCGAATTCGCGTCCTGACCGACATTCCCGTCAAGGAGACCCTGAAGAGCGATGTCTGAGCCCGCCGACACCCAGCTCGTCCCGCCCAGTTCCGTGGTCCTCGTCTCCGGCGGTTCCCGGGGCCTGGGCCTGGCCATCGTCACCGACCTGCTCGACGCGGGCGTACGGGTGGCCGTTTTCGCCCGCACCATCACGCCGGAGCTGGAGAAGCTCGCCGCCGAGCACCCCGACCGTGTGCACGTCGGCTCGGTGGACGTCACCGACCTGCGGGCCGCGCAGAGCTTCATTCGAGAGGTGGAGCAGCACCTCGGCCCGATCGACGGCGTCGTCAACAACGCCGCCATGGGCCAGGATTCCCTGCACGCGCACACCGCCACCGACGACATCGCCCGGATCATCGAGACCAACCTGACGGCCCCGCTGCAGCTGACCCGGCTGGTGGTCCGCCGGATGCTCGCGAAGGGGCTGCGCGGGCGGATCGTCAACATCACCTCGATCTGCGGGCAGCGTGGTTTCCCCGGCCTCGTGGCGTACTCGGCCACCAAGGGCGGCATGGACGCCGCCACCCGCTCGCTCGCCCGGGAACTGGGCGGCCGGGTGCTGGTCAACTCGGTCGCGCCCGGCTTCTTCGCCTCGGAGATGTCCGCGGTGCTCGGCCCGACCCAGCTCGACCAGATCGTGCGCCGCACCCCGACCGGTCACCTGACCGAACCGGTGGAGGTCACCCCGGTGGTGCGGATGCTGCTGCGGGAACACACCAACATCAACGGCCAGGTGATCGTGGTGGACGGTGCCGCCGCCAGCTGACCTGCGGCCGGTCTCCCTCCCGGTGCAACCGGCGCGGCCGACCGGCCTTAGCCGGCCGGGCCTGTCGGCGGGGGCGGGCGGCGCCGCGGTGCCGCGCCCGGTGCCCGGGCTGCTCGCCGCCGCCGAGCGGCACCTGCGCATCGGCGCCCCCGCCGACCTGGCC
>NZ_QGSZ01000122.1 GCF_003857055.1 Micromonospora inaquosa | reverse complement strand
GACCTCAGGTACGCCCGGGGCCGACGCAGGTCGGCGCCCGGGCGTACCTGAGGTCAGGCGACCGGTTCGCGGGCCGAGTCGGCGTCGCGCTCGGTGCCGGGGGTGACCCGGGGGTCGCCCTCGTCGGCGAAGTAGTCGTCCGGCTCGGTGCCGTCGACGCCTTCCTCGACCTTCGCGGCCCGCAGCGCGAGCGTCACCAGCGCCGCCACTGCCAGGTTGACCGCCACCGCCACGATGCCGACGTAGATCGTCCGGGTGGTGTCGAACCCGAACTCCGACAGCGGGAACGCCGAGCCGCCGAAGTGTTTCCGGGTCGGGCTGGCCACCTGGTAGAGCATCCACATGCCCAACCCCATGCCGACCGCCCAGCCGACGATGAGGCCGGTGCGGTGGAACCAGCGGGTGTAGAGGCCCAGCGCCACCGCCGGCAGCGTCTGCAGGATGATCACGCCGCCGATCAGCTGGAGGTCGATGGAGAACTGCGGGTCGAGGAAGACGATGCAGGCCACCGCGCCGACCTTCACCACCAGGGAGGTGATCTTCGAGACGTTCGCCTCCTGGGCCGGGGAGGCGTCCCGCTTCAGGTACTCCTTGTAGATGTTGCGGGTGAACAGGTTCGCCGCCGCGATCGACATGATCGCCGCCGGCACCAGCGCGCCGATGCCGATCGCCGCGTACGCGACACCGGCGAACCAGTCCGGGAACTGCTGGTCGAACAGCAACGGGACGATGGTGTTGTTGTCCACCGAGCCGGCCGAGTTGCCGGGCAGCGGCTTCACGCCGGCCGCGATGGCCATGTAGCCGAGCAGCGCGATCAACCCGAGCAGCAGGCTGTACGCGGGCAACGCCGACATGTTCCGCTTGATCACGTCGCGGTTCCGGCTGGCCAGCACACCGGTGATGCTGTGCGGGTAGAGGAAGAGCGCCAACGCCGATCCGAGCGCCAACGTCACGTACTGAAGCTGGTTGTTGCCGTTGAGCAGGATGCCGTCGTTCGGGTTGGGCGAGGCGTCGAATTTCGCGTCGGCGGCGGCGAAGATGTCACCCCAGCCGCCCAGTTTGTACGGCAGGTAGACGACCGCCACCAGGATCACGATGTAGATCAGGCTGTCCTTGACGAACGCGATCAGCGCGGGCGCGCGCAACCCCGACTGGTAGGTGTAGGCGGCCAGGATGGCGAACGCGATGATGATCGGCAGGTGCCGGGCCAGCGCGTTGTCGCCGGTGACGCCCATCGTCTTGAGCACCGCCTCGATGCCGACCAGCTGCAACGCGATGTACGGCATGGTGGCGACGATGCCGGTGATCGCGATCAGCAGCGCCAGCACCGGCGAGTCGAACCGGTTGCGGACGAAGTCGGCCGGTGTGACGAACCCGTGCCGGTGCGACACCGACCAGAGCCGCACCAGCACCAGGAAGACCAGCGGGTAGATGACGATGGTGTACGGCACGGCGAAGAACCCGGCCGCGCCGGCACCGAACATCAACGCCGGCACCGCCACGAAGGTGTACGCGGTGTAGAGGTCACCGCCGACCAGGAACCAGGTGATCCAGCCGCCGAAGCTGCGCCCGCCCAACCCCCACTCGTCCAGGTGCGCCATGTCCTTCGGTGCCCGCCACCTGGCGGCCACGAAGCCCATCACGCTCACCAGCAGGAAGAGGAAGGAGAAGACGATGATCTCGGTGAGATGGTCGCGCCACATCAGCGGCCTCCCCGCTTCTTTGTCATCTGGTAGACCAACGTGGTGGTGCCGACGCCGAGCAGGATGAAGGCCAGTTGCAGCCAGTAGAAGCGCGGGAAGCCGAAGACCCGGGGCGAGTCGCCATTGAAGAAGACCGGGACCAGCGGCACCACGATGGGAATGAACAGCAACCAGTTCCAGGGGCTGTGGTCCTTCGCCCTGGTCGGCGCCGTGGTGGTAGGCGCCTCCGGTTCGGGTGCAGCCATCTGACACACCTCCGGGGAGTCGTGGCTCTCGATGTAACGGCCGGAGGCTACGACTCTGTGATGGCGGTCACCTGACCCGTTCGGAGGGTGCTGCGCCGAACGGCTGGCCGCCTGCGCCGAACGGCGCGGGGACCAGCCGAGGTGTGACCGGGCTCAGAGGGCGGCGAGGTGGGCGGTGTCGTTGACCGTCCGCACGGCCACGCCGCCGTCGGGCCACATGTCGAGCACCGAGATGCCGGCCGCGTCCAGGAAGAGCCGGTGCAGGAAACCGTCGCCGGCCGCGAGGGCGTCGCGCAGCACCAGCTTGATCGGCGAGACGTGCGAGACGATCACCACGGTCTCACCGGGGTACGCGGTGAGCAGCCCGGTGATGACACGGCTGGCGCGTTCGGCGACGTGGGTGAACGACTCCCCGCCCGGCGGAGCGATCCGGGGTGAGGCGAGCCAGGCGTCCATCTCCCCCGGCCACTGCTGGCGCACCTCGGCGAAGGTGCGCCCCTCCCACTGGCCGAAGTCGCACTCGATCAGGTCGTCCTCGGTGCGCACCGGCACGTCACCGAGCGCCCCGGCGATCGACGCGGCGGTGGCCGTACACCGGGACAACGGTGAGCTGAGCACGGCCGCGACGGACGGGGCCAGCTCGGCCACCCGGGCGCCGGTGGCTTGGGCCTGGGCCCGGCCACGCTCGGACAGTGGCACGTCGCCGCGCCCGGAGTAGCGCCGCTGTTCCGTGTACGGGGTCTCGCCGTGCCGGACCAGGATCAGCCGGGTGGCGGTGAAGGTCGGCCGTGGCTCCCAGGAGGCCGGCGCGGTCGCCGGGTCACTGCCGGTCGCGGGCTGGCCGGCGGGCTCAGCCGCCGCAGGACGGCCCGGGGACGCGGCCGCCGCAGGACGGGCGGGAGCCGCAGCCGCCGCAGGACGGCCGGCGGCGGCGTCCATGGCGGCGTTGGCGAGGGCGTCGGCGTGCCGGTTCTGCTCGCGCGGGATCCAGCTGAACCGGACCGCGGTGAACCGGCCCACCAGCGCGGCGGCCTGGGCGGCGAGGGGCCGCAGGCCGGGGTGCTTGATCTGCCACCGGCCGCACATCTGCTCGACCACCAGCTTGGAGTCCATCCGGACGTCCACCTCAGCGGCGCCCAGCTCGGCCGCGGCGGTCAACCCGGCGATCAGGCCCTGGTACTCGGCGACGTTGTTGGTGGCCGTGCCGAGCGACTCGGAACGCTCGGCGAGCACCTCGCCGGTCTCCGGGTCGCGCACCACAGCGCCGTAGCCGGCGGGGCCGGGGTTGCCCCGGGACCCACCGTCGGCCTCGACGGAGACCACCCGCGGCGCCACGACCTACAGGCCCGACTCGTTGGTGCGGACCATGATCCGTCGGCAGTCCTCGCAACGGACCACGTCGTCGGGGGCGGCCTTGCGGATCCGGGCCAGGTCGGCGCCGGACAGCTCCAGGCGGCACCCGCCGCAGCGGCCCGCGGTGAGCAGCGCGGCGCCCAACCCGGTGTCCTCGCGGATCTTGTTGTAGAGGTCGACCAGCTCGCTCGGGAGGTCGGCGGCGAGCGGTTGGCGCGCGCCCCGCTTGAACTCCTCATCCTTGGCGATCTCGGCCAGCGCCTCGTCGCGGCGCTGCTCGGTCGCGGCCCGCTTGTCCCGGGTCTCGGCCAGCCGCTGCTCCACGCCGTCCAGTACGCCCTGCGCGGTCTCCCGCTGCTCCATCAGCTCCAGCTCGGCGTCCTCAAGGTCGCCCTGGCGGCGCTTCAGCGAGACCAGTTCGTGCTGGAGCGCCTCCAGCTCGCGGGCCGGGCCGGTGCCGGCGGCAAGCCGGTTCTCGTCCTTCTCCTTGCGGGCCCGGACCTGCTCGACGTCCTTCTCCAACCGGGCGATGTCGCGGTCCAGGTCGTCCACCGCCACCTGCGCTCGGACCCGCTCGTCCTCCATCGACGACAGCTCGCGGGCCAGCGCCTCCAACTCGGCGCGCTCGGCAAGCGAACGCCTGCGGTGGGCGAGCTGGGCGAGGTTGGTGTCGATCGCCTGGAGGTCGAGCAGGCGGCGCTGCACCTGAGGGTCAGCCTTCACGGTCGGGCTCCTTGTCGTCCACAGCGGGTGCGGCGGCGTGCACGGTCCACGGGTCGGTGTCCAGGTCGGACACCAGCGTCTCGACGTCCAGCGCCTCCCGGAGGAGGGCGGCCAGGTCGTCCAGCCACGGTCGTTCGGTCGCCCAGTGGGCGGCGTCGATCAGGGCGGGACCATCGGCGGCGAGGTGCTCGCCGGCCGGGTGGTGCCGCAGGTCGGCGGTGAGGAACGCGTCCACCCCGGCGGCGGTCGCGGCGCCGAGGAAACTGTCCCCCGACCCGCCGCTGACGGCGAGGGTACGAACCATACGCCCGGGATCCCCCGCCGCGCGAACTCCCCAAGACGTGACGGGGAGCACCGCGGCGGCGTGCCGGGTCAGCTCGGCGAGGGTCATCGGCTGGGGCAGCTCGCCGATCCGGCCGAAACCCCTGTCGTCGCCGTGGGCGGGTGACCCGGGCGCGGGCCGTTGAAGTGGGCGCAGACCGGTGAGCCCGAAGCGGGCGGCGAGGGCGTCGGAGACGCCCGGGGAGGCGACGTCGGCGTTGGTGTGCGCCGCGTAGAGCGCCACCCCGGCCCGGATCAACCGGTGGATGATCCGCCCTTTGAAGGTCGTCGCGGCGACCGACGACACCCCGCGCAGCAGCAGCGGATGGTGCGCGACGATCATGTCCGCGTCGGCGACGAGCGCCTCGTCGACCGTCTCGGGCACCACATCCACCACGCACAGCACCCGGCGGACCGGGGTGGCCGGCTCGCCGAGCACCAGGCCCACCCGGTCCCACTCCTGCGCCCAGACCGGCGGAAACCGCCGTTCCAGCTCGGCCACCACGTCGCTGACGGTGGGGGTGGATCCGCTTGTGCTCACGGCGGGCCAGCTTACCGGCGTGGCGGCCCCCGGGACGGTGACACCCGGCCCGGCCGCGTCGGGCGGAAGATCTGCCGGACGCGCTAGGCCGCACTCCAGGAGACGGTCTGGAGCGCGGCCAACGGCATCGCCCAGGGGAAGGCGTGCATGTGCTGTTCCCCCATTCCGGGCGGATGCAGCGCGATCACATCGTCGCCGAAGAGCACCGTGACGCCCCACTCGGCCAACCGGGCCACCCCGGCCCGAAACGCCGGGTGGCAGGCCATCGCCGCGTTGGTGTACGGCACCGCCACGATGGGGACGCCCTTGCCCTGGGCCTCGACCAACAGCCCGAGCGCCAAGGTGTCGGTGATGCCGGCCGCCCACTTGTTGACCGTGTTGACGGTGGCCGGGCAGACGATCATGGCGTCGGCGGGCGGTAACACGTCCGGGTCACCGGGATTCTTGTAGTGCATTCGCACCGGGTGGCCGGTCTGCCGAATCAGGGCCGACTGGTCGACGAACTTCGCGCCGTCCGGCGTGGTGATCACGCAGACGTCCCAACCGTCCTGTTGGGCGAGGTCGACCAGACGACCGACGTGCCGTGCCAGCGGCGAACCGCAGGCGATGACGTAGAGCACCTCGCGGTGCCCGCTGTTGCGCGCTGTACCGGCCATCAGACCGGCTCCGCGCTCATACCCCTACTCCCATGTGCTCAGCCAACTCCGCTACCGGAGAAGGCGGCGCACCACGTGTGCGACGGAGGATGTCGGACATCACCTCGTGCGCGATCGGCCGGCAGCGGATCTCCGACGGGGCGAGCCGATCACCGAGCAGCAGCATCTCGCCGGCGTTCGCCACGTCACCTATCTGGGCGTAGCCGCGGGCGATGTCGAGCAGGTGGTGGGCGCGGCGCTCGGGCAACAGCGCGTTGAAGGCGGGCTCCGCGATGCGCAGCTGGTGCACCTCCACGGCCCGCCCCCCGTCGCCCAACTCCACAGCGGCGGCGGCCCGGTGCAGCTCGACGTTGGTCGGGCCGAACGACGTCCAGTAGTGGTTGTGGTCGCCGCCGAGCAGGGTGGCCGCCTCCTGCGCGCAGTTGATCAGATCGTCGACGCTGGCCGAGTCGCCGATCCGGGACGCGGCCATCGCGCCCTGCAGCAGCAGCATCCCGTAGACGGAGAGGCGGGCCGGGGAGACCTCGTTGCTCCCACCCGGTGCCAGCCGGTTGGCGATCTGGACGTTCAGCTCCAGCGCGGGACGGGCCCGCCCCATCGCGACCAGGGCGTTGCACACCCGGGTGGTGGCGATCCCGGCCAGCAGCGGGTCGTCGGCCCGCTGGGCCACCGCCATCGACCGGTCGGCGGCCAACCAGGCCAGCTCGCACTCGCCGAGCTTGCGCAGCACCGAGGAGGCGATCTGGTAGACCTGACCGAGCAGGTGGGCCGCCTCGGGGGCCTGCTCGCCGCCGTAGGCGGCGTCGGCCGCCTGGGCGTCGCGCAGCAGCTTGGGCAGCGCCCGGGTGAGCATCCCGTAGCGGCCGTACTGGTAGGTGAGCCAGGCGTGGTTGACGGCCTTGCGCATGTCGTCCATCGGCGGCGGGAACGGCACCGCGTCGAAGTACGCGCTCATCGAGTCGTAGCGTTCCAGCGCCGCCCGGATCTCCTGCACCTCGACCTGGTCGATGCAGTTGAGGGCGTCGGCGCGGCGCTCCGGGTCCTTGCCCAGCAGCAGCTGGACGTCCATCTGGAGGATGTCGGCGATCTCGTAGAGGACGGAGAACTTGTCCAACCGGCGGACGCCGCGTTCGACCTTGTCCACCCAGCTCTTGGACTTGCCCAGCCGGTCCGCGAAGACCTGCTGCGACATCTTGCGGCGCCCCCGCCAGTAGGCCACTCGCCGTCCTATGGGTAGCTCGTCCATCTCCCCATCCTCCCCTGCCACCGACGACCAATCGAGTCGGGGCGATGTCCGCGGGCCTGACGGCTGCTGTTCACTTTCAGGTTTTCGCTGGTCGCACAGGATGTACGTCAGCCGTACAGCTGGTCCTCGTACTTTTCGTGCAAGTTGCACGAGCCGTTCGTCAACCTCAACGATCGTGGGTTACGGCAGTGACGGTGCTCGACATGCGACCTGGCGAACGCCGGGACCGACGAGAGGAGTTGGCACACATGTGGGGGAATGTCGGACCGCGCGTCGCCGAGCTGTCGCCACTGGAACGGGTCCGGCTGCGCCGGGTCGCGATCCGGTACGCCGTACACGGCTGGCAGGTCACGCCCGGTGCCTGTCTGGCCCGCAGCCGCTTCGTCTGCGGCCGGGCCGGCTGCCCCACAGTGGGCTGCCATCCCGCCCTGGAGGACTGGGAGCTGGCCGCCAGCGCCGACCCGGCCCGGGTGGCCACCTGGTGGCGGAGCCGCCCGCACGGGGTGCTGCTGCCCACCGGTCGGGCCTTCGACGTGCTGGAGGTGCCCGCCCACCTCGGCCGGCACGTGCTCGACGCGGTCCAGATCCACCCGGCCGGCACCGGCGTACGCGGACCGGTGCTGGTCACGCCCACCGGGCGGTGGATGTTCCTGGTCCGCCCCGGCGACCCGCTCCGGCCGGAGTTGGAGCACTGCTTCCACGTGGTCCGGCATGGGCCGGGCTCGTGGATCCCCGCGCCACCCACCCGGCTGCCGGAGGGCACCGTCCGCTGGGCGGTCGCCCCGGAGCAGGCCCGCTGGCAACTGCCGGATTCGTACCTCGTGCAGAACACGTTGATCGGGGCGCTGCGCGCCGCCGGGGTGACGCTCGCCCCCGACCTGCTCCCCGGTCACCTGCCGCTGCCCCGACGAGGCATGTGAAACAGGCCCGCTCGACGATTCGATCCGGTGGCCGACAGCGTCGTCGGGACGCCGGTCCTCGTTGACAGGGGGACGGTGCGAACGCGCGCCACGAACGGGGGAACGATGTCCACCAACGACAGGGTGCCTCATCCCGGCGGCACCGAGCCGCCCCGGCGCAGCCACCCACGGCACCGCTGGGCCGGCACCCGGCCGTCCGGCTCCCGCCCCGGCCGGCCACGCCCCACCGGCACCCGCCCAGCCGGCACCCACCGCCCGCTCCGCTAGCCGGTCAGCGGCAGATCGACGGAGTGGTACTGGCGGGCGTTGTCGGTTATCGCCGCGTGGGTGTGATCGTCCAGGCGGGCCAACCAACCGAGGCCGGGGGTGCCCATGGCCAGGGCGGCGGTGGCGTACGCGTCGGCCACCCCGAGGTCGGTGCCGACCACTGTCACCGAACGCAGCCCGCCGGCCGGCGCTCCCCGGCGCGGGTCCAACACGTGCCGGCCCCGCTCGTAAACGCCGGACGTGGCCACGGCCAGGTCGGTGCCGGTAAGCACCAGGCAGGCCGCCATCGCGTCCCACGGGTGCCGGATGCCGATGCGCCACGGTTCCCCGGACGGCGACCGACCCCGCACCCGCACGTCACCGCCGGCGTTCACGCAGTGGTTGACGGCACCGGCGGCGACGAGGCGGTCCGATGCGACCTGAGCCGCCCAGCCCTTGACGAAGCCGGACGGGTCGAGCCGACCCGTGGCGTACGCGTCGAAGAACCCGTCGGTGGCGCCCCACAGGTCGGCGCAGGTCTCCAACACGTACCGCAGGTCCGCGGACGCTTCGGAGAGCAGCACCTCACCCCGGTCGAAGCGGCACACCTCGCTCGCCGGCTGGTAGGTGCTGAACCGCGCGTCCACCTCGTGCATCCAGGCGAAGACCTCGTCCGCCAGCTCCCGCAGCGTCGCCGGGGGCAGATCGTCGGCGAGGTCCACTGTGATGGCCGTACCCATGATCTGTTCGACCCGGCACAGCCCGGGTCGGGTCAGCGTGGCCCGCACGTCAGATGGCCTGCTCGATGGCGGAGCGCAGCGACTGCTTGTATGAGTTGCTGGTCTCGGTGGCCCCGGAAACGGTGTTGAGGTTCGCGTTCTGCTTCTGCACCACCTCGCCGCCGCTGCCGTCGTAGCGGTCGCGGACGTCGCCGCTGTGGATGTCGGATTCGCCCCCGCTCGGCAGCGACAGCGCGACGGCCTCGACGATCCGGTTACCCGAGACGACGATCTGCACCTGCACGTACCCGTACTCGTTGTCGAAGCCGTTGCCGGTGACCCGGCGCGTGGTCGGCTGGGGCGCCTTGGTGGTGCGCGGCGCGCTGGGGGCCTTGGTGGTCTTGGTGGTCGACGGGCGGGCGGTGGTCTTGCCGGGCTTGGGCGACACCGGCGAGTCGGCGCTCTTGGACGGCGTCGGCTCGCCGTCCGCCGGGTCGGTGCCCGGCGCGTTCGGGTCGGCGCTCGGCTCGACCTCCTGCGGGGTGGGATTGACCGGCTGGGCGGTCGGCAGGTTCTGGGCGACCTGGGTGGCGGCCGGCGAGCCCTTGAACACCACCAGCGCGGTGGTGCTGGCGGCCAGGCCGGTGATCGCGAGGAACACGCGACGCATGGGTATGCCCTTCCTACAGCTCGAACGTGGCCAGGTGGATCTGCCGTCGGGGCACTCCGGCCCGCCGCAGCGCACGCACCGACTGTTCCACCAGTCCGGGTGGCCCGCACAGGTAGACGTCGCGTCGGGCCACGTCGGGCACCAGTTGGCGCAGCCCGTCCGGGCTCATCAGCTGCCGGGGGCCGGGGTCGTCGCGGGAACCGATGACGTACCAGACCGAGGTGTCGCGCTCCTGGGCCAGCCAGTCCAACTCGCGGCTGAGCAGCACGTCGGCCGGGGTGCGGGCCCGGTAGATCAGCGCGGCGCCCGGCGGCAGTTCCTCCAGCATCGCCCGGATCGGTGTGATGCCGCTGCCACCGGCGATCAGCAACGCCCGCTCGCGCAGCCGGTGCGCGGCGGTGAAGGTGCCCGAGGGGCCTTCGGCCCAGACCCGGGTGCCCGGGTCCAGGTCGCGCAGGTCGGCGGTGTGGGTGCCGACCACCTTGACGGTGACCCGCAGCCAGCGGCCGTTGGCGGCGGCGGAGACGGAGAACGGGTGCGACTGCCACCAGCAGCCCCGGGTGAGGAACCGCCAGCGGAAGTGTTGGCCGCCGAGCATCGCCAGCCGACCCAGCCGCTCCCCGGTGAGGTAGATGGAAATGGTGTCGGTGCTCTCGGCGACCACGTCGGCGACCCGCAGCCGGTAGCGCAGGTTGAACGCCAACGGCGCGATCACCCGACCCCAGAGCAGGGCGGCGACCACCAGGAGGTAGAGCGCGATCCAGCCGGTGCGCACCGGGCCGGGCTTGTACAGCTGCGCGCCGTGGGTGAACTGGTGGCCGAAACCGAGCAGCAGGATCAGGTAGCTGGACAGGTGCAGCAGGTGCCACAGCTCGTACGGCAACGCCCGCCGGATCGCCCGGATGCTGCTGAACCCGACAAGCATCATGACGCCGGTGGCGACGAACGCCGAGACCATGTCCTCGTAGTCGCCGAGCAGCGTGCCGACCTCCGCGAGGACCGACTGGTTACGCAGGTCGGCGTAGCCGACGAGGATCAGCGACATGTGCGCCAGCACGGTGACCAGCAGGGTGGCACCGATGTCCCGGTGCCAGCGGGCCGTCTGCTCGCCGCCGATCCACCGTTCCAGCACCGGCAGGCGGCTCATCATCAGCACCTGCACCAGCAGCAGGTAGCCGGCGACCAGGCCGGTGATCCGGCCGGCCGCGGTGACGGTGGCCGCGGTGCTCCGCAACGATCCGGCCGGGGTGCCCAACCACCACGGGAGCACGGCGGCGAGCAGACCGACCAGGAGCAGCACGCCCAGCAGCCGTCGGCCGCCGGGTCCGCGCCGGGCCGGCACCTGCGGGGGTACGGGCGCAGCCGACCGGCCGCCGTGCCGGGACGAGGTCCCGGTGCGGCGGCCGGTGGCGTGGGTGTGCGGGTACGTCACGCGTACAGCTTCATCGGGGCGTACTTCTGGCGGGGGAAGACCTTGTCGACCTCCGCGTTGGTGAGCCCGAACCGGCCCTGCGCCACAGCGCCGTAGACGTTGAACATGTTGTTGTATTCCGGCACGTCACCGGAGTCCAGCTTGTCCAGGCCGTTCCAGGTGCCGAGCAGCGAACCGGCCAGCTTCTTGCCGGAGAGCAGGGTGACCACGCCGCCGTGCCCGTGGTCGGTGCCGCCGGTGTTGGAGCCGACCCGCCGGCCGAACTCGCTCGACACCATGATCGTGACGTCGGCGGCCTGCGGGCCGAGGTCGGTGAAGAACGCGGCCATCGCGTTGGCCAGTTCGTTCAACCGGCGGTGCAGCTGGCCGCCCTCGCGGGTGCCCTGGTTCTCGTGGGTGTCGTAGCCACCCATGCCGACAGTGGCGACCCGCACGTTGGCGCCGCCCTTGATCAGCTGGGCGAGCTGCTGGAACGCGTTGCCGACGCCCTCGTACTTGACGCCCTCGGCGGGCTGGTACGGCTTCGCGGCGAGCTTCTGGGCGGTGGCCAACGCGCCCATGCCCTCCTGCACGGCCTCCTCGACCGGGTGGTTGATCCCGGTGAAGAGGCCCTTGATGGCCTTCTCGGTGGCGGCACGGAACCGCTCCTCACCGTTGAGCCGCAGCGAGCCGACCCTGTTCAGCGAGAGCGCGCCGTTGTTGCCGACCAACGAGCGGGGCAGCGTGCTGCCGACGCCGACGCTGCGGAACGCGGTGCCCTTGCCGAGGTTGTCGACGAGCCCGTCGAGCCAACCCCGGCCGCCGGTCTCGTTGGGCAACCCGCCCAGGTTGCAGGCGTCCGCGGCCTGGAAGTGGCTGCGGGACAGCCGCTCGTCCGAGACCGCCGGGATGAAGCCCAGCTGACCGGCCGCGAGCCACTTCTCCAGCGGCTTGAACGCGCTGGTCAGCTTGAAGCCGCGACCCAGGGCCAGCGAGTCGTTTCCGAGCAGCAGGTCGGGGCGGGCCTTGGCGAGCACCGGGTCGTTGTCCGGAGCGACGAGGCTCAGCCCGTCCAGCCCGCCGTAGAGGAAGACGTGGATCAGGGTGCCGGTCTTGGTCGCCGCGAACGACGCCGAGGTGGTGACGAACTGGGCGGTGGCCAGCGCGGTCGCGGTGGCCGCGGCACCGGCGACGAAGGTCCGCCGGGTCACGCCCCGCCCGTCCTGCTGGGCCTCCTCCAGGTCCTCCAGGGTGCGGTACCTGTCGAACTCGGCGGCGTTCTCGGCGGCGACGATGTCGGCCTCGGCGCGCAGCAACGCCTCGGCCGGGTTGTCGGCCAGCCGTCGCACGTCCGGGCATTCGGGGTGCAGGGGGAAAGAGTTGTACACAGTCTTCTCCATCGGGTGCCTCACCGGAGGTGGTGCTGGGGGGAAGCGAGGATCGCCCGCGCGACGGCGGTGATGGCCCCGTTGAACGTGGCGTCGACCTTGGCGGTCGCCGACACACCGGCCACGCCGAGGATGAGGTTCTTCTCCCGCGTGCTCAACTTCTGGCCCACCAACCGCTGGGAGAGCGCGTCCACGTACGCCCCGGCCGTCGCCGGCGGCTTGCCGACCAGCTTCTCCGGCGGCGTGTGCGTGAAGGTGGTGCGGTAGCCGGCGAGGATCTCGCCCGCCTCGTTCCAGCCGTTGACCATGGTGCCGGCCGAGGTCCAGGCGACGTACACGTCCGGGTAGCCGTCCGGGGTGGGCTGACCCATCGGGTAGTGACCCAACTCGCGCAGCTTGTCGTTGATCTGGCGCAGCCCCCGGGCGTACGGGGTGCGCTTGCTGTCGCCGTTGTTGTGCTTCGGCGACGCCTCGGGCGAGACGCCCAGGGTGCGGTACGTGGCGACCAGGTACTCCATCGGCCGGCGCACCTTCTGGCCCACACCGGCCCAGAACTCCGAGGAGCAGAAGAGCGTCATCAGGACCGGCTTGATCATGCCCTTGTTGGTGGTGTACGTCTTGGCCAGCCGGTCCACCAGGGACTTCGGCGGGGTGTCCGAGACGAACCGGGTGGCCAGGCTCTGCGCCACGTACTTCGCGGTCGACGGGTGCGTCGCGATGTAGGTGATGTACGCGTCGATCGCCGCTTCGGCCTTCTTGGGGTCGGCCGAGTTGTTGGCGTGGGTGAAGCCGAGGATCTTCACCTTGCCGACGTAGTGCTGCTCGGGCCGGAAGACGTACTTGCCGTCCTGGACGCCACGGCCGGTCTGGAGCATGGCGGCCTGCCGGACGTCCGGCTCCTTGTAGCCACCGTCGACGCCGACCGAGTAGAGCTCGAGGTTCTCCCGGGCGAGGTTCTCGTTGATCGCGTCCTTGCGGGAGTCCTTCTGGTTCAGGTAGATCAGCAGCGCGGGGTGCTTGTTCGCGGCGACCAGCATCTCCGGGTAGCTGCCCAGGGCGTGCTTGCGCACGACGTCCTGGTCGAACGAGTTGCGGTACACCTCGCCGCCGTCGAAGTCCGCGGCGACGTGCAGGAAGTCGTTCCAGAAGTCGACCATCACCTCGAACAGCTGGCGCTTGGACCAGATCTGCCGGGCGATGGTGGCGTCGATCATCTCCTGCTCCGGCTGGGCGCCCTGATCGTTGAGCTTGTCCCGCTGGTCGCGCAGTTGCTGCGCGGAGAGCTTCTGGGTCGGCAGCTCGGCGAGCTTCAGTTCGCCCTTGCTCGGCTCCAACTTGTCCGGGTCCAACTGGGCGCGGATCCAGGCGTCCATGCCCTCGCGCTTGATGTCGGCGATCAGCGCGGGCGTCACTCCGAAGGTGGCCCGCCGGGCCAGGTGCAGGATCGGGTCCTTGGCCAGCACCGTCTTTACTGTCACCGTGGTCGCCGCCGCGGCCGCGGCCGGGCCGGAGAAGGTGCGCCCACCGGCCGGCGCGTTCTTCTTCAGCGCCGCACCGGCGCGGGAGCCCATGTAGCTCTCGTTCTGCTCGGTGTAGGTGCGCACCGTGCTGGGCTGCTGGCCGCTGGGCCGCGCCGCGGTGCCGTCGGTCACCGTGCTGCCGGTCGCGTCGCCAGCCGCCGCCTCGCCACCGAAGAGGCCACGGAACTGCGGGGTCATGGCGAGCGCCGCGCCACCGGCGACGACGGCGGCGGTGCCGCCGAGGGCCACCATCGCCTTGCGTCGGCCGACCTTGCGATCCGGCTCGTCGTCATCGTCGAGGGTGGGCAGTCCGGTGCCGGCCGGACGGGCCGGGGCCGGACGGCCAAGGCCCTCCGGGCCGATCCACTGCGGACTGCGCGGGGCGGGTGCGGGCTGGCCGGCGTACTGCCCACGCGGGTCGGCCGGCGCGGCGTAGCCGCCCTGCTGCGGGTGGGGCGAGTCGTAGCCGTATGGCGCGGGCGGGTGGGGGTCGCCGTAGCCGTCAGCGCTGTGGTGCTGGTGTCCGTCCCAACCGCGGTCGTCCCGCGGTCGACGTGGTGGCACATTCTGGTCGGCCATGTACCAATCCCAATTTCTGATGAGCGCCGGAAGCTGCTACCAGGCAGGTGCGGCAGGTGCGGCGACTGTTGCCTGAGGGGGTTGCTACGGCAAAGTAACCAAGGCCCCAGGGCCCTTCAAGGCGGTCGCAACACGCTCGTGAGGGCACTTAAGACACCGTTCAGCGCGGCCTCGTCGGCGGGCGGTGCGGCGGATCGGACCGCAGACTCTCCCAGCAGGGCGTACGCGCGCCAGCAAAACACGGATCGGACCACGCCGCCGTACCCGACACTTTCGGCGTCGTTCCCCACCAAAGGCAAATTTAAGGTCGGGGTAAGCCGGACATGAAGCGCGTTCGCGCGGAGCAAAAGTAGCAGCAGCGGGCGAGCGTGAGCCGCCACCGCAGCGGGTATGCCGCCGAACCGCTGAACGCGTGAGGGGAAGGCAGCGCCATGCTCAGCAAAGAGGATCAGCGCAGATTCGACCAGATCACCCGTCAGCTCCGAGAGAGTGACCCGGCTTTCTTCAAGAAGTTGGACCACCGGTCCCGGGCCCGCAGGGGCCGCTACCTGATGTTGTTGACCATCCTGCTGTGGGCGTCACTGCCGGCGATAGCCGTGTTCGCCGGTCGGCTCACCGGCGCGATCTGCGCGGTGGTGCTGATGGCCAACGCCGCGATCATGTGGCGGTTCCGCCGCCGCTGGACATGACCGCTCAACCGCTCGACGGTACGGCTCACCGGTCCGCCGGGCCGAAGGTCCGGTACGCGCGGCGCAACCGTTCGAGCATTCCCGGCCCACCGATGGCCGGGGCCGGTGCTCCGAGCTGGCGCAGCAGCAGGTCGGTGCCGGTCACCAGTCGAGGCGGCCGATCCGGCAGCGGCACCGGCGCTGACCAGAACCGGTCCGCCGCCTCCGCCAGCGGCGTCGCCGACAGCCCGGTGAGCGCGCGGGCGGCACCGACCGGCGCCACGACGTCCACCACCGACACCACACCGTCCGGTTCGGACGGTTCGTCGGCCGGCGGGATGGCACCGGTGGCCGCGACCCGGCGGGTGCGGAGTGCGTCGAGCAACTCCGCGCGGGACCGACCGCGCCAGTGCAGCAGCTCGAACGGGTCCGCGTCGAACGCCTCGGCCAGCAGGTAGAACGTCGCCGCGAGGTGCTTGCACGGCACCGCGAAGTCCGGGCAGTTGCAGCGCTGGGTCAGCTCGTCGACGGCCGCCGGGAACAGCGGCGCGCCAGCGGCGACGAACAGCTCCTCCAACTCGTCGGGGAGGTCCCCGGCGAGCAGCCGGGCGCTGAAGAACGCCTGCCCGGCCAGCTCGTCCTCGATTCGGGACCAGAGCGCGGCCGGGAACGGCTCCAGTGCTATCGACACCTGGTACGGCTGCGGCCGGGAGCCCTGCACCACCGCGCTGACCCGCCCGGGGGTGATGTCGAGCGTGAGCACCTGACCGGCCCGCGCGTACGACCGGCCCCGGGTCAACCGGGTGCCGAGCGCGAACGACTCCAGCACCTCCAGGAAACGCCGCGACCACCAGGATTGGCCGATGGCGCCCCGGGCGCTGCGCGCCCGCAGACCCCCGTCGACCCGACGGGGGCGCCCGTAGTCGGCGAACCGGTCGGTGCTCCGCTCGCTCACGCCAGCCCTCGGCTCGCTCACTCCACCACCGCCCCGGCCTCCAGGGCGAACAGGTCCCGCAACTGGCCGGTGGACAACTCGGTGATCCACTGCTCACCGGTGCCGACCACCCGCTCGGCGAGGCTGCGCTTGTCCGCGATCAGCGCGGCCACCTTCTCCTCGACAGTGCCGGCGCACACGAACTTGCGGACCTGCACCCGTCGGCGCTGCCCGATCCGGAACGCCCGGTCGGTGGCCTGATCCTCGACCGCCGGGTTCCACCACCGGTCCACATGCACCACGTGGTTCGCCGCGGTCAGGGTCAGCCCGGTGCCGCCGGCCTTGAGGGACAGGACAAACAGCGGCGGACCCTCCGCCGACTGGAAACGCTGCACCAGGGCGTCCCGCTCAGCCTTGCCCAGGCCACCGTGCAGGAACAGCACCTCCCGGCCGAACCGCGCCGACAGGTGACCGCGCAACATCGCACCGAACTCGGCGTACTGGGTGAAGAGCAGCGCCCGCTCCCCCGCCGCCAACACCTCCTCCAGGATCTCGGTGAGCCGGGCCAGCTTGCCGGAGCGGCCCTCCAACGGCGAGCCGTCGCGCAGCAGTTGGGCGGGGTGGTTGCAGACCTGCTTGAGTCGGGTCATGGTGGCCAACACCAGGCCGCGTCGCTCGATGCCGTCGCTGGTCTCGATCCGGGCGAGCATGTCGTCGACCACCACCCGGTAGAGCGCGGCCTGCTCGGCGGTGAGGCTGCAGAGCACCTCCATCTCCAGCTTCTCGGGCAGGTCCGAGATGATCGAGGAGTCGGTCTTGAGCCGGCGCAACACGAACGGGCCGGTGATCCGGCGCAGCCGCTCGGCGGCCTCGGCGTCGCCGTGCCGCTCGATCGGTTCGGCGAACCGCTTACGGAACGTCGCGGCCGGCCCGAGCAGACCCGGGTTGGCGAACTGCATGATCGACCAGAGGTCGGCGAGGCGGTTCTCCACCGGCGTACCGGTGACCGCCACCCGCTGCCGCGCGGGCAACGCGCGTACCGCCTCGGCCTGCCGGGTCGACGCGTTCTTGATCGCCTGCGCCTCGTCCACCACCACCCGGTGCCAGTCGATGCCGGCCAGGTCGGCGGCGTCGCGGGCGGCCACCGAGTAGGTGGTGAGGACCAGGTCCGCGCCGTGCGCGGCCGCGGTGAACTCCGCCCCCCGCGCCCGCTCGGCACCATGGTGTACGTGCACCCGCAGCCCCGGGGTGAACCGCGCCGCCTCCCGCTGCCAGTTGCCGACCAGCGACATCGGACAGACCAGCAGGGTCGGCCCGGCCTCCGGCGGGTCCCCGGCGAGCAGCGCGAGCAGTTGCACCGTCTTACCCAGCCCCATGTCGTCGGCGAGCACACCGCCCAGGCCGAGTGAGCGCAGGAACGCCAGCCAGGCCAGGCCACGCTGCTGGTACGGCCGCAGCGTCCCCTGGAAACCCGGCGGCGGGTCCAGCGGGGTGAGTCGCCGCTCGACCGCGCCGGCGAGCAGATCGCCCAGCGCCCCGTCGGCGGTCACCTCCAGCACCGGCAGCGCGCCGGTCGCCTCACCGTCGGCCAACCCGAGGCGCAGCAGGTCGGCGACGGTCAGCTCACCCGCCGAGCGGAGCAGGCGCAGACCAGCGGCGAGCCGACCCGGGTCCAACTCCACCCACCGGCCACGAAGCCGCACCAGCGGGGTCTTCATCTCGGCCAGCGCCGCCAACTCCTCGGCGGAGAGCGGCTGGTCACCGAGGGCGATCTCCCAGCGGTAGTCGACCAGGGCGTCCAGACCGACACCGGCATCGGCGCCACCCACAGTGCCCGGCGCGGTGCGGCTGCGAGCCCGCAACCGGGCGCCCAGGCGCGCCGACGGGCGCTGCCACCAGGACGGCAGCAGCACCCCGAAACCGGCCGCGTGCAGCACCGGGGCACCCTCGCTGAGGAAGCGGTGCGCCCCCTCGACGTCGAGCTCCATCGCCTCGGGGGCGGCGGTACGCAGCGCGGCGTCCAGGTCCGGCCAGAGCCGGCTGGCCCGACCCAGCTCGGCGAGGAGCGTCTCCTGCGGGCTGGTCGTCCGGCCGGCCAGGCCGCCGAGTGTCTGCGGCGCCCGCCAGACCTCACCGGCGTCGACGTGCAGACCGGGCTCGTCGGCGGCCTGCAACCCGAACTCCAGCCGCCAGCGCCCGCCACCCGTCGACCCGGTTGGCACCGTGTCGGCCAGCACCGGTGTAGTGCCGGCGGGCACCGGCGCGGTGGCGGCCGGCACCGCCCGGGTGGCCAGGATCGGTTCGGTGACCTCGTCGGGGGCCGGCTCGACCAGGCGGAAACTGGCCCGCACCGGGCCACCGGCGGCGTCGCGCTGCCAGACGTCCAGTTCGGTGCAGAGGGTGGCGAGCCCGGCCGGGTCGATGCTGAAGTCCCGCTGCGGGCCGGCGAGCGCGGCCAACCAGGCCGGCGCCGGACCACCCGGGCGCAGCCCTCGGGCCAGCGTGGTGGTCGCCAGCGCGGCCCGCGCGGCGGCGTCGGTCAGCGCATCGATCGCATCCGCGACCAGCGCGGCGGCGGTCAGCTCGCCGACGGCAGAACCGGTGGCCGCCACAGCCTCGCTCTCGGCGCGTCGCTGAGCGGCGGTCAGCTCGCGCCCGCCAGAACCGGCGGTCGCCACAGCCTCGCTCTCGGCGCGTCGCTGAGCAGAGGCTGCGGTGGACGCTGGCAACGCGGCGGCCGCGGGCGGCACGACGGTGGCTCGGGCGGCGGGTGGCAGGGCCAGCGCCAGCGATCGCGCCCAGGCGGCGTCGGTGCCGGTCAGCAGCGGACGCCAGACCGCCTGCGCGGGCACCTCGCCGGCAGCGCCGGGCGTCACCGTCGCGCCAGCGCCGGGCGTCACCGTCGCGCCAGCGCCGGCGACCACTGTCGCGCCAGCGCCGAGCGGCTGGTCGCCCGTCGGCATGCGCACGCCGGGCAGGACGCGGCCACGGGTCACCAGGTCGGCGGCGAAGTCGGCCAGCTCGGCGAGGTGCCTCAGGGTGGCCCCGGGTACCGCCGGGATGTCGTCGAGGGCGTGCAGCAGCGACAGTGCGGCGTCCGGGGCGTACACCAGGGTGGGGACCCGCCACCCTGCCAGGGTGAGCCGGCCGCGGGCCGCAGGTGCGACGGTGGTCCGGATCAGCTCGGGTGAGTCGGTCGGCGCGCCCGCCACTGTGGGCAGGGTGAGCAGCGCGGTGTCCAGCCGGGTCGGCTCAGCGGCCTCGGCGAGGACGGCGGCCAGGTCGGTGTGCCCGGCGGCGAAGGGGTGCGGGCGTTCCCGGGCCGGGCGACCCGAACGCGGGGCGGGAACCGGCGCGGCGCTGTCCTCGGCCCAGACGGCGAGGCCGCCGGTCGAGCCGTCGCCGGGCAACCACAGCCCGTGGATGACCAGCACCTGCTCCCCCTAGTCGCCCGTCCGCCCCCAGGATAGGCGGCCCGACAGACCAGACACCCACACCCACCGCCACACCCACCGCCGCACCTGCGCGATCTTGCAGTTTGTGTCGACAATCTGCGAAGACTGCACCTTTTGTCGCAGCCGAAAGTGCAAGATCGCGAGGGCTGGAGGGGCTGGAGGTGGGAGGGGCAACACCGGTACCCAGGGCTCAGAGCGCGCCGCACTCGCCGTCGGTCAGCTCGCGCAGGATGTCGGCGTGGCCCGCGTGCCGGGCCGTCTCCTCGATCAGGTGCACCAGAATCCAGCGCACCGACACCTCACCGAGCTGCGGGTGCGGCACCACGTGGTCGAGGTCGACGCTCGCGGCGACCGCCCGGGAGCGCGCGCAGGCCCGTTCGTACGCCTCAACGATCCCCGCGACGTTCTCCTGGTCGCCGAGCAGGAAGCTGGCGACCGCGTCCTCCTCGGAGGTCAGGTAGACGTCGCCGGGCTCCGGGGCCAACAGGGTCGGGAACCAGTTCCGCTCGACCATGGTCAGGTGCTTGACCAAACCGAGGAGCGTCGTCGCCGAGGGCACCAGCCGGCGGCGGGCGTCGGCGTCGGAGAGCCCGCGCAGTTTGCGCAGCAGCACGGCCCGGTGGAAGTCGAGAAACGAGGTCAGGACGGCGCGCTCGTCCCCGGTGCGGGCGAGCACCGGACCGAGCGTGGGATCGATCGTCTGCTCCATCCGCCGACCCTAGCCACCGGCCGGTCACCCCGCTGCCCCGCTATCCGCTGCGGGCGGGCGTCACGCCGGGCAGGATGGGCGCATGGCTTCATCCGTGCAGATCCTTCTCGTCGGCGGCACGGCGGACGGGCAGACCGTCACCGTCGAACTGGACAGCAACGGCCGCCCGCCGCTGACCCACCATCACCTCGGCTCCGGTGGGCTGGCCGACGCGCAGATCTACGAGTTGGAGTCCGCCCGCGAGGAGGCCCGCGAGTGGCGCTACCGGTGGACCGGCCCGGCGGTGTGACCGCCCGCTCAGACCCGGGTGAGGGTCTGGCTGCGCAGGCTCTCCAACACGCCGCGGGTGACCTCCGCGGTGCCCCGCGCCTGGTCGCACACTTCGGCTACCCGTCGTGCGGTGGCCTCGGCGCGTTGCTCCCGCTCGTCCCAGAGTCGGTCGACCTCGGCCAGCAGCGGCCCCTCGACCTCCCGCTCCACGCCGCGTAGCGCCGGCACACCGAGCCGTTGGGCCAGGTCGAAGACCTTGCCGGCGTACGGCAGGGGCAGGAACGGCGTACCGACCATCGCCGCGAAGATCAGGAAGTGCAGGCGCATGCCGACGGCCAGGTCGAAGTGGCGCATCAGCCCCAGCACCTGCTGCGGAGAGTAGGTGCCGTGCAGGATTCGACCCCGCTCGGCGGCGACCATGTGCGACAGCACCCCGTGGGAGTGCCGGATGTCGTCGCGCTCCATCGGCACGAACAGCACGTACGCGTCGATCCGGTGCACCAGGAAGTCACCGATCTGGGCCAGCAGCCGGTGGTAACCATCGACGTCGAGGCGTTCGGCGGCACGGCCCGGCTCGCGCACGCTGATCCCGACCAACCGCTTGCCGACCGGCACACCTTCCTCGGCCAGCAGATGGGCCGGGAACTCCTCCGGTTGCAGGAGGAACGCCGGGTCCGCGGTGACCGTGATCGGGTTGAGCAGGCCCGCCTCCTCCAGCACCATCCGGGACTCCTGGTCCCGGACGGTCACCTGGGTCGCGCTGGACAGCGTCTCCCGAACCATGCCGGTGTCCACCCCGTCGCTGAGCGGCCCGACCCCCACCGCGTACGTGATCAGCGGCAGGCCCCGCTCCTGGGCGACCCGGACCACCCGCAGGTAGCGGCGGGCCTCCCGGTCGTAGAGGATGCCGCCGCCACCCAGAATGAGCAGGTCGAGTTGGGCCAGGACCAGGGCCGAGTCGGTACGGCTCACGCCCTCCCACGGCACCGCTTCGACGTCCGGGTGCGCGGCCCGGGTGTGCTCCGGGTTCCGGGAGAAGACGATGATCCGGGCGTTCGGTTCCTGCGTACGCAGATCGGTGAGCAGGCCGGTGAGGATCGCCTCGTCGCCGAGGTTTCGCCCACCGTACGAGCCGAGCACACCGATGGTCAGTCCGGCGCCGTGCGTCATCCGTCGCTCCTCCCCAGGTGCGGTCCGCGCCGGTTTCCCGCTGGGCAGGTGAACAGTCCTGCCGAGGGGACCGTCGGTGGACCTTCGCCAGCTCAGCCCGCCGGGGTTATCCGCTTCGCCATCTGTTGCGCGGTGACCTCGAAGCCCAGACTGCGGTAGAGGCCGATCGCCACGGTGTTCGTACCGAAGACGTTCAGACCCAGCTCGGGCACGCCGAGGTGGGCGAGTTCGGCCTCGATGAGCTGGATCATCCGTCGTGCGTACCCGCGTCCCCGATGCTCCTCGTGCACCTCGATGTTGTGGATCCACGCCTGGTTCGGGGCGGCGGCCGCCGGCAGTGTCACCCAGATCCAGCCGACCTCGGTGTCACCGGCCCGGGCCGTCCGCAGCAGGACCCCCTCGGTGGCCGCGCCGGCCGGCAACAGCTCCCGGATCTGGGTGACCGTCCGTTCGAGGGCCGCCTCCGGGGTCATCCCCCGGTGGGCCACCAGGTCCTCGGCGTACCCCTGCTGCAGCGGCCCCAGCAGGCGGGCCAACTCCTCTGCCGTCGTCGGCGTCAACGTCAACTCCACAGCGTCTCCCCTTCGTCGTGGCCAGCGGGTAGTGCAGCAGAACCGGCCGGGACACGCCAACAGATTCCGACGGGGCGGCCCCGGGTGTGTGGCCCGGCGGCGGGTGGTGCCGCCCTGGCCGCCGTCCGCCCGACCAGACGGAGCACTGGTTGACCTGCGGGCGGGGTCAGGGTGCCGTCGTCGACTCCAGTTGGCAGGCCAGTTGCGCCAGGTCATCGAGGCGCAGGTCGCCGTCGAGCCCCTTGAGCGCGGCGGTCATCGCACCGGCCGCCCGCCCGGCCCGCAGGCCGACCTCGGCGTCCTCGACGACGAGGCAACGCGAGACGGGGACGCCCAGCAGCGCCGCGGCGCGCAGGTAACCCTCCGGGTGCGGTTTGCCGACACGTACGTCCTCCACCGTGACCAGCACCGGCGCCTTGATGCCGGCGGCGCCGAGCCGCGCCTCGGCCAGCCGGGCGTCGGCGCTGGTCACCACCGCCCAGGGCAAACCCAGCCGGGCCAGCGTGCTCAGCAGTTCGTGCGCTCCGGGGGTGGCCGTCACGTCGGACAGGTCGTCGTACTGCAATGCGAGCTGTCGTGCCGCGGCGGTGGCGACCGCGCTGTCGTCGAGCGCGGGCAGCAGTCGGCGGATGGTCCGGTCGGCCGGGCTGCCGTGCGCGATCGCCAGCGCCGCCTCCGGGTCGACGTCGTACTCGCCGGCCCACCGCTCCCAGGCCCGCTCCACGGCGGCGTCGGAGTCGACCAGGGTGCCATCCATGTCGAACAGCACCGCGCCAATGCCTGCCAGTCTCACCAGCACACTCCCCGAATCGCTCGCCTCACGAGGTCAAGACCGCGATGGTCCGCCGACTCCGACGACGCACGCAACTTCGGCGGCGGGTATCGGACCTGGAGGTCGGAGCGAGGGGTCCGATAGCCGCCGGACGGGAGGTCGGCGGTGAACGGGCGGTCTTTCCCGGGTTGACGCTCTACGCGATGAGCAGGACCGAAGGCGGCGGCGATCGGCGGATTCACCGCCGTCGGCCGGTACGCCCTCCCCGCCGATATCGCGGCCATCGTCGCGCACCTGGCCAGCCCCGAGGCCGGTTACGTGACCGGTGCGGTGGTCAACGTGGACGGCGGCGTCACCAGCTGAGGAGCCCGGGCGTCGTCGCGCGACGGCGACGGCGTCGTGCGGGCGCCCATCATCCCGGTGACGGACGCGGTTCGGGCAGCTCGTAGCCGGCCTCCTCGACCGCGGCTCGTACCTCGGCGATGTCGAGGGGTCGATCGCTCGTCACCGTGGCAGTGTCGCGTTCGACGTCCACCGCCACGGCGGTGACGCCGGGAATCCGTTCGATCTCCTCGGCGACGAAGCCCGCACAGTGCCCACAGGCCATACCGACCACCCGATAGCTGCTGACGGTCATGCCGGCGACTGCCCTGGGTCCGGCGAGGGCTCCGAGCCGACCTCGGCCGGGGCGACACCGCTGGCCTTGGCGGGAACCGATCGGGTGAGCATGTGGGCCTGGCGCATTCGCCCGTCGACAGCGAACTGACCGAAGAAGTGGACGTCCACACTGCCTGCCCGCTTCGACGTCTGGAAGTGCAGTGTGTAGCGGGCGGCGATCCGGTCCCCGTCTGCCATGGCCTCATGCACCTCCCACCGGGCGCCGGTCTGATGCTTGCGCACCGGGCGGGTGTGCGCGATGAGCTTGGTGCGGTCCATCCGGTTGCCGTCGGCGAACTGCACAATGTCGGGCGTGTGGTACCTGTCGACGACCACTGCCGGATCCTCGTCGCCGCGAACCAGATCGTTCGTGAAGGAGGTGAAGAAGTTCCCGATGAACTCTTTCGGATCGATGCCGTCGAGACCGCCCATGCCACCCACCGTCAGCTTGTGATTCGACTAATCTTTACGGCTTGTAAAATATCGCCGTCCGATAACTTTGGCAAGGTGTAAGAGATGACTGGCTCAGCAGACCGCAACCGCCGTGCCGACGCCCGCCGCAACAGCAGCGCGATCCTCGACGCGGCAGTCCGACTGCTCGACGCGCAGCCCGACGCGAGCCTCGACGCCATCGCCAGCGCCGCCGGCGTGACCCGGCAGACCGTCTACGCCCACTTCCCGTCCCGTGAGCACCTGATGGCGGCCGTCGTGCAACGGATCACCGACGAGGCCGTCGCCGCGATGGACGCCGCCGACCCGGACACCGGCTCCGCCACGGAGGCGCTGATCCGCGTCCTCAACGCCGGTGCCCAGACCGCCGGGCGCTATCCGGTCCTCATCCAGCAGATCGCGTCACTTCCGGTGAGCCCACACGTCGACGAGGAACGCCACGCACCGGTCGCCGACCGGATCAACCGCGTGATTCAGCGCGGTCAGACGAGCGGCGAGTTCGACACAGGGCTCCCGGCCGGCTGGCTGGCCGCGATCACCATCAAACTCGGCCACGCCGCGGGCGAGGAGGTCGACGCCGGCCGAATGACTCCGGCCGAGGCCGCCGAGGCGCTGCGTACCGTCCTGATCAGGATGCTGCACCCCGGAGCATGATCATGTGCAGGCACTACCGCGAGGCGTGCCCGAGATATCGCCGACCCACCCGACGAGGCCGGGGCACTCCCGACGCAGGCGCAGGTGGTTTCGATGGATGATGAAGGGTGGGCGCGGCAGGTTTCGAACCTGCGACCCCCCGCTTGTAAGGCGGGTGCTCTCCCACTGAGCTACGCGCCCGGATCGCCCGTGTGGCGGGCCGGTGGCTGGCAAGCTTACCTGCCCGCCACCGACCCGGGCGCACGGCGTACCCCGGTCAGCTGGCCGCTTCGGCGAGGGCCTTGCGCCAGCCCTGCTGGTCGCGGGCCTCGCCCGGGGTGTTCATCTCGGCGAAGCGGACCACGCCGGTCTTGTCGATGACGAAGGTGCCCCGGTTGGCGACGCCGGCCACGTCGTTGAAGACCCCGTACGCCTGGGCGACGGCGCCGTGCGGCCAGAAGTCGGCCAGCATCGGGAACTGGTAGCCCTCACGGTCGGCCCAGATCTTGTGGCTGTAGGCCGAGTCGACGCTGACGGTCAGCACCTGGACGTCGTCGTTCACGTACTCGCCGAGGTTGTCTCGTATCTCGCTCAACTCGCCCTGGCAGGTGCCGGTGAAGGCGAGCGGGTAGAAGACCAGCAGCACTGTGCGCCTGCCCAGGAAGTCCGCGAGGCGAATCTCCTGGTTGTTCTGGTCCTTGAGCACGAAGTCCGGCGCCTCGGCACCAACCTCGATGGGCATGCGAACTCTCCTCGCGTCAAGTCGGATGAACGGCACCGGCCTGCTACCCGGCGGTGGGGGGACCGTCGGGCGCGCGGAGCGGCGCTGGCTACTTCTTGGCCTTGGCCCCTCGACGCAGCACCAGACGTGCGCCGCTCCAGTCCCGGCCGGCGTTCACGGTCGAGGTCTGCTGAAGGCCGGCGGTGGGCGCGGACTCCGCGACCTCGCTCGGCTCGACGTGCCCCTCGCGCCCCGCCTTCGGGGTGAGCAGCCACACGACGCCGTTGTCGGCCAGCGGGCCGAGGGCATCGACGAGCAGCTCGAAGAGGTCACCGTCGCCGTCCCGGTACCAGACCAGCACCGCGTCGACCACCTCGTCGGTGTCCTCGTCGACCAGATCTCCACAGCGGTCGGTCAGGGCGTCTCGGAGATCCTGGTCGACGTCGTCGTCGTACCCCATCTCCATGACGACCATCCCCGGTTCGATTCCGAACCGGTCCGCCAGGCTGCGAACCCCGTCGGCGGCCTGACCAGCGGTCGCGCTCACTGTCGCGTGCCTCCTCATCTCGTCCCTGCTCGCGGCGTCAGTGCGACGCCGTCAGGCAAAGTCCACACAGTTGTGCGTCTGCGCGCAAGTGGCGCACCGGGTGGAACGGAATTTACCGTGCCAGCAGCGTACGGGCACCGTCGGTAATGGCGTCCGCGGAGACCAGTACGTGACGTGCTGCCGGACCTAATGGTACAAACGAGTCAACTCCCGCCACTCGTCGTGCCGCGCCGACATATCCGGCGTCGACCAGCGCGGCGATCACGCCCTCGCCGACCCCGCCGGAGCGGCGCGTCTCGTCCACCACCAGCACCCGGCCGGTCGCAGCGGACTCCCGGATGATGTCGGCCACCGGCAGCGGGGCCAGCCAGCGCAGATCCACCACGCGGGTGCCCACCCCCTCCTCGGCGAGGACGGCCGCGGCCCGCAGCGACATCCGCACCCCGTTACCGAAGGTGATGATGGTGAGGTCGTCCGCCGAGCCGACCCGGTAGACCCGGGCCCGTCCGATCGGCACGTGCCCGGCCACCCACCCGCCCGGCTCCGGATAGCCGGCCAGCCACTCCCCATCACCCTCCGCATACAGGTCACGGGTGTGGTAGAGCGCGATCGGCTCCAGGAACACGCAGACACTGCCGTCCACCGCCGCGCTCGCCAGACAGGTCCGCAGCATGGGCGCGGCATCGTCCGGCCGCGCCGGCACCGCGACCACCAGACCGGGCACATCCCGGAGTACGGCCACCGAGTTGTCGTTGTGGAAGTGCCCGCCGAACCCCTCCTGGTACGCCAGGCCCGCCACCCGCACCACCATCGGGTTGCGGAACGCCCCCTGCGAGAAGAACCGCATGGTCGCCGCCTCGCCGCGCAGTTGATCCTCGGCGTTGTGCAGGTACGCCAGGTACTGGATCTCCGGCACCGGCAGCATCCCGGCCAACCCGGCACCGAGGCCCAGCCCGAGCACCGACGTCTCGTCGAGCAGGGTGTCGAAGACCCGGGCCGCCCCGAAGCGGTCGCGCAGCCCTTTCGTCACCCCGTACACGCCGCCCTTGGCGGCCACGTCCTCACCGAAGATCGCCATCTGCGGGTGGTCGAGCATTCCGTCGGCGAGTGCGGCGTTGATGCTCTGCGCCAACGTCATCGGCCCGGCCAGCTCCGGCGGCTTACCGCCGAACGCCTCCGCCCGGGCGCCCGCGCCCGGCCCGCTGGCCCGCGCCGCGGCGTCGGCCACCGCCCGCGCCACCCGTACCGGACGACGAGGGGCCAGCGCCGACACCACCTCGGCCGCGGCGGCCAACTTCGGTTCGCCCAGCACCTCCTCGGCCAGCCGGCGTACCTGCCAGCCGGTCTCGTCGTACCGGGCCAGCAGCTCCTCGCCGGTCGCCACGCCGGCGTCGACCAGCAGCCGCGCGGTGGCGGCCACCGGGTCCCGGTCCAGGTCCGCGGCCAACTCGGCCGGGCTCCGGTACGCCGATTCCGCGTCCGCCCCGGCGTGCCCCATCAGCCGCACGGTGCGCAGGTGCAGCACGGCCGGCCGCCGGTTGCGGCGTACCCAGGCCGCGGCCTCCGCCGCCACCGCGTACGTCTGCACCGGGTCGGCCCCGTCGGCGCTGAAGTAGCGGATGCCCGGCTTGGCCCGCAGGGTCGCCTCGACCCAGCCCTCCGGCGAGCGGACGCTGATGCCCAGCCCGTTGTCCTCGCAGACGAAGAGCACCGGGATCCGCAGCCCGGCGTGGTCGTACCACCCGGCGGTGTTGAAGGCGGCGGTGGCGCTGGCGTGGTTGACCGAGGCGTCGCCGAACGAGCAGACCACTATCGCGTCCGGTGGCCACGGGGAGTGCGCGGCTCCGGCGCCGCTGCCCACCCGCACTCCGGCCCCGGTACGCCGTCCGGCGCTGTCCAGCCGGCGCAGCCGCTCCACCGCCAGTCCCATCCCCACGGCGCGGGGCAGGTGCGAGGCGATGGTGGAGGTGGTCGGCACGATGGCCAGGTCGGCTCGGCCGAAAACCTTGTGTCGACCACCGGCGATCGGCTCAAGGCTGGACGCGACCATCCCGCGCAGCACGTCCCGGGCCGCGTCGGCGTATGCCGCGAACCCGTCGACGGCCACGGTTGCCGCTGTCGGTTCGGGCCCGGACGGCTCCGATTCGGACAGCCGCGGGTCGGCGGTCGGCTCGGGGTCGCGGGTCGACTCACCGTCGACGGTGGATTCGGGATCGGACGGCTCGGTGCGGGCGGTCGGCGTCGGGTCGCCGGCGGCCTGGGTGGCACGGAGGCAGTAGAAGGCGCCCGATCGGTAGTGCAGCAACGCCGGATCGGTGGGACGCAGCGCGGCGGCGACCGCGGCGTTGCCTTCGTGCCCGGCCGAGCCGATGGTGTAGAAACCCTCCCCGAAGCTGCGCAACCAGCGGCCGGCCAGGTCGAGCTGCCGGCTGGTCACCTGCGCGTCGAACAGGTTCAGCACCTGCGCGCCGGTCAGTGGGGCGTCGTCGGTGACCGGGTCGGCGGGGTCACGCCGCCGCTCGGTGGCGGGCAGCGCCGCCAGCGTCTCCCGGAACCGGTCGTCGAGATCTTGCGGGGTGGTCACGTCGGACAGCATTACCGACGGAGGCCGTGCTCGCCCAGTGGGACACGGCCGACGGGGGTGCGCTCACTCCGGGCCGCAGGCCTCCGGACAGCCACCGTCGGACACCTTCCAGACCAGGTCACGAAGGGCGGCCAGCTCCACGTCGGTCAGCCCGGACAGGAGTCGGGAGTCGGACATCACCTCGATCACCCGGGCCCGCACGACCCGGCCCTCCTCGGTCACCAGCAGTGTCTTCTGCCGCCGGTCCGTCGGTTCGGTGCGGCGTTCGACCAGCCCGGCCTGCTCCAGCTTGTCGACCAGCACCGTCACGTTCGACCGGTCGCAACCCAGTTGACCGGCGAGGTCCCGGGCCGGCAGCGGGTGGTCCGGGTCCAGCTCCCGCAGCGCCCGGGCCGCCGCCGGGGTGAGGCCCAACTCGGCGAACGCGGAGCCCTGCCGGTGTCGCAGGGCGGCGGTGACGTGCGCCATCCGCCGCACCACATCGGCGGCGAGGTCGGACCGATCCATCAGCCCGCCCGCTGGGGTATCCACCTGCCGCGTCACCCCCACATCGTACGCAGCAGCCCCGTCGATCAGGGGTTCGTGGTGTCCGGTTTGCCGCTCGACGGGCGGTCTGGGGTTGGGGTTCGGGTTCGGTCAGCCGGGGAGGAAGGAGAAGCGGACCTGGCGGGTCGGGTTGTCGCCGTTGGTGTCGACGAGGCAGATCGACTGCCAGGTGCCCAGCGCCAGCCGGCCGCCGAGCACCGGCAGGGTGGCGTAGGGCGGGATGAACGCCGGCAGCACGTGATCGCGGCCGTGGCCGGGCGAGCCGTGGCGGTGCCGCCACCGGTCCTCGGTGGGGAGCAGGTCGGCCAGCGCGCTGAGCAGGTCGTCGTCGGAGCCCGCCCCGGTCTCGATGATCGCCAGGCCGGCGGTGGCGTGCGGCACGAAGACGTGCAGCAGGCCGTCGCCCTCGCCGGAGACGAACTCCTGGGCCTCCGCGGTGATGTCCCGGACGGTCGGCCGGGACCCGGTCTGGACGGTGATCACATCGCTGCGCATACGTCGCATTCTGCCCCAGGGCGGGCTCAGGAGCCGCCGCCACCGCCACCAG
>NZ_QGSZ01000261.1 GCF_003857055.1 Micromonospora inaquosa | reverse complement strand
GGGTCCCGGCCCCCACGATCCGCCGCCGACCGGATAGCTGGTCGTCACCCCGCCCCCTCAGCCGTCGAGCCGGTAGTGCAGCAGGATGACCAGGTCGGTGAGGCCGTCCGGGTCGGCCGCCAGCGTGACCGGGGTGCCGAGCACGAGCGGATCGGACTGGCCCACACACTGTTGCAGGTCGGCGTCCCGGTTCAACGTCACCGGGTCACCGGCCACCGTGAGGTCGTACGTCCCGGGATCACCGTCCACCCGGGCGTACCAGGTCACCTGGTCCACCACCGGCTGGTGGTCGCGGGCCAGGTACGGCAGGTGCTCCGGTCCGATGGTCAGCTCGGTGCTCTGCTGCTGGGTGAGCTGCCACCATTCGTCCGGGAACTGGTGGCGCAGGCTGTAGGCCTGGTACAGCCCCGTCCGGCCGGCGTCGACCAGCATCTCGTTGAGCACCTCTCGCAGTGAGTCCTCGACCAGACCGCGCAGCGTCGAGCCGCCATCGCGGGCCGTGTACCGCAGGTGCAGGATGATGTCGCTGATGCTGTCGTAGTCGAACTGACGGACCGCCGTCGGCAGCTCCAGCCGCCAGGTGCCGACCGCGCCCTTGCCCTCGAACGGCAGGTAGCGGTCGTCGGCGAAGTTCAGCTCGAACATGCCACTGTCGCTGAGGCCGCTGCTGGTCGCGATCGACTCGATCCCGCCCACGTTGTACGCGAACCGCTCGTCGCCGGGCACCTCGGTGTACTTGTCCTTGGCGCTGGTGGCGCTCTGCCGGGCGGCGGTGCCGGTCCGGTACCGGTTGGCGATCAGGGAGAGCTTCGCGGTGACCGGCGTGTACGGGCCGGCCACGCACGGAATGGACAGGCTGACCGTACGGAGCCGGCGGAAGTAGTGCCCCGGGTGGTCCAGGTCGAACAGTGCCTCCGGCACGTTGATCAGGCAACTGCCGGTGGACCGCAGCTCGATCAACGCCGCTGGGTCGAGCTGTGCCAGCGAGACGTGCCGGGTCAGCTCGCGCTCGCGGCTGTGCCGGTCAAGGTAGGCCACCTCCATCCGCTTCAGGTCGTGGCGCAGCGCGTCCGCCACGGTCAGCCCTTTGCGCAGGCTGTCCCAGTACCCGGGTTGCAGGAACGTGGCCTCGCTGCCCAGCTCGTGCGCGAAGCACCGCTCGGCCTTCTTCGCCACATCGAAGGCGAGCTGGTACGCCCCGAAATAGACGGAGCTGGCCCGGCTCACCATCCACTGGTACAGCTCGGTGTTCGTGTACTTGCCGCGCAGGTACTCCTCGGTGGCCTGGGCGTTGTCGGCTTCCCGGTCGTGCGCCGCCAACTCGTCGGTGAGCATGGCCACGTGCAGCCGCCCGGTGAGGAGCTGCTGGTCGAGCTGGGTCAGTTCGAGACCGGCCAGCGCCGCCTGGTGTTCCCAGTCGTCCATCCGGCGGCGGTAGCCGCCCTGGTTGGCGGCCATCCCGGCGGCCTTGTCCAGGGCCCGGGCGATCGCCTCCAGGGTCATCACCGCCGAGTCGGCGGCGGCGCCAGCCTTGTCCCCGCCGAGGGTGAGGGTCACCGTGGGTGAGCCGCCGAAGCCGGCGCCGCCAGCAGTGAAGTTGGGTATCAGCTTCAGACCGCCGGACAGGATGTAGCCCACAGCGATCGCCGCCTCGCCGATCAACGACACCCCGGACAGCGCCGTGGCGGTTATCTCCCAGGCGTTCATGTACGGCCGGCCGGCGTAGTAGCGTTGCCGCTCCTCCACCACCTTGCGGCTCAGTTCCAGGGCCGCGACGTTGGCCTCGGCCTCGGCGATGGTGGCGAGCTTGACCGCCCGTACCGCGTCGAGCAGGGCGATCTCCTGGCCGGCGCGCAGCCGGGCGAGTTGCTCGGCGTCCCGCTTCTCCATGGCCGCGAGCAGCCCGCCGCCCAGCTCACCGACGTACCCGACGAGTTCGGTGGCCTTCTGGGCCAGCACCCGGAACCGGTAGTTCGGCAGTGGTGCGCCGAGCCCGGCCAGGAACGACGAGACGGACATGCCGGCGGCAGTGGCCCGGACCAGTGCTCCCGGGTCGATCGGCGGTGAGAACAGGGCGAGCATGCTCTCCACCCCGTCGATGTTCTGGCAGTTGCGAATCTTGAACAGCCGATCGGCGATCAGATCCCACAGCCGGAGCATCTCCTCATTGGGCGGGACGCAGAAGTACAGCGCCGAGTAGCTCAGCGGGCTGGGCAGTTCGGCCCCGTCGTGCGGCAGCAGGTCCAGGTCGGGGATCAGGTTCTCCAGGTCCAGCAGCGCGTTGCCGAACAGGTCCACCTTGGCCTGGAGCTGGTTGACGGTGGCCGGAGCCGGACTGACCAGCGGCGGCACCACGCTCGGCTTCGGCCCGAGCAGTTTGTCGGCCAGGATGTAGAGCTGGGTGGCCTGGGTGACGGACTCCCTGGTGAACTGCCGGAACAACTGGTCACCCCAGTCGACCAGGTTTCTGAGGTAGCCGACCACCACGGCGAGCTGGTAGGCGACCGGCCGGCTGCGGGCCACCACGTGCGGGTTGAACGGCTTCGCCCGCCACTGCTCCACCGCGAACTTCAGGTCGGTGATGCTGGCCCCCGACGGGTCCGCCGCGATCGCCGTGAGAATGTCGCCGATCCGCTGGCTGAGCAGTTCGGGCGCCCCGGTCTGGAAGAACGGCTTGGTGATCCAGTACTTCTGCGGGGCCGTGGCGCCGTCGGCCGTGCCGACCGGGTTGAAGATGTGGTGGAACCAGTTCCGCGCCTCGGCGAACCGCTGGTCCCGGTTGAGCCGCAGCGCGATGTCGAACGGGAGGTGGTAGAACAGCTCCCAGTTGTAGCCCGCGTACGCGCCGTCCGCGGCGAAGTCCAGGTCCTCCACCGGGTACGGCGACACGACCACCGGCTGCGGTTGGTAGGTGGCGGCGAAGTCGAACCCCGTGTTGGTGAGCTGGGTGCTCCGACTCAGCAACGCCGACACGCCCGAGCGGTAGACCGTGGCCCGGAGGAAACACAGCAGCGGGTGGTAGAAGTTCGCGAACTTCACCCCGTACGACAGGGTGCCGTAGACCTTGAACTCGGCGACCAGCCGGTGGTACTCCGCGTCTTCGGTCATCGCCTGCACGGCCGCCGCGAGGTCGTGCGCCGGGTCCTCGGCGTATCGGCGCAGGTATTCGGTGAGCAGCGCCAGCACGTCGCGGGCGAACTGGTCCACGTCGCTGTACGTCTTCTCTATCCGGTCCGTCGGGTCCTCGGCCCGCCGGTCGTAGAAGCCCGGGATGATGACGTAACCACGGTCGTAGTCGCCGTAGAAGTACGGCATCAGGGTGCCCAGTGGCAGCACAGATCGCCGGTCGTGGGTGCCTCGGACATTCTGCAGAAGCCCCAGCAGCAGGATGATCCAGTCGAGCAACGACATCTGCATGGGGTACGTCACCCGGAACCGGCCGGGCGTCTGCGCCACCAGCGTCTGGTACGCGCCCATCAGCGGAGTGCTGATCGCCAGGTCGTTCTGCGACCGGAAGATCAGCTCGGTGAACCGTTCGGCCAGCAGCTTGGTGTCCTTGAACACCGGCGACAGCAGCAGACTGCCGGAGCCGCCGCCCGGCATCGGCTCCGGATAGCCCCGGCAGCCGGTCAGTGCGAACGAGCCGACGAACTCGACGCCGGTGAGCACGCTGATCGCCTGGCCGGCCGCCCCGGCCGCGTACGCGAAGCAGGTGAACTCGTTGGCTGCGGGCAGGTCCTCCTGGTAGCCGCTGGCGGGGTAGTACAGCGCGTCCTTGGAGATCTTCTTCGGCTGCCAGCGGTCCTGTGCCCGCTCGCCGATGGCCAGTTGGATCCGCCACCGCCGGCGCGGCCGATCCGTCTCCGTGCCGCCCGCCGGGATGCCGTCCGGGTCCGGAATCTGGAAGGTCTGCGCCGTGTCCGTCTCCTCCGTGAAGACCGGCCAGGCCACTGTGAGCCGGGTGTTGCGGTCGAAGGCGAGCAGGTGGTCGCCCGCGATGTCCAGCGGCACCTGCCGCCACGGCGTCCAGTACCGCTCCCGCTCGAACTGCCGGTGGTAGTACACCGCCGGGTCGCCGCCCCGGGTGCGGGCGAACACGTGCATGAGGTGCCTGTCGTGCTGGTAGTAGCAGGCCATGACGTCCAGGTGCGCCAGGTCGTCCAGCTTCTCCAGGTACGCGATGGTGGCGTTCTCCACCGCCAGGTCGGTCAGTTCGTCCTGCTGCAACTGGTCGTCCAGCTGGGTGAACAGCTCCGACTTGTCGTCCCGCAACTCCGGCTGGATCCAGTTCTCCGGGTACAGGAAGATCTTCCGGTTGGCCTCCCACACCCGGTAGTTGGCCATCCAGCTCCACTGGTCCCAACCCGGATCCTCGGTGACCGCCGCGACGCTGTCCGGTTCCAGCCCCAACAGGCAGCGCTGCACGAACAACTGCACGGTGGCGTGCGCCTGCACGATGCGGGACGTCGCCATGCAGGCGCCCATCTCGACGTCGATGAGGAAGTTGTCGTACAGGTCGTTGGTGTCGCGCAGCGCCGGGTTCTCGGCCAGCAGGTACGCGACCAGCGCGTCGCGCTTGGCCACCCGCAGCCGATCCTGCACGCCTTGGAGCACCCCGAGCCACTCGGCCTCGGCGTACCGGGCCTTCAGGGCCTGTCGCATGGTGGCCACGCCCGCCGCCGTGGTGACTGGCTGGCCCAGCGGCACCGCCGCCGCTACCGGCAGGCCCAGCCGACGCAGCAGGGTGAGCGCGTCGGCCAGCCTCTGGATCGTCACCGGCGACCGGTACGCGGTGAGGTTCGCCGCCGACAGTTCGAGGTGAGTGTCCAGGTCGGCCAGTGTGGTGGCGTCCCATCCAGCGAGCTGCGCCAGATGGGTGTGCACCTGCGTGGCAGTGGTGCCGGCCGCCACGACCAGGTCGAACAGCCCGTACACCGTCCACGGCGCGGCCGCGTCCAGCGGGTTCGCCACCGGCGGGTAGGTGCGGGCCAGCTCGACCCCGGCGGCCAACCGGATCCAGTCGGCCAACGGGGCCGGCGGCCGGCCGGTCTGGTAGGGCACCCGGTCCGGGGCCAGCCAGCCGAGCGACCCGGCGTTCGCCAGCAGCCAGCCGAGGTCCGCGTCGGGCACCGTCAGGTGGTCGACGAGCCGGCTCAGCACGTGCAGCAGGCGCAGTGCCCGGTACTGCTCGTCGAACCCGGCCGAGGTGACCGCAGGCGGGGCTGGCGGCTCGTTCACCAGGTCCACCAGCGCGTCGTCGGTGAGTACCGCGAGCAGCGGCCGGGTCAACTCCGCGCCGGCCAGCACCGTGGCACTGACGTCCGCCGAGAAACCGAAGGTGTCGGCCACCGCCGCCGTCGCCAGCTCCTGCTTGGTACGGGTGTAGGCGTAGCTGGACAGGGCCGTGGTGATGGCCAGCAGCAGCGTGGTCTGCTGGGCCTCGGTGGGGCTGGCCACGATCGCGGCCGTTATCGGTGTGGTGTCCACCAGGGCGGCGAGCTTCGCGTCGACGAACTGCGCCGGGGTAACCGCCGCGTCCGTCCAACTACCGTCGACAATGGAGACGAAGCCGGCCAGGTCCGCCTCGGTCACCCCGGGCACGGTGGCCAGCAGGGCCCGCATCCCCGGCAGGTTCTCCTCGGGCGGCGCGGCCGGGTCGACAGCGGGCCGGGTGCTCGCGTACGCGCTCTGGTAGGCGGCCTGCAACCCGGTGAGCACCGCGGTCATCGTCTCGTCCGGCAGGTCCCGCGCTGCCAGGTCATCGGCTTCGTGCCGCAGCAGGTAGCGCAGGTCCGCCGGGCGGATGCCGGTGCCGGCGCGGGCGGCGTCGAACCGCTCGACGAAGGTCAGCGCGGCGGCTGGTGCGGTGAGCGGATCCGACCCGATCAGATCCTTCATGATCAGGTACTCGGCAGCGGTGAGCCCGAGCGCCCGGGCCAGCAGCGTCGCGGCGTACGCCGCGTGCAGGCCGACGTTGCTGACGATCGCCGGGGCCGGCAGGTCGGCCACCAGCAGCGCGGTGTCCGCCGTCGTGGCACCCAGGCACGTCGCCAGGTACGCCTCGTGCGCCGACAGCGGAGCACCCGAGCCGGGTGTGGTCAGCTCCGCCTGCTCGTTGGCGAGCACGGTGGCCGGCTCGAACGCCTCAAGGACCGGGCCGTTCGCCGTGCTGCGGAACACCTCCGCGTACCGCGACTCGTCCAGCGGCGCGAACAGGTCGACCACCACGGGCAACGGCAGCCCGAGCCGCGCCGCCAGCCGGTGCAGCGCCGCCACCGTGACCAGGAAGTCGTCATCCAGGACGCCACCGCCCAGCGCGTCGGCCCGGATCGCCCGATCCAGCAACGACGGCGTCCAGCCGGCGCAGGCCGGCGCGCGCAGCAGGCGCAGGAACCGGTGGATCCGGTCCAGGCGCCCGTCGGTGAGCTGCTGGATCCGCCGTGTGCTGAGGTCGGACCCGGTGTCCAGGTGCCTCACGAACGTGACGTTTCCGGGATTGACCCAGCCCAGCGCCAGCAGCTCGGTCATCTCCCGATAGTCCAGGCGCGCCCGACCGAGGAAATTGTCCACCCGGGCGATGCCGCCCAGAGCGCCGAGGGGCGCGGTGTTCCAGATGTCGTCCTGGGCGCCCGGGTCGGCTGTCACCACCAACTGCCGCTGCGCTTCGCTGATCCCCAGTTCCTCGGCCGCGATGGCCTCGTCGCTCGGGCCGGTCGGCCGCCGCAGCGCCCGCATCAGGTCGGCACGGGGGACCTCGAACTGGGCGAAGTAGCTGCGGGTCTCCTCGTGCGCCAAATCAAACGGCAGAGCGAACGCGTACCGGCTGGCGGCCAGCAGGGCGTAGGCGGCACCGTTCACGTACTGCGGCGCCGCCGCCAACTCCGCCGCGGTGCCGGTGCTCTGGCGCAGCCGGCGCACCAACCACCCACCGGACCCGTCCGGGGTCGCCTTGGCCACCACGCCGGTGTCCCGTACCACGCGGGCCCCGGTCAGGTCCGGCTCATACACCAGGGTTCGGTCGGTGAACGGCCAACCCTGGCCCTGCAACAGGCTCAGCAGGCCGGCCGACGGCGCCTCCACCGGATCGACCCCGCCACTCAGCGGGCCGCCGAACGCCAGGCCGGCGTCCGGCGCCACCGCCTCCTCCAGCAGCTCACACACCAGGTCCAGGTAGGGCAGCGGAAGGTCGGTGTTCTCACAGCTCAGATCCAGGTCACCGAGGTCCGGCCGGCGGCCGTACAGGACACCCCGGGCGACCTTGGTGGCCGGACCCGGTGTGTCGGCGTCGGTGACCAGCCGGTTACCGAGGAACTGAAGGACGTCCACCAGGTACGCGGCGGCGCTGTGCACGCTGCGGCACGGCTCGCAGTAGCTGGAGTCGGCGAGCTGGAACAGGCTGGCCAGGTTGGGAAAGTCGGCACTGACCGGGGTGAGGTCCGGGGCCGCCGAACCGCCCAACGCCCGGACCGGCAGCGCCCGCGCCGCGCTCTGGAGCTCGCCGGCCAGCAGCCCGCTCGCCACGTGCACGTCCACGGCCCGGCGATACACCGACCGGGCCTGCTCGTCGGTGAACCGGCCGGTGTCCACGGCGGTGGCCACGAACCGCGTCTCGCCGAGGGCGTGGATCCGGGCCGCCGAGGGCACCTTGGCCGCCAGCAACGCCGTCGTCTGCCGGTAGGTCGGCGCCAGCTTGAAGATCCGCTGCGCGGCCTTGAGTGCCGGTCGCCCGGTTCGCAGCCGCTCCGGCTGGTCCCGCAGCAGCCGCTCCACGTTGCCGGTCGCGAGGTCGAAGTCCGGGTTCGCGGTCAGCAGTTCGAGCACCGTGTCCCGGTGCCCACCGAAGGCGCGCTCGTCGGTGCCAATCTCCTCACCGACCTGCTCGTCGGGCTCCGGCCGTCGACCGGGGCCGGGCCGGCTGCCGCTGCCAGCAGGCCGCTCACCGCCGGCGTCGGCTGCGGCGTCGGCTGCGGCATCGGTCCCGATTGTGGTGCCTGCCTCGCGTTCGAGCTGGGCGGTGAAGGCCGTGGTGGGATAGCGCCGCTCCAGCTTGCGGGCCAGCGCGCCGGCGTGCAGGTCGATCAGCTCCGGGCGGACCGGCTGACCGGCGACCCGGGCATCAGTGGTGCTGTCCCTCAACACCCGGCGCCAGTCCGCCGGGGCCAGCCGGGCCAGCCGGCGTACGTCGGCCGCCCGCTCGATCCCCTCGCGGTGGCGGACCCGTTCGACAATCGCCTCGTCGTAGCCCAGCACGTCGGCCAGCACGCTTGCCGCGCCAGCCGCCTCGGCGACCGACCGGTCGGGAAACGCCGCCGCGTCGGCCAGCCGGGCGATCAGCCCGGGCAGGTCACCGCCGGCGTCGGCGGCGAGGAGACTCTGGACCCGCTCGTGCGCGCCGTCGACGAGGAACCGCTCCACCCGCCCGTACAACACCTTCGGCCGTTCCTGCGCAACGTACTCCTTGGCCTCCGGCCGCACCCGGACCAGCATGTCGAGGATCTGGTCCAGATCGCCGAGCAGGTCCTTGGGAACGTACCGATGACGCACGGCGTCGGCGACGGCGCTCCGGACGATATCCTCGTCGAGCAGGGCGATGTCGTAGTACAGCGGCCGCAGCTCGGTGTTCAGATCGACGTCGAACCGGGCAAGTGCGGCGCCGGTACGGCTCGTGGTCAACAGCGTGCGCTCGGCGAGCAGCGCGTAACCGAACACCGCCGGCAGCTTGTACGACGCTGCCAGTTTCTGCGCCACTCCGAAGTGCGCCAGCGCCGTCGCGGGCAGTCCGGTCTCGGCGGCCAGGAACGTCACGTCCTCGGCCTCGTCGTCCTGCCGCAGCTCGTACAGCGGCACCTCGCCAAGCAGCGGGACAATAGTGGCGAGGATCCGCTCGTACTCACTGCGTTCCCGCTCCCCGCCCCCGGACAGGTCCACTGTGAGCACGGCCAGCTCGGGGGCGTTGAACAGCACCGCGCTCAGCGGCGGGTCGGACAGCAGGCGATCGCCAGCGGACACCCGGACGAAAAGGTCAGCGGACTGCTTCTCGGAGCGGGTGAACGCCTCCCGCGAATAGTCGACGCGATACAACCCGTCGTCCCCGGTGGTCGCCTCGCCGAGCTGCTCGGCGTGCCGCAGGTCCCGGTCGAACGCGCCGACCGTCAGAGCATTCGCCGGCCGCCCGTCGGCCCAACGCACCCGACCCACCACAACGAACCGGGACGGCGGCTCGGCCAGCACCATCTGCACCGCGTCCCGGGTCGCCCCGTCCACCGTGCCGGTCACCGGCAGCTTGTGCGCCCGTTGGAACTCGGCCACCCCACGGCGGGTGGTCGGCCCGTACCGGGCGTCGACCAGTTCGTCGGTGGCGATGTCGACGGGCATTCGCAGCAGCGCGGTGTGCAGCAGCCGGACGTCATCGCTGGGGCGGTGCCGCAGCGAGCCCAACGGGCTGGTCATGAGCATCTCCGATCGTCCGGCAGCCGGCGACGGCGGCTGTCTGACGCCGGTGCGACCGGGGGCTACCCGGCATCCTGCGGATCAGAGCAGCCCGGGAGCATCGCACTGTCCAAGATCCGCCTGCCCGTCTGGCTGAACGGCGGCGGGCCCTGCCGGTACGGCCGGTGGCGGGGACGGGATGTGGCGGCGGCCGACGCGCGGTCCCCCTGTTCGAGCCGCCGTCGAATCTGGCGACCGCCGACCTCATCCGGATCGACGGCCCGATCGCATGAGGATGAGGCCACAGATTCCTGTGGCCTCATGGTGAGAGCCGAGGAAAGCGCAGGGGCTGGAATAACCACATCCTCCGCTTGCGCGGAGGTTCCCGAGTTGAACGGAAATAGAAGGAAGCACCCGCATGGCCTCGACTGTCACAGACCTACTCAGGGATCAGCTCACTGAGCCGATCCAGTGTATATGCCTCCGACCCGACTGGCAGGTCCTCGGGCGCCTGAATGCCGATGAACGTGACCGGCTCGTCCGGTAGCCGACCGTCCCACGTCATCACCTCGGCCCTTGCGCGCCATCGGTCGACAAGGTAGCCGACGGTAAGGTAGCGCCGCTCCATCAGTGCTCGTACACGGTCGGCCGTGGTGATGGCGTTGCCCTCCACCCGATTGAGTGACGGCGCACCCCGCAGGTACAGGTGCAACCACACGGCCTGCCAGCCGCCCTCACCCTTGGCGAACACCATCGGCAGCGCGACCCGGCCCTGGCCGCGCAGGTGCGAACGCGCCCGGACCGTCCGCGCGTCAAATGGCGCACCGAGCTGGTCCTGCGTGCGGGTCTGGTAGCCGAACATCGACTCGGCGACCTCGTCGAATGATTCACCCGTGTAGATGTAGACCTGCGGAACCACATAGTGCCCATCGGTCGTCATGGGCATATCGATGAACTCGGTCGCACCGTTCGTCGCGTCGGTGATGTCACCGGAATACACCACGCCGTTGTGATGGTAGTTCGTCCACGACACCTGACCTGCTGCGTGGAACTCGTCATCGAGCAGCAGCACCGAGAGGTCGTAATCGGTACGACGACTGGACTGGCGCCAGTACGTGAAGAAGCGCAGCAGCTCACCGGACACCGATGCCCGCGACCCCCTTGGCAGGACCGCGAAGCCGCCCTCCGCCGCCCTGCCCGACAGCGGCAGTGCGACGTCGAGCACCTCCGGGTCCACCAGCAGCGGCCGATCCTGCTTCGGCAGTCGGGCGCTGATCTCCGCGTCGAGCAGCGACGACAGCTCGGCCACCAGCTCGGCCGGCAGCGGTGGCCGCTCATCGGGGCCAACCCATGCGTTGCGCGAGCGGCTCGCGTACATCCGGGCCGACACGGGCGTCAGCCGGTTGTCGACATGCTCCCGCAGCGAAAGCAGCACTCGGCCCGACGCCGAGCCGAGTGCATCGGTGACGGCGTCGACGACGGCGGTACGCTCCGACGCCGACGCGACCCGCAACAGCCGATCCGCCGACCGCAGGAGCAGGCCCGGCGCCGCCGACAGTACCGATGCGGCCGGGCCGATAGCTCCGGCACGGATCGCCGCCTCCGCGCGGCCGGCGAGGTTGCGTACCCGCCGCTCGCCACGCGCGACCGCGAACACCTCCTGCGCGTGCGGCCACTGGTCGTACTCGTGCGGGTGCAACCGCTCCCCGAGCCGCTTCCACCGCTCCGCGTAGCGCACGACGTCACCGAGCTTGTCCGGACTCGAACCGACGACGGTGTTCAGGGCGGCAAGCAGCATCCGCCGCTCCGGGCGCCGGAAGGCGCGGAATCGCGTGGGCTTCACGAGCGAGGCGTCCCCGCCGGACACCTGACAGGCAAGGCGCAGCACGTCGGTCGTCGTGTCCACGCCGACCAGCGGCCGACCGAGGACGAGCCGGATTCCGTTGAGCACGGCGCGGTTCTCCCGTACCGGGATCTCGGCCGGCTGCGCGCCGTCCACGCAGGCGACCGCGAGCTCGGTGAGGATCGCGAGGTCCGCCTCACCGAGTGGCGTCGAGCTACCAGCCAGGGCCAGATAGAGCCGCGCAGCCTCCACGTCGGCGCTGTCGCCGAGACGCAGCAAGGTCACCCGGTCACCGGCAGCGGCGATGAGGTCGTCATGCGCGGCCAACAGCTGGGCGTAGGTGTGCTGGTAGGCCCCGTAGGCCGGTAGGTCGAGCAGGTTCACTCCGCCCGAGCCGACGGCGTCCCGCAGCTGCTCGTCGGTAGCCGTGCCCCCGTCGGTGACGACAGCCGCCCGAAGCCGGTCCGTCCAGAACTCCACAGTGTCCGGAACGTCGTCCGGGAACCCAATGAAGTAGGCGTTGTGCTGGACGTGATCGCCCACCAGTTCGCGCACCGCCGAAACGACAATGGCGGCCAGGTCCATCGCCGGCGCGGGGGCCAGGGTGCCGATGTGTTCCAGCAGGGCCCGCGACGCCGAGAACCCGACATCGAGCAGGGCCGCGTCCAGTTGCCGCGCCACCGACGTGCCATCGCCGGCCGCGCCGGTGCTGGCAGGCACGAGCAGGCTCCTCTGGACGATCAGCTTCTCGAGCACGTGGTTCCCCGTTCCGGTCAACTCCGGCTGTTGCCGACACACAGCTGCGGCATGGTGGGTCGCCGGGGACTCGAACCCCGAACCATTCGATCCAACTAGGAGAAGGAAGCGCACCCATCACCGCGCAAGCGGGGAGCAGACGCACTACTCAGTCGAATGCTCTATCCAGTTGAGCTAGCGACCCAGAAGTCGATCATCGCACCGACCGGGCTGACATGGCTATCCCGTTTCGACGTCACTGCCCGACGCGGCTCGTGGAGGCTGACGTAGTCCCAGCGCTCCCCTGCCGGCCCACTCAACGGCGCGAGCACGTCGGGGGCAGCTGGCACCATTGCGCGGTATGAGCAGGGATGACAGCGACGAAGCATACGTAATTGGGCTGTGTAACCGGGTGTTGGGCGAGCAAGCCGCAGCACAGCACCGCTTCGACTGGCTGCTTGGCGACCCCTCCACCAACGGACGACGGACGATGCTGCCCGTCGATGGATACTGGCCCACCCATCGACTCGTCGTCGAGTATCGCGAGCTACAGCACGATCAGCCCGTGGCGCACTTCGACAAGCCGGACAGGCTGACCGTCAGCGGAGTTCATCGCGGCGAACAGCGGGCCCTGTACGACGCGCGGCGAGACACCGAAATACCTGCCCACGGACTTCGGCTGATCGTGATCCGTCCCGGCGATCTAAATTCCGACAGCCGTGGCCGCCTGCACCGCAGCGTGGAATCGGACCTTGACGTCATCCGCAAGCTGGTCGGCCGGTACAGCGACGAAGACCGAGTCACGGATGCGTTCCGGGCCTGGCTGATTTCCGAAGGCTGGACGCCTGTCGAGCCGACCGATCCGTGGGCTGACATCGAAGCCGTCCGGGGGGTGGAGCGGCTGATCGGCGAGGTGAAGGGGAAGACCAGCGAGCCCGGCATCGATGCGGACATCGCATACGGCCAGCTACTACGTCGAATGACCAGCGTCTCCACCGCCGTTCGCCATGCGTTGATCGTTCCGACTGCATCCGTCAGAGCCGTCCAACGGGTTCCCGCCCACGTTCGCGACCAGCTGCGCATACACCTCTACGAAGTGACCGCCGATGGCCAGGTACGGCAGGTTGACTGACAGGTTGAACTGGACGGCGCTGAAGATCCGTCGATCTTGTGCGCTGGAGGGCTGCTGCTGTCGCGTAACTTGCTCGCGGCGAACCACAGCGGCATCCATGTACGGCTGAATGTTCAGCAGCGACCATCGATCGGATCATGTTCAACCAAGTACAACGGCACCTAGAGTGGTGCGGTGCTAACCATCGGCGTTGACCTGGCCGCCGCTGACAAGCGTACGGCGATGGCCACCGTCGAGTGGCTATCGGGCCGTGCGGTGGTGCGGGACCTGATCCTCGATGTCAGCGACGTCAGGATCGTCGAAGCCAGCCAGCACGCGGACAAGGTCGGGTTGGACTGCCCGCTCGGCTGGCCGGAACCTTTCATCGCGCTCGTCACGGCCCACCAGGCGGGCAACATTGCCGTCGCCGACGGCGAGGGCACGCCGTGGCGGCGTCGCTTGGCCTATCGACAGACTGACGAGGTGGTGCGCCAGAAAACCGGCATCGTTCCGCTCAGTGTGGCTGCGGATCGCATCGGGCACGCCGCCTTCCGATGCGCCGGGCTCCTGTCGATGCTTGCCGCCGCTGAGCAGGATGTCGATCGTTGCGGCGACGGCAAGATCGTCGAGGTGTATCCGGCAGCGACCCTACGCTGCTGGGGGTTGACGCATCGTGGTTACAAGGCCCGAGATCAGCGACTCCAGCACCCCGACCTCGTGACTGCGGTGTGCGCGGCCATGCCTTGGCTGGACCTGGGGGCGTTCGAGACGCTGGTCCGGCGCAGCCACGATGCGTTCGATTCGGTTATCGCGGCCCTGTGCACGCGTGCCGCGGCGATCGGGAAGGCCACCAGGCCGAACGACGATCAGCGGCTCGTACCGAGGGCTGGATCGCTCTGCCCACCTGTCCTCCCAGCGGCCTCATCGAGGTGGCAGAAGCATAAGCGGAAGGCACTTATGGCATCAGGCCTGAGTTGGCTGGACAGTTCCCGCGACGATCAGCAACGCATGCGGGAGTTGCTCAAGCTTTTCAGCGATACGGAGAGCCGGGACGAGCTGGGCATAGGTCAGATCCGCGACGCGATCAGCGACCTGCTGTTTCCGGGTACTTCCGTCATCCAGACCCGGGCCCGGTACTTGTTGATCGTGCCGTGGTGCTTTCAGGATGCGCAGCGGCGTGGGCTGCGCGGTGACCGACTCGCAGCGCAAGTTGATCGCAACGAGCGGAAGGTGATCGACGCACTCCTCCGTGGGGACGACACTGAGGGTGTAATCGGCCGGCGGGCCGGTGTCGGGGTGCGGACGCTGCCGTCGAGCATCTATGCCGCGGCGCTGTCGCGGTACGGCATCCGTGCCGGCGGCGATGAAGCGGCATCGGACCGTCGGTTGACAGCCGGCCTGGCGGAGGCCGAGGAACTCACCGAACGATCAAGCTCGTCCTGGTATCCGACTCTGCCGGTGCCACCGGCAAACTTCCCTACCCAGGTCGAGGGTGGGCTGCGGCTACACCCGGACGAGGCCCGATGGCTGCGCGAGCGAATCTTGGCTGCAGCGCCGAGCACCCTGCTGGCGCACCTTCTCGAGCCCGAGAACCGCCCCGGCTGGGACAGTGAGGCGCCGTGGGAGGAGCCGGCGGCGCTCGCCGCGCCGGATCAGATCAGCTCAATGGTGCGGGATGCTGCGCTGTTCTCGCTGGCGATTCACGGCGCGGCGTTGCTGTACAACCTGCTCATCGCCGAGCGGTACGAAAAGGCCGGCCTGACCGAACGTGAGGAGCCGATGGCCTGGTACCGCGACGCGCTGCTGAACTGGAACGGCCGGGTGTCGGCGGAGCAGGGCTTTAAGAGCTGGGACCGGTCGGGCATGTGGACCCGGCTTATCGAGAAGAACCCGCGGATCGCCGCGAACGTGGCCGCACGTCGGTTCATTGACCGATGGCTGGACGCGGTTATCAGCGGTGCCTCGGGCGACGCCGCGAACGACCAGAGCCTGCGGAACCTCGTGGCCGAGCGGGAACGGTCGGTGAAGAAGGGGCAGTCGCGGCTGGTCAACGACAAGTTGCTTCAAACGTGGAGCGGCGCGTCGGGCAGCCGACGCCTGGTGTTCCGTTGGCCGCAGGTTCGCCGGATCCTGGCTGACATTCACGAGGGCTGCGCCGTCGACCTGCCGGAGGCTGCCGATGCTCGCGCCTGACTCCCGCTCGTTGTTGGTGGATGCTCTGCGTCCGCCACTGGGCGCGCGGCTGTCCCGGGCCGTGGCGTTGACATTCACCCTGGACCTGGAGAGTCTGCTGGTCGCACCGCTGGCGTTCGCCGCGCACGGTCTGCGTGAGTCGACTGATCCGATCGCGTGATGGAGGGCGTACGGCGCTGCGCCGACCGCATAGACGTGTTCTGTCAGACGGGGCAAATTGTGGTGCCACCGATGAGGTCGGCGCTGTTGGCTTTCGTCGAGCCGATGGTGCACCAGGTGCGCCGGCCCAAGCCGGGTCACCTGTTCCACCCGAAGCTGTGGGCGCTGCGCTTTCACGACGAGTCGACCGGGGAGACATCGCTGCGGCTGCTGGTCCTCAGCCGCAACCTGACCAAGGATCGCAGTTGGGACGTGTGCCTGCGCCTGGACGGCATCGTGGGCACTCGCCGGTTGGCGGGCAACCGGCCCTTGTTCGACCTCGTGCAGCACACGTTGCGGCTGACGGTCGGCCCGCTGTCGACGGACCGGCGGGTGGCGATTGAGCAGCTGAGTGAAGATCTGCGTCGGGCCGAGTGGGAGTATCCCGAGGGCGCGCGGGAGATGTTCTTTCATGTCCTTGGGGTGCCCCGTGCGCGTCCACCAGACTTCGATGGCACGCGTCACCTGATCATCTCGCCGTTCTGCACGCCGGGCGGTGTGGACCGGTGCGCACCGAGCGGCCAGCTGACGGTGGTGAGCCGGCAGGAGACGCTCGACTGCCTGCCCGACGAGACCCTGGCCGGTCCCGAGGCGCTGGTGGTCAACGCCCTGGCCGGTTTGCCGTCGGACGGCTCGCCGTCCGGCCTGGAGGTGCTCAGCGGGCTTCACGCGAAGGTGTACGTGGTGGAGAAGGGCCGTCAGGCGCGGGTCCTGCTCGGCTCTGCCAACGCTACCGATGCGGCGTTCAGCGGCAACGTCGAGCTGCTGGTGGAGCTGGTCGGTGGCCGCACCCAGTGGGGCATCGACGCTCTCGTCGGGCCAGCTGCGGGTTTCCGGGAGATCCTCGAACCCTACGAACGCCATGGTGTCATCGAACCAGAGCCGGAAGGGGCCAAGCTTCGTGATCTGGTCCGTGACATCGCGGCAATCCCGCTGTCGGCCACCGTCTCGTCCGAGGCCGACGGATATCGGATCCTGCTGTCCTCCGAGGACGCCCTGCCCGATGCGCCAGGCGTGCGGATAACCGCGCAGTTGCACACCCGCCGCGGCGAGGCGGCCGTGCTTGGGCCGGGATTGCCGGTCGATGCGGCGTTCACCGGCCTTGCGCTGGTCGACATCACCCCGTTCGTCGTCGTCACCGCTGAGGACAGCACCGGCCGGGAACAGACCGTCGTTCTCGCCACCCTGATCGGCGACCCCCCGCACCGGCTCGACCACGTCATCGCCCAGCAGATCGACACACCGGAGAAGTTCATGCGGTTCCTGCTGCTGATGCTCGGCCTCGGTACTGACGCCGCCGCCGCAGTGAGCGGCGGCGTCGGTGGGCATGGCGCGTGGCGCACCAGCGGGAGCGGAATTCTCGAATTGCTGCTCAATGCATTGGTCGACCTGCCAGAACAACTCGACGACTTGGCCGGGCTGGTCACCCGCATCGAGGCCAGCGGCGACAGCAGCCGCCTGCTACCGCCTGGCTTCGCCGAGCTGTGGCGGGTCATCACGGAGGCGCGGGACACGATGACAGCGGCGGTGAGCGCGTGAAGCGCTACGATGCCGGCCCCGTCATGGCCGGCTTGAAGGACTTCCAACGCGCCACCGTCGCGCATGTTATCGACCGGTTCTTTGGCAGCGACCGGACTCGCCGGTTCCTGGTCGCCGACGAGACCGGGCTCGGTAAGAGCGTCGTCGCGCGCGGCGTTATCGCGCAGACCCTGCAGCGACTGCAGGACGACGACAGCGTGAAGCGGATCGATGTCATCTACGTCTGCTCCAACCAAGATGTGGCGCGGCAGAACATCGACCGGCTACGGGTGACTCGCGACGACACAGTCACCCTGTCCAGCCGGCTCACCCTGCTCGCCAAGCACACGGACAAGCTCCGCGCCGCGACCGCCAGCGCCGGCAAGCCGATCAACCTGGTCGCCTTCACCCCCGGCACCTCGTTTGACCAGGGGTGGCGGACCGGTACGGCGGAGGAACGCGCGCTGCTATACCTGATCCTGGAGCAGGCGAGCTCATGGGACGGTTGGCGAGCCCGGGCGGCGTTGCGGGCACTGCAAGCGGGCGTAGCAAGGCCCGAACGTTTCAAGGAGCGGTGTGACCGGCTGCGGGATCATCTGGGCGGGAAGCTCGACCGGACCATCACCAGGGAGTTCCTGCGCCAGGCCCGACGGCGGGGCTTACTCGGCGAGTTCGACGCTCTGCTCGACGGGATCGGCCGGCGATCCGCCCTGCCCGACGAGCTGCGGGAGAACGCCCGCAAGCTCACCGGCGATCTCCGTACGGTGCTGGCCACCGCCGGCGTCGAGGTGCTGGAGCCCGACCTGATCATCCTCGACGAGTTCCAGCGATTTCGGGAGCTGCTCGACCCGAACGGCGGCGAAGGAGCCGAGCTGGCTCGGCACCTGTTCGACTACGGAGCCGCCCGGGTGCTGCTGCTGTCGGCCACCCCGTATAAGCCTTTCACCTTCGCCGAGGAGGCTACCGGCGGCGAGGACCACTACGCCGACTTCCGGCAGGTGCTGCGTTTCCTCAGCGACGACGAGTCCTGGCACGCTGACGTCACAAAGGCGTTCGAGGCGTACCGGGACGCCCTGATACGCGGCGAGCCCTGCGGCGACGTGCGCGACTGGCTACGCGGTCTGTTGCTCCGAGTCATGTGCCGCACCGAACGACCCATGCTCGCTCAGGACGGGATGCTGCGCGAGCACATCAGCCTGGCCGACGATCTCGACGCTAGTGACGTGCGCAGCTACGTGGCGATGCGCAAGATCGCCAAGACCGTTGGCGCCCCGATGACCGTGGAGTACTGGAAGTCCGCTCCGTACTTTTTGAATTTCCTCGACGGCTACCAGCTCGGGGACAAGGTCCGAGCGGCACTTGGCGCACAGCCGCACCCCGAGGTAAGGACGCTGCTGGCCTCCGCGCAGCTGCTCGACGCCGAAGCGATTAGTCGTCGTGAGCCCGTCGCACTCGGTAACAGCCGGCTACGGCAGCTCGCTGCGGACACTGTTGACCGGGGCTGGTGGCAGCTGCTGTGGTTGCCGCCGTCTCTGCCGTACCACGCGCTCGGCGAGCCCTTCGCCACAGCGGCGCGCGAGGGCATCACCAAGCGGCTGCTGTTTTCGTCCTGGAATGCCACGCCCACGGCGGTGGCAGGGTTGCTCAGCTATGAGGCCGAGCGCCGGCTGGGCCAGGCCAGCGAAGGGCACCGCCACTTCGACTACCGCATGGAACACGGCCGTCCGGCGGCGATGAGTGTCCTCGCGCTCTTCTGGCCGCACCCCGCCCTAGCCGCGTCGTGCGATCCGCTGGTTTTGGCCCGGCAACGGCCGGACGAGACCGCGCCGATCGATGTGTTCGAGCGGGAGATCCGGGAACAACTGCTCGCTCGTGCCTCCGTCGAGACCGAGACCACCGATGGCAGCCCGGCAGAGCCGTGGGAGCTCGTCTTCCGCTGGCCCGGCGCTGATCCCGGCAACGAGGACGCAGCCGCGGCCCTGGGTACATCCGGCGACGAGGAGGGTGCAGCCACCGGCCTGGACCGGCACGTGGCACGCGCCCGCGAGCTGGCGAGCCACGCCGACTACCCGGCAGTGAGCCACCTGGACGGGCTGCTGGACAGTCTCGCGGCAATCGGCCTGCACGGCCCCGGCAACATCGCCTGGCGTGCCCTGTCCCGGCTGGTCCAGCCAGACAGCACTGTCACACCGGCAGGCCAATGGCGCGCCGCCGCGCTCCTCGCCAACGGGCTGCGATCCCTGTTCAACCGACCCGAATCCGCCCAGCTGATCGAGAGCCTGGCTTTGGGCCAGGTCTACTGGCAGGCGGTGCTCCGGTACTGCGCGGCGGGGGGCCTCCAGGCCGTGCTCGACGAACAACTGCACACATTGCGCAGCGCCGCCTCCGACGCGCCCCTGGACAACGACGAGCTTTATAGACTCGCTGACGAGGCGCGGCAGGCGATCGCCAGCCGCCCATCGACGTACGTCGCGTTCGACCCGCACCGCCCGGGTCAGCCGATCAAACTGCCCGGCCGGTACGCGCTGCGCTACGGCGGCCGCGGCGAGGAAGAATCCCAGGTCGACCGCAAGGTCGCCGTGCGCGGGGCCTTCAACAGCCCGTTTTGGCCGTTCGTCGTCGCCACCACCAGCGCCGGTCAGGAGGGTATCGATTTCCATCAGTGGTGCTCGGCCGTGGTGCACTGGAACACCCCCGCCAATCCAGTCGACTTCGAGCAACGTGAGGGCAGGGTTCACCGTTTCGGTGGACACGCCGTACGCCGTAACATCGCGGCGGCACATCGGGCCGACGCCCTGCGCTCATCCCAACCGGACGTGTGGATGGCCCTCTACGAGGCAGCCCGAGCCGAGTCCGGAGAACTGGGCGACTTCGCGCCGTACTGGGTGTTTCCCGGGGCAGCAAAGATCGAACGGCATGTCCTGCCCTATCCACTCAGCCGCGACCAGGCAAGGTACGACCGACTTAAAGCCGACCTGGTGAGGTACCGGCTGGCGTTCGGACAACCGCGGCAGGAGGACCTGCTACTCCTCCTGCAACGAAATGAGGCCGGCAAGGCCGGCGTACCCGAAATCCTGGATCTGCGCCCCAGACCCGAGGGTAGCCAGCGGTGAGCTCATCCTCGTCGCAGTCTGCGCGCCGCTGCCGAGCCACGTCCGATGTCGCGTCGGGCGACGTCATTCGCCCGTGGCGCTGCTGCGGGTCGTAACTCCTCCCCGCGCCACAGGATCCTCCGGCCGCATCGCGCCCGACTATCGGCGCCCAACCTAAGGGACGTCTCGCAACTCCCCGGCATCGCTTTCCGCGACAGGTCCTCGCCATATCGACGCGTCCAGCCCAGCGCCCGGGGCCCCCGGATCTTGGTCATTCACGTACCGTGGTCCTACCTTGCCGTGGCGGGTGCATCACGGAAAGCGTTGAGCGAGCAGAAAGCCGGGGGGCGAATGCAGCAGGGCAGCGGGCACGAACGCCCCAAGCTGACAAGTTTGGACTTTCTGGGCGACGATTCCGCCCTACGCGAGCATGCCGATCGTGCGTTGCGCGAGACGGGTGGTGAGCTGCGACCCGACGAGTGCTCCGGCGTGGACCAGACCGGCTCCGTCCGCGTGGTGGTCGACACCCAGCGAGACGTCTCAGCTGTCACCATCGCTCGCGACTGGCGCAGCCAGCTCAGCCCCAACAGGTTCGCCGATGCGCTCTTCGAGGCGTACGTCGGCGCTGTGCAGGCTGCCCTCGAATTGGCGGCGCTCCTTCATCTGAATGCGGAACCGAGTGGTCCTGCAGTACCGGATCAGGAGCCGCCCGACAGGAGTGCCGATCGGGACGTCGACCAGCACACCTGGCTGCGTGCGACCTGGCGGACGCTGAACGACCTCGATGCGGAGTTGGACGCTGCGGCTCGCCCGTTCAGGTCGGCAGGCGAGTCGAGCATGTCGAGCCCCGACGGCTGCCTGACGTTGCACATCCGCGGAGGCGGCATTACCGGCATCACCGGCGACGCCAGGCGGATCGCACGGGCAGACGCGGGCGAGCTGCAGTTCGAAGCCCGTTCCCTCTTCGGCGCGTTCGAGTTGGCCCGCGCCGGACGGACTGGATCGTGAGGTAGTGAGATGGATCCACTGAACGTCATCACCGACTCGCTTCGTGATGAGGGAGGCAAGTGGCTGCAGCTGTCGGACCGGGTCGCCGCCATCAAGGTCGCTGCGGAGCAGTTGCACCTCGACCCCTCGGCCTTCTTCATCGGCGACGCGAACGTTCTCATCCACTCGCTGGCGTACAGAGATTTCCACGCCTTCATGGTTGACATCCTGAGTGGAGCGGTGACGGAATTCGACCAGGTTGGCAAGGCTCTGCGTCGCATCGCCGATGAGTACGACCGGGCCGACGAGGCCGTCTCACTGGACCTCAACGAGATCTTCAAGGCCTAGCGACATACCGCGCGACGTTCGGAGAGGGCACGGAGCACCCCATGCAGCCAGGTACCACTAATCTCGAGTACGGGGAACCGTTCAACAAGGCGTTCGACCACATCCGCTCCGGCATCGACACGGCGATCGCCAAGTTCAACGAGATCGTCGAGCAGGTACAGCAGTGGAAGTGGCTCCTCGGACCGGCAGCACTCTTGTGGATCAAGCACAGCCTGGATGTCACCAAAACGGCACTGAACGCCGTCCTCGACCGCGTCGACCAGGCCTTGGAGCATCAGCTGCCGGTGCTCTCGCTGATCAACGTGAGCTTCCGCTGGGTCAACGACGTGAAGACCCCGGTCTCCGAGCTTTCTTCCGCCACCACCGACCCGGCGAACGAGAACCTGCCCAAGTGGACCGGCGACGCCGCGAGTGCCTACAACGCCAAGGCACTCAAGCAGAAAGCCGCGGTCGACGAGTCCGTCGTCAAGTCGGAGTTCATCAGCCAGTGGCTGTTCACGATCGCCAAGGCGAACGTCGACTACGCCGTCGAACTCGCGAAAATCGTCACGGGAATGGTCAGCAAACTGGTACAGGCAGCCGGTGAAGCGGGAACCGTCGTCGACCTACCCTGGGCCGTCTCCACCCTCGCCGAGTCGGTCGGAGACGTGGTCAGCGCCGGCATAAACGCTCTGCTCACCATCGGCCAGCGCTTCGTCGACGCGCTGGGCAACATCCGGGACATCGCCACGCAGGTCGGCGACCACTCGAAGCTACCCGGTGGGCGGTGGCCGGAGGCCGTCCGCGGATGACCGACCGGCGCATCACACCGTGGGTACGGCCGCCTGGGTCGCCTTGAGCAACGTCAGCGCCTTCGATGCAAGCGTTTCGGTGGCGGTGTACGAGGCACCGCCGACAGCCAACCACACCTTCACCACCAGGTTGGCCGTGCGCGCGCGGACCATGTACTCGGCGTACTTGAAGCCGGGCTCGGAGCGCCTGGTGAAGGCTTCGGCCTCATCGCCCACACCGGTGATGACGCCGGCCGGCGTCATCACCGTCACCTGCGCCGTGGCCCGGTAGAGCAGCCGAGCCTCCTGCTCGCTGGCCGGCGTGGACGCCTCCACCCGCAGGTTCGCCTGATGCCCGTCCTTCGTTCGCATCTCGAACAGACACGCCGCACCCGGCTGCCCCAGCGGTGGTTTCGGATCGGTACGGGCCACCGTCAGGGACAACTCCTCCAACGGCTGAAGATCCGTACGCTTGCACAGCTCCAGATCTTGAGCGCGATACATCGGGCCGGCCGAGGCGGTGGGCGCGGTGGGGGCAACGCTGCTGCTCGTGCCCGAACCGGCGGTCGGCGCACCCACCGGAGCCGAGCCACCGTCACAGGCGGCAGCGGCGAGCACCACAACGAGCGCCACGACTAGACGAGAGACACCGGCCGACGCAGACACGTCTCGAACATACCGGCTGCGAAGCTGGCAGACTGCCCGAGCGGCGAACCACTATGGTGCCGGGGTATGACCGCCGTAGAGTTCCCGGAGCAAATCGCCCGGACCCGCATGGTCACCGCCCGGGCGGTCCTGCAGGGCCAAGCCGATCTTCGTACGTACCCCTATCGCCTGCTGGCCGTGGTCTCCCAACACGGCATCGGCGGCGGCAAGGTCAGCGAGGCGGTCGCTGCCGCCGAGGTCCTCGGCCAGTTCGGCTGGGACCTCGTCAACATCTCGGAATTCGCCTCCAACAAGATCGTCTACGCCTTCCTACGGAGACGGTGACGAGGGTTCTCTGACCCTGCCGGACCTTGTACGGCTGGGTGGGGTGACCCCCATCGGACCGTAGCGTCGACCGACAGTCAACTCGTAGACCGTGCGTGGTGGCCGGTTGCCTATCCGCTCGGGCAGCCGGGCGGAGACCATGCCTGCCTTCTCGACCGCCTTCAGCAGGGACGTGACGGTGCTGCGGGTGACCGAGAGGTGTCCGTATCGCTTGCGTAGGCGTGTCGTGATGTCGTAGCCATGCGCCGGCTGCTCGACGAGGAGTCCGAGTATCGGCAACACCAGGCTGTTCCGTGACGCGTTCAAGGGCACCCAGGCAACCTGTAGGCGTATACGCCTATCTTGCAAGACGGAGCCGGGCGCCCGAAACGGACTCTCCACACTGGAGTAGTGGTCCCGCAGCGCCGCGTACACCGGGTAGGGGTCGAGCTGGAACTCGGGCGTCCCGAAGTCGCGGTCCGCTCCGGCTCGCGCGGGCGCGGTCACCGCATCACCGCCGCGTCCGACGCGCCGTCCGGCTCCCGCACGGCGGCGAAGCGCAGCCGGTGATAATCGGCGTACCAGCGGCCGTCGCGCAGCAACGTCGGAGCGGCCAGCTCGTTGATCCGCGTCAGGACGGCGTCGCGCCGGCCCGGCGGCACATGGCCGATCAGGGCCCCGCCGAACATGGCGACCCAGTCGGCGACGCCGCCCGGACAATCGGTCAACTCGGTGGGCCGGGCGAAGTAGTCCATCCGCAGCACCTGGAAGCCGTGCGCCTCCAGCAGGGTGGCGTACTGCCCGGGGCTCGGGAAGTACCACGGCATCCGCGCGCCCTCGGTCAGGCCCAACTCGGCCAGCGCGGCGCGGACGGCGGCGAGGATCCTGGCCACGTTGTGCGCACCGCCGAGTTCGGCGACGAAACGCCCACCCGGCAGCAGCGCGCGACGGACGGCGACGACGACCTCCGCCGGACGGGTCATCCAGTGCAGCGCGGCGTTGGAGAACACCGCGTCGACCTGCTCGTCGATCAGGAAGTCGTGGCCGTCCGCGAGCAGCACGTCCGATCCCAGCCGGGCGGTGGCCGAGGCGACCATGGCGGGGTCCCCGTCGACCGCGATCACCCGCGCGCCGCGCGCCGCGATCGTGGCGGCCAGTTCTCCGGTGCCGCACCCCAGGTCGAGGACGGTCTCGCCGGGCACCGGGGCGAGCAGCTCAACGACACCGCCCGCCAGCGCGGACACGTAGCCGAACTGACGGTCGTAGCGGTCGGCGTCCCACCCGGAGGCGGGCTGAGACTCGTGGACGGAGTGCTGGGTCATCGTGTCACCCTCGATCAATCTGCTGGAGCATGAGTTCGGTGGTGCCGCCGGCGAGCGGCAGGCCGGTCGCGTCACGCAGGGCCCGTTCCGCCGGATGGCCGCGCGGTAGCCGTCACCACCGGAGAGGTGCAGCGCCTCGTCGGCAACGACGTGGGCGAACCACGCGCTCGCGTGGTGGGCGTCGATGCCGATGTGCAGTCGGTGGTACGTGATGCCGTCGGCGGGAAGCCCGAGGCGCAGGTACTGCTGTGCGAACTGGGCGTCGGTGTCGCCGGCGGACGCCGCGGTGCCCAGCCGGGTGACGTTCTCGAGCAGTTGGGCGTAGGCGTCCTGCTCGGCGTACGAACGGTCGAACTCTTCCTCGGACAGGGCGAAGCGGCTCACCAGATCGGTGACGAACGCCGTGGGTGTGGTGCTCAGCGTGGCGGGCATCCGGGTGCGCTCCTTGTAGTCGGTATAGCCCGAAGCATTTCCCGGCCGTCTGCACGGCTTCGCTGATTCTTCTGTATCCGCAGGTGGGAGCGCACGCGCCGCGCCGCGAGGAGCACGGTCTCATCGGCGACGTGCGGACGCTGCGCTGGTGACGCACGACGGCACGGTCGACCCGCTACACCTGGGTGCGGGACACCTCGTTCTCGTGCACGCGCTCGTCGGCCTCGGCTTCACCGCGGAGGTTGAACGTGCGTCGCGACGCACTGCGCAAACGGGATCCGGCAGGCTGAGGCCGACGCAAGCGAGCGTCGTGAGCTGCCCATCAGATGGTCGAGGAGAACCGCCGGCTGCGGGAGGAGGTCGCTGAGCTGCGTCGGGCCAACGAGATCCTGCGGGCCGCGAGCAGTTGCGCTCATGGGCCGAGCCTCGCGGCCCGGCCCATGAGCTTGTGCGTCAGGTCGACGCGGTGAGCTGTCTGATCAGCCCAGCTGCTGGGCGAGTCCGGCGGTGGCACCGCCGGACTCGTACGAGACGAGCAGCGAGGAGCCGACCGGAATGGCCCCGTTCAGCGGCAGGACCAGCGTACGGTCCTTACTCAGGTTGGCCGTGCTCTGCGCCACGACCCGCTGTCCGTCCCAGACGAAGACCCGGGCGGTGCCAGGCTGCTTCACGTGCAGCTCAACCGAAACCGTCGAGTTGGTCCGGGTAACCTTCTTGATCTTTACGGTGTTACCCGGCAGCGCCGCGTAGCCACCCGGTGCCACCCCGTCCGAGGCGGACTGCAGGATGGTCTGCGGCGAGTCGACGCTCTGCGCCGCGGTGTCGGGCATGATCGGAGCCTTGGGCGCCGACGGCTGCGCCGTCAGACCTGGCAGGGTCGCCACGCCCCAGCGCCACGGGTCAGCCCGCACGCCACTCCAGGTCGACCAACCAACCCGCGTCTGCCCGGACAGGTCCTGCGTGTCCGAGTCGTTAACCAGGATGTTCATACCCATCCGGTTCGGGTCGATGGTGTCCGGCAGCGCGCTGAACGGAACCTTGACCTCGATCCGGTACCCGGTGTAGGGGCTGTTGGTGACGACAGAGGCGACTTCGAGACCCGGCGCGGTCTCCGGTCCGCCCTGGTGGTTGTCCCGCTCGCGGGCGAAGCACGGCGGGTTGCCGTTGGCCGGGTCGTTGGTGGCCGGGAAGAGCGCCACGTTGAACACGGTGGAGGTGTTCGCCGAGTTGCCGCGCGGGTCGATGCCGAACTCGATGTTGTCGTTACGGCGCGGACGCTTGCAGTCCTCCGGAGGCAGGACGGTGCCGAGTACGTCATCGGTAATGTTGAAGACGGCGTACAGGGCGTCGTCGGTGTAGGTGAGCTGGGCGGTGCCGGAGATGTCCGACGCCGGAGCGGCGGTGCCCTCCCAGCGCGTCGAGATGTCGATGACCTCGCCGGTGTACTCACCGGGTGAGACCGTGCCGTCGACCGACGGCGCGGTGCTGGCCCGCGTGATCGTGGTGACCGGCACCAGGTTGAACGCTCCCGGCTCGGTGGCGCTGCCACCGTCGAAGCTGGTCTCGATCCGCACCTGGTACGCGCCGTTGTCCGGCGCCCGGTTGGCGGTCGGCAACGACGTGTCGGTGTTGGTGACCGTAAAGGTCACCGAGCCCTTGGCGCCCGCCTGCAGTCCGCTGTACGGCAGTTGCTGCTCGGCCACCGAGAAGCCGGCCGGCAGGTTCAGCTTGACGTTGCCGGACTGGGTCCGGTTGCTGTGGTTGGTCAAGTTGACCTTGACGCTGCGCGTGCCACCGCTGGGGATGTTCAGCAGGGACTCGATGAGCGCGTCGAGCTGCTGGGTCTTGTTACGTACGGTCCACTCGCGGAAGTCGGCGATCTCCTCCAGCGGTTCGAGCGTGCCCCGCACCGGAGCGGTCGCCTGCACGAGCGCGCTGCTGGTGCCGCTGCCGTCCTTCTTGCTAGTCAGTGTGGCGTTGATCCGGAATCGCGTACCCACCTCAAGCTGCGCGGGAGGGGTGACCGTGAAGCTCTTCACGACCTCCTTGCCCGGGGTGAGCGTGCCGACGTTGCCGTTGCCGGTGACCTTCCAGCCGGCCGGAACCTGCAGGGAGACGTTGGCGCCGGGAATGGCCTTCTCGGCGTAGAGAACCGTGTCGACGCGCATGGGCTGCCCGGCAAGGACCTCCCAGTTCTGCGCGCGCACGTGGACCTCTGTGCCGAGCGGCAGTCCACCAGGGGCACGGAGGTTGGCACCCTGGAGCGCACCGAGGCCGGCGCCCACGTTCGGGTCCGGGTACGGGGTGCGGGTGTCGATCAGGGTCAGCCGGTTGCAGCCGATGCTGGCCGGGTCGGTCGTCGGGAAGGAGCTGTTGCCCCAGCCCTGCGACGCGTACTCGCGGCGGGCCCAGGTCTGGACCGTGTTCCATCGGTTGCCGTCGTGACGCGCCGACTCGTAGCCCTGCCAGGTGCCGAAGATGACGTTGCTGGCCTCAGCCGGGGTGAAAGTGGTCTCGCAGGCGGGACCGTTGGTCCCGGTGGTCCCACTGCCACCGGCCTGGAAGATACGGGAGACCCGCCAGGGTTTGAGCCCTTCCTGCTTGATCTGCTCCGGGAACGCCTTCGGGTCGGCCGCGGCGTAGAAGGCCTCGACGGCCAGCATGGCCGCCTTCTGGTGGTTGCCGTGGTTGCCCTGGGTCGCCGAGGGGTTCATCGTGAGGATGACCTCGGGCTTGGTGGTCCGCAGCACCCGCACGATCCGGGAGAGGGTCTCCTGGTAGCCCCAGACCTCCTCGGTCAGCGGAGCGCTGGCGGTGTACCAGAAGTCAAGAGCGTCCAGGTTGTAGACGTTTTCGACGCCGGCCCAGCCGACCGCCCGACGCTCCTCGGCCTCCCGGAGGATGCCGAGCTCGGGGCCCTCCTCAAGGCCGGTGGCGTTGCCGCCGCCCTCGCCGCGGGTGGTGGTGATGACGCCGGCCCGCATGCCGTGATACTCGTTCCAGTACCCCAGCATGCCGAGCTGGCCGGCCTCGTCGTCGGGATGCGCGCCGATGAACATGATGTCCAGGTCGACCGGCTTGATCGGCTTGTCGGACGGCTTCTTGGGGGATGTCTGCTCGGGCGATGGGCCCTTGGGACCGGCCTGGACGGGACTGGCCAGGCCAAGCGACAGCAGACCGCACAGGGCGATCGACGCCGTGGTGCGCCATTTCATGGCATACCTCTTCGTGTGGGGGCGAGTGCTGCGTGGGACGGTTACAGGCCCGGCAGGAGACCTACTGGCAGTTGGCTCCTGCCGGGCCTGAAGCGTGAACAGCTGTCCACTGGAGACCGGAGACGGTCTCCACGAGTGCGTGTCGCTCGACAGTGGGGGTAGTGGTGCCTGCCCAGCGTCACGTGGTGAGCGGTACGCACAGTGGTAGGGATGGATCCACCGAAGGCCTTCGGCCGGTAACGCTAGGGATCTTGTCGGCAGCCAGTCAATAGCTCAGGACGACTTTCTTCCTTCTTTGAAGAAACGATGTGCCTGTTCAAACCCCATGGGCTATCGCTCTGCATTGGTGATCGGAGGCTTTTGTCCGCCTTTGGTCCGGACGACTTCTACATTGAGGCCGGATTAGTCCGATCGGACGGAGGAATCCTCGGTGGTGTCCCTTGTGGATCTACGTTCTCCCTCGTCGACGGCCGAGATGATCTCGTTACTTGACGCCACCGTTTTTTCTCAGTAGGAAATAACTGTGTCCGACAAAGCCCCGACCAGCCCGGTCAGCCGTGAACGGTCCCGTGAGATCAAGCGTCTCTCGGTGATCCTGGCTGCCCGGCAGGCTCGACTGCTGTCCCGCGTTGATCTCGCCGAGATGACGGGACTCCCGGCAGCAACGGTGACCGCGCTGGTGCGGGAGCTCATCGCCGAGGGTTACCTCATCGAACGGGGACCGGGTGCCCCCACCACCGGCCGTCCCCGGGAGATGCTCGAGTTCAATCCACGTGCCGAGCTCGTCGCCGCGGTCTCGCTCGAACCGTCCCGGATCAGTTGCGAGATCGCCGACAGCGAGGGTGCGCTCATCGCGCATCGCACCACGCGATTCAGTGGCGACGTGGTCGAGACCATCTGCTCGTTCGTCCTGGACCTGGTCGGCCACAACCTGCCGTCACTGCGCGGCGTCGCCATCGCGGTGCCGGGCGTCTCCACCAACGGCGCGGTACGCCTCGCGCCATCGGTGGGACTGGTCGAGGCGTGGCCGATCGGCGAGTCGGTTCAGCGACGACTCGGCGTGCCCGTCGTCGTCGACAACGACGTCAACCTGATGGCCGCCGGCGAGTGTGTCGCCGGCGCCGGAGCGGACGTCGCCAACCTGTTGCTGATCCACGTCGCGGACGGCATCGGCGCCGGGCTCGTGCTCGACGGCAAGGTCCGCCGGGGCGCCAGCGGAGCAGCGGGCGAGGTGGGCTTCCTGCCGCTGGACGCCGCACCCAAGCGCAGCTACAGCGGCGTCGGCGAGTTCGAGGCCCGCTGGTCGGTGAACGCCATCGCCGAGCGGTTGGTCGCCCTGCACCCGGGGCGGCGACCCGAGTCACCGGTACGGGAGCTGATCGAACTCGCCGCCGCGTCGCGTCCGGCCCGCGACTACCTCGACGAGGTTCTCGACGCCTGGGCCCGACTCATCCTCTCCTGCGTCTGTGTGATCGACCCGGGGATGGTGCTGCTCAGCGGCGCCGCCGCGGAACTCGACGACGCCGCACTCGAACAGCTTCAAGGGCTGCTCTCGGCCAAGACACCCGCCCCCACCCAGGTACGTCGGGCCACCCTCGGCGACCAGGCCGTGCTGCACGGAGCGATCAGCTACGCGCTGTCGGCCGCGGTTCCACTGCCCTCACTGCCCTGACCACCCCACGAGCGACGACCCCACAC